>NZ_BAABJO010000031.1:0-117841 GCF_039543345.1 Pseudonocardia adelaidensis | reverse complement strand
TCCCATCCCGAACCCGGAAGCTAAGCCCTCCAGCGCCGATGGTACTGCACTCGCCAGGGTGTGGGAGAGTAGGTCGCCGCCGACATTCAACGTGTTGTGGGCCCCCGCCAACAGGCGGGGGCCCACTCTTGTTTTTGGCCCAGTGTCGCACCTGGCACCGACAGATCCGGGGTCGACGACGCGAGTTGTCCACCTCGCCTCTCGGTCATCCACAGTTGCGGCTCCGGCCTCGTTTCCGCGTCGCGAACGGCGCACGCTCGTCGCAGGTGGCCGAACAGGCCGGCGGATACGAGCGAGGAGCGAGCACGATGAGCACGATCTACCTGACGGTGCCGGGGCGGATCGCCACGAAGCCGGAGCGGCTCAGTTCGGCGAAGGGCGGCACCGGGGCGAAGTTCCGCGTGGCCACCACGGAGCGGTGGTTCGACCGCGCCGCCGACTCGTGGAACGACGCGCAGCCGGTGTACCTCACCGTCACGTGCTGGCGGCAGCTCGCGGAGAGCGTCCTCAGGTCGCTCCGCATCGGCGACCCCGTCATCGTGCACGGCAAGCTGATCAACTCGAGCTTCGAGCGCGACGGGCGCGTCGAGCGCAGGCTGGAGATCAGCGCGGCCGCCGTGGGGCCGGACCTGCGGTGGTGCACCGCCGCCGTCACCCGCACGAGAGGGGCGGCGGCCGAGGCTCCGGAAGGTGCGTCGGCCGATGTCGACGGCGCCCCGTCCTCCGGGAGCGGTCCGGCGGCCTCACCGGCGGTAGAGCCGGGCGAGTGGCCGGTCGCGGGCGAAGCGGGTTTCGCGCGCTCGGGCCGCGACGCCCGGGTGGGTGTGCTCGCGGGTGAGGGCGCCGTCGGACCGTGACCGGCCGCAACTACCATCGTCACGTGGCGGAGTTCATCTACAGCATGCAGAAGGTCCGGAAGGCCCACGGCGACAAGGTCATCCTCGACAACGTCACGCTGAACTTCCTGCCCGGAGCGAAGATCGGCGTCGTCGGACCGAACGGCGCCGGGAAGTCGACGGTGCTCAAGATCATGGCCGGGCTCGAGCAGCCGAACAACGGCGACGCGATCCTGGCCCCCGGAGCCACGGTCGGCATCCTCCAGCAGGAGCCGCCGCTGAACGAGGAGAAGACGGTCCTCGGCAACGTGGAGGAGGGCCTCGGCGAGATCAAGGAGCAGCTCGACCGCTACAACGAGATCGCCGAGCAGATGGCCACGGACTACTCCGACGAGCTGATGGAGGAGATGGGCCGGCTCCAGGAGATCCTCGACCACAACGACGCGTGGGAGCTCGACTCCCAGCTCGAGCAGGCGATGGACGCGCTGCGGTGCCCGCCGCCGGATGCCCCGGTCACCCAGCTGTCGGGCGGTGAGCGGCGGCGGGTCGCGCTGTGCAAGCTGCTGCTGAGCAAGCCCGACCTGCTGCTGCTGGACGAGCCGACCAACCACCTCGACGCGGAGAGCGTGCTGTGGTTGGAGCAGCACCTTGCGAGCTACGCCGGCGCCATCCTCGCGGTCACCCACGACCGGTACTTCCTCGACAACGTCGCCGAGTGGATCATGGAGCTCGACCGGGGCCGGGCGATCGGCTACGAGGGCAACTACTCCACCTACTTGGAGAAGAAGGCCGAGCGCCTCGCCGTGCAGGGCCGCAAGGACGCCAAGCTGCAGAAGCGGCTCGTGTCCGAGCTGGCGTGGGTCCGGTCGGGGGCGAAGGCGCGGCAGGCGAAGAGCCGTGCCCGGTTGCAGCGCTACGAGGAGATGGCCGCCGAGGCCGCGCAGTACCGCAAGCTCGACTTCGAGGAGATCCAGATCCCGCCCGGGCCGCGGCTGGGCAACGTCGTGGTCGAGGTCGAGCACCTCGACAAGGGCTTCGACGGCCGCGTCCTGATCAAGGACCTGTCGTTCTCGCTGCCGCGCAACGGCATCGTCGGCGTCATCGGCCCGAACGGGGTCGGCAAGACCACGCTGTTCAAGACGATCGTCGGGCTGGAGGAGCCGGACTCCGGCACGGTCCGGGTCGGCGACACGGTGCGGCTGTCCTACGTCGACCAGAACCGGGCCGGGATCGACCCGAAGAAGACGGTCTGGGAGGTTGTCTCCGACGGGCTCGACCACATCAAGGTGGGCAACGTCGAGATGCCCTCGCGGGCGTACGTGGCGGCGTTCGGGTTCAAGGGGCCCGACCAGCAGAAGCCGGCGGGCGTGCTGTCGGGTGGTGAGCGCAACCGGCTGAACCTGGCGCTCACGCTCAAGCTGGGCGGCAACCTGATCCTCCTGGACGAGCCGACCAACGACCTCGACGTCGAGACGCTCGGATCGCTGGAGAACGCGCTGGAGCAGTTCCCCGGCTGTGCCGTGGTGATCTCGCACGACCGCTGGTTCCTCGACCGCGTCGTCACGCACATCCTGGCGTGGGAGGGCAGCGACGAGAACCCGGCCTCGTGGTTCTGGTTCGAGGGCAACTTCGAGGCGTACGAGCGCAACAAGATCGAACGCATGGGAGCGGAGGCCGCGCGACCGCACCGAGTGACGCACCGTAAGCTGACCCGCGACTGAGAGCTATGCATCCCCCGGCTGGTGAGCCTTACCGGCTCGGGTGGTGGATCCCGGCACTTCAGGAGGTCACGTGGGGTCGACGCGTGCCGAAGGCCGAGTGATCGGAGTGGTACCACGGGTGGACGCAGACCTCGTCAAGGCGGCTGCGACGCTGCGGTGGGCCCGCCCCGATCTCACGGCCGAGCTTGCCGACCACGTGCTCGAGGAGGCGTCCGCCGCAGGCCAGCGGGACCGTTGGCTGGCCGCGGCGGGGTGGGCCGTGCACGCACGGGCCGCCACCGGCGACGGACGCGAAACCGCGTGCACCGTGCTCGCGGCCCTGGGGCGCTGGGGCAACGACGCGCTGGCCGGAGCCGCGGCCGACCGCCTCCGGATCGAGCTGGCGATGGTCGCGGCCGGGGCCGGAGAGGTGGAGTCCGCCCGCGGGCTCCTCGCCGGCGTGCACGCCGACGACAACGACCCCGAGCTGGCCGCCGACCTCCTCTGCGCCCACGCTCGGTGCGCCGTCGAGGACTCCCCCGAGGAGGTCGCGGCCGCGCTCGACGCCGCTGACGCCGCCTGGGCGATGGTCGGTGGCCCGGTGGCGGAGATCGGTGGCGCGTCGGTGGCACTGGTCCGGGCGGTCGTGGAGCGGCGTGCCGGGCGGCCGGCCACAGCCGTCGACCACGCATCCGACGGGCTCGCCCGCCTGGAGCGCGGCCGGGTCGGCTCCGGCACCCCGTCGGGCTACCTGGCGGCGGCGCTCGCGGCGGAGTGGATCTCCGCGCTGCTGGACGCGGGGCGGGTCGGTGAAGCCCGGGACGGCTGCGGCGCGCTGCTGCCCCGGCTCTCCGAGCAGGCGCGTCCCACCCGCCAGCTGGCGCTGCTCCGGCTCACCGTCACGAGGGTGCTGGCCGCGCAGGACCCCCGCGGCGACGGCGGTGCGGATGCTCGCGCCGCCACCGCGCAGCTGCTCGCGCAGGCCGCGGAGGACGCCACCGGGTGCGACGTGCCGGACCTCGAGGCCGTCTGCCGCACGGCGCTCGGTGCGCTGCACGAGCAGGCGGAGCAGCTCGAGGTCGCGCTGGAGGCACTTCAGCTCGCCGTGGGTGCGGAACGCCGCGACCGCGACCGGTCCCGTCGCTTCCTGGCCGCGCTGGCGGAGCTGGCGGCCGAGCCCGAGCGGCCGCAGCGGCGCCGGGAACGGGCGACGTCTCCGGCGTCCGCCCCCGTCGACGCCGCGTCCAGCGCCGATGCAACCACGGTGTTGCCTGCGATCACCCGGAGCGACCGGAAGCTCAGGGCGAGCCGGGGCGAGCACCAGGAGCGCGGGAAGTCCCGCTTCGAGCGGCTGTTCGACGAACCCGCGCCCGTCGAGGCCGACCCCGTGGCCGCCGAGGAGCCCGTGGCCGCCGAGGAGACGGCGTGGGACGCGGTGCCCTGGAACGGGTCGGGCGGCGACTCGCCGATCGGCGACCTGCTCATCAGGAGCTTGCGTGCCGGATCCGACCGGCCCGACGAGAACCGCTCGACGCGTCGCAACGGCAAGGCCGTCGGCGCCCCGGAACACCGCCCCGAGGAGCCGGACGTGTCGTCGGGGTGGGTCCCGACCCTCGACGCGGGCGAGGCCGAGGAGCGGCCCCGGGCGCGCCGCAGGGGCCGACCGGCCGACACCGGACGCCGACCTGCGCGCCGTAGCCGTGACGAGCGGGACGACGCACCGGCCGAGTCCCGGCACGCCGAGCCGGCCGACCGCGACGCACTTCTGGACGCCGACGGTTCCGGGGTGCAGGAGCAGCCGGGGCGCGCGCAGCGGCGCTCGCGTCACGGCGACAGCGAGCGCACCGAGTCCGCTGACCGCACGACGGGCGGGCGCCACGGCAGCCCTGGTGCGGCCGCCGAGACTCCCGGCGACGGCGGCTCGCGGGCTACCCGCGCCGGGCGACGGCGCGCGGAGGAGCCGAGCGCCGAGCCGTGGTCGTCGCGGGCGGAGGTGCGCGGCGAGGCCGAGCCGGCCCTCGAGCCCCCGGCCTCCTCCGACGACTCCGACGACTCCGACGGCTGGCTGCAGTCCGCACTCGCCGAACTCGACCGGGCCCTCAGCGGGATCGGGGTCGGGAAGCCCGTGTCGCTCGAGTCGATCGCGGAGCCGCCGTCCGACGACGGGTGCGCCGTGGTCGTCGACATCGCTCGGGACGGGCGGCGCTTCGCCGGGCCGAGGGCGGCGGCGGTGGTGCGGGCCGTCGCCGAGATGCTCGCCG
The DNA here is from genome assembly GCF_039543345.1 of Pseudonocardia adelaidensis. Lineage (NCBI taxonomy): Bacteria > Bacillati > Actinomycetota > Actinomycetes > Pseudonocardiales > Pseudonocardiaceae > Pseudonocardia > Pseudonocardia adelaidensis. The sequence continues at coordinate 113,044 of NZ_BAABJO010000031.1, read as the reverse complement.
ACCGGCTGCCGCCCGGTGGGAGCACCCGGTTCGGCGACTCCGATGCGCTCGTCGTCACAGGTGCGGGCTGGAGCCGTTCCGATGCCACCGACTGGATGCATCGCACGCTGCCCGGCCTGCTGGACGGCTTCGTCACCGAGGAGGAGCTCCCCGGTGCGCAGCTGCGTGTGGCGGTGCACGACGCCGACGGCCCGGTGGGAGCGCAGATCCTCCAGCCGCTGATCCCCAGCGGGCGCGTGCGCGACCCGGCCGGGCGGCGCCGCCGCGGCGAGCCCGCCGACCCGTGGAGCGAGCTCACCGCCGACCCCTCGGAGGCCAGGGGGCAGAAGTACCGGGCCGCGGCGCGCCGCCGGCAGGAACGCGGGGCCCACGGCCGCACGGAGAACGACACGGGGCACGGGACGGAGGCCGTCGAGCCCGCCGCCGTCGGATCCCCGCGGTGGCCCTTCTCCGGCGACACCGCGCCGCCCGAACCCGAGCCGTCGGACGCCAAGGCGAGCCCGGGACGCCACGGCGCCGACCGCTCCGGTCCGGTGCGCGACGAGGGGGTCGAGCGGGGCCGCCGGCACCGGGTGGATGCCCAGGACCGACCGTCCGGCGAGCGGAGCCCTGCGAACACCGGCGGATCCGGCCGCGCAGCCCGTCGCCGCAGCGGCGACGGACGGGCGAGCACGGGGTCGAACGGCACCGGTTCCAACGGCACCGGTTCCAACGGCAACGGCTCCAACGGCAACGGCTCCAACGGCAACGGGATCGCGAACGGTGCACGCCCCGCGGCCGGTGGATCGGGGCGGCGCGCGAAGCGCGAGGCCGGTGTCGCCACGGCCACCGAGCCGGGCGCCGATCCCGCCACGGCGTCCGGCGGCGATCGGGCAGTGGCGGCGGGCGAGCCCGCCCGGGCGGAGGCGACCGAGAACCTCGGGATCGCCGACCTGCTCGCCGGCGCGCTGGCGGCGTACCGGGGGATCTAGCCCCGCCGGGCCGCAACCGCCCGTGTGCAGGGCCGTTCCGCGCCGGGTTGCGACCCGGGGCGGCGCGATCGACGACCGCGAATCGGTCGCGCGGAGCAGGGCTAGGGTGGCTGGCGAGCCCGCTGCCCCGCGGGCACCCCACGGCGGCGGAGTGAGTACGCCGTCGGCGAGACCCGGAGCTGCATTGTGACGAGCCGGACCCGGGAGCGGGCGCAGTCGCCCGCGACCGATCCCGAGCCGACCGACCCTGCCCTTGCCGACCTGGGGGCGCTGTACGCCCGGCACGCGCCCGACCTGCAGCGCGGGGATCACCTTCCGCTGTTGCTGGGCGCGGCCCGCGGCCACCTGCAGCTCGCCCAGGTGCGGGCCGCCGGTGAGCCGTTGATCCGCGTGCGGGACCCGCAGGAGGGACCGGAGGCGGGTTCGGTCGTCGAGGTCGTCACGGACGACATGCCGTTCCTCGTCGAGTCGCTGCTCGCGGCCGTGGCCCGGGCGGGCGCCGAGACGCAGCGCGTGATCCACCCGATCGTCGTGGTGCGCCGGGGTCCCACGGGCGAGCTCGAGGAGGTGCTCACCGACGCGGATCCGGCGGCCCCGCCCGTCGGTGCGATCGCCGAGTCGTGGATCCACCTCGACCTGCTGCCCACCGATGTCGACCGGGCCGACCTCGAGCAGGCGCTGGCACGCGTGCTGAGCGACGTCCGGGAGATCGTCGAGGACGCCGAGCCGATGGTGCGGCGGGCACAGCAGGTGGCGGACGAGCTGCCGCGCCGTTCCACCGCGGCCGACGGCACCCACCCGGCGGACGTCGCGGAGCTGCTGCGGTGGCTCGCCGACGACCACTTCACCTTCCTCGGCTACGAGCACTACACGGCGAGCGGCGACGACCTGCACGCCGAAGCGGATTCGGGGCTCGGTGTGCTCCGGAAGGGCTCGACGATCGCGGAGAAGTTCGCGCCCAAGGTCGAGAAGGCGCAGGACCAGGACGAGCTGCTGCTGATGACGCGGGCCAGCGCGCCCAGCCCGCTGCGTCCGGTCCACCCGTACTACCTCGCGATCCGGACGTTCGACGCCGGCGGCGGGCTCGTTGGCGAGCACCGGTTCCTCGGGCTGCTCACCGTGCCCGCGCTGTACGAGAGCGTGCTGGACATCCCGGTCGTCGAGCGGCGCGTGCGCGACGCGATCCACCGGGCAGGCTTCCCGCTGGACTCGTACTCGGGGCAGCGGATGCTGGAGGTGATCTCCGGCCTGCCCCGCGAGGAACTGTTCGCGGTGGGCGAGCAGCGGCTGCACGACACCGCGGTCGGCGTGCTCGCGGTGGCCGGTCGCCGCGCGGTGCGGCTGTTCCTGCGGCCCGACCCGTACCGCCGGTTCATCTCGTGCCTCGTCTACGTGCCGCGGGATCGCTACACCACCGACGCCCGCATCCGGATGGCCGACGTGCTGCAGCGCCGGCTGGGCGGCCGGCACGTCGAGTTCACGGTGCGGTTGTCGGAGTCGAGCCTCGCGATGGTGCACTTCACGGTGCTGGCCGAGCCCGACGCCGTCGGGTTCGGCGGGGTCGACACGGAGGAGCTGCAGGACGAGCTCACCGAGGCCGTCCGCACATGGGACGACCGGCTGCTCTCGCAGCCCGACACCGCGAACATGGCCGCGCTGCTGCCCGGGGTGCCCGAGCCGTACAAGGCCGCCGTCGCCCCGCAGCACGCCGTCGAGGACCTCCGTCGGATCGCGGCCCTGTCCGAGGCGGGCGCGTTCGACACCCGCATGTACGTGGCCGACGTCGAGGACGGGGAGCCGCGGTTCACGCTGTACCTCGCCGGTGCGCCGGTCTCGCTGACCGCCGTGATGCCGCTGCTGCAGCAGCTCGGCGTGGAGGTGCTCGACGAGCGCCCGTCGGAGTTCGTGCGCCCGGACGGGCTGCGCTGCTGGCTCTACGACTTCGGCCTGAAGGTCGACGACACCACCCGCGCGGCGTTGGAGGACCCGGAGGCGGTGCAGGCGTTCTGCACGGCGTTCCGCGCGGCGTGGCGCGGCGACGCCGAGTCCGACCGGTTCTCCGAGCTGGTGCTGCGGGCCGGACTGGCGTGGCGGGAGGCCGCCGTGCTGCGGGCGTACGCGCGTTACGCGCGTCAGCTGGGCAGCCCCTACGGCCCGCAGTACATGGCGAACACGCTGCTCGCCTACCCGGAGGCCGCCAGGGCGCTGATGGCGCTGTTCCACGCTCGGTTCGCGCCCGAGCTCGGCGAGCGGGAGCGGGAGGTGCTCGCGGCGCTCTCCGAGGTGCGCGGGCTGATCGACGCCGTCACCGGTCTGGACGCCGACCGGATCCTCCGCAGCTACCTCGCCATGATCACGGCGACGCTGCGCACCAACTACTTCCGGGACCGCGCGTTCCTCTCGTTCAAGCTGAACCCGGCCGAGGTGCCCGGCATGCCGGCGCCGCGGCCGAAGTTCGAGATCTTCGTGTACTCGCCGCGGGTGGAGGGCGTGCACCTGCGGTTCGGGCCGGTGGCGCGCGGCGGGCTGCGGTACTCCGACCGTCCGCAGGACTACCGCACGGAGATCCTCGGCCTGGTCAAGGCGCAGGCGGTGAAGAACGCGGTGATCGTGCCGGTGGGCGCGAAGGGCGGGTTCATCGTCCGGCGCCCCGATGCGGGGCCCGAGGAGGTCGAGTACTGCTACCGGACGTTCGTCTCCGGGCTGCTGGACATCACCGACAACCTCGTGGGCGCGGAGAACGTGCCGCCGCCGAACGTGGTGCGCCACGACGCCGACGACTCCTACCTCGTCGTCGCCGCGGACAAGGGCACCGCGAAGTTCTCCGACGTCGCCAACGACGTCGCCGCGCGGTACGGCTTCTGGCTCGGTGACGCGTTCGCCTCCGGCGGCTCGGTCGGCTACGACCACAAGGCCATGGGCATCACCGCCAAGGGTGCGTGGGAGAGCGTGAAGCGGCACTTCCGCGAGCTGGGGATCGACACCCAGACGCAGGAGTTCACGGTGGTCGGCGTCGGTGACATGTCCGGCGACGTGTTCGGCAACGGGATGCTGCTCTCACCGCACATCCGGCTGCTCGCCGCGTTCGACCACCGGCACGTCTTCGTCGACCCGGACCCCGACGCCGCCGCGAGCTTCGCCGAGCGGGAGCGGCTGTTCGCGCTGCCGCGCTCGTCGTGGGACGACTACGACCGGTCGGTGATCAGCACGGGCGGTGGGGTGTGGCCGCGCACGGCGAAGTCGGTGCCGATCGGACCGGAGATCCGCGCCGCGCTCGGCATCGCCGAGAGCGTCGACCGGTTGAGCCCGCCGGAGCTGATCGCGGCGATCCTGCGCGCACCGGCCGACCTGCTCTGGAACGGCGGCATCGGCACGTACGTCAAGGCGTCGGACGAGACGCACGCCGACGCGGGCGACAAGGCCAACGACCCCGTGCGGGCCGATGCGTCCGAGCTGCGGGTGAAGGTCGTCGGCGAGGGCGGCAACCTCGGTCTGACGCAGCGCGGCCGCATCGAGTTCGCGCGGCGTGGCGGCAAGATCAACACGGACGCGATCGACAACTCCGCGGGCGTGGACTGCTCCGACCACGAGGTCAACATCAAGATCCTGCTGGACCGCCTCGTGGCGGCGGGCGAGCTGGAACGGGATGCGCGCAACGAGGTCCTCCTGGAGATGACCGACGAGGTGGGGCGGCTCGTCCTCGCCGACAACCGCGACCAGAACGAGGTGCTGGGCATCGCGCGGGCCCATGCCCCCGCGATGGTCAGCGTGCACGCGCGGCTCACCGCCGACCTCGAGGCCCGCCACGGGCTCGACCGCGAGATCGAGGTGCTGCCCGACGACGCCGGCTACGAGGCGCTGGAGGCGGCCGGTGCCGGGCTGAGCAGCCCGGAGCTCGCCACGCTGCTCGCCCACACCAAGCTCGACCTCACCGCGCAGGTGCTCAGCACCGACCTGCCCGACGTCGCCGCGTTCGCGGCGAGGTTGCCGGAGTACTTCCCGCACGCGGTACGCGAGCGGTTCGCCGCGGCCGTCCGGGAGCACCCGCTGCGGCGCGAGATCGTCACCACGATGCTGGTCAACGAGATGGTCGACGGTGCCGGGATGACGTACGCGTTCCGGCTGGGCGAGGAGCTCTCGGCAGGCCCCACCGACGCGGTGCGCGCCTACGCCGTCACCACGGCCGTGTACGAGCTCCCGGCGCTGTGGGAGGAGCTGCGGTCGCCGCAGATCCCCACGGCCGTGTCCGACGCGCTCGTCCTGGAGACGCGGCGGCTGCTCGACCGGGCCTCGCGCTGGTTCCTCACCAACCGCCCGCAGCCGCTCGCGGTCGGGGCGGAGGTGAGCAGGTTCGCGACCATGGTGCGCGAGCTGCGAGCGGCCCTGCCGCAGTTCCTGCGCGGGCGCGAGCTGGCGACCGTCGAGATGAAGGCCGCCGAGCTGCGGTCGGCCGGCATGGCGCCGGAGGCGGCGATGCGCAACGCCGTGCTGATCTACGGCTACGGGCTGCTCGACGTCGTCGAGCTCACCGAGCTGTCGGAGCGCGACCGGGAGGCGCGGGAGCCGCAGGAGGTGGCGGCGCTCTACTACGGGCTGTCCGAGCACCTGGGCGTCGACTCGGCGCTCACGTCGGTCACCGCGCTGGAGCGGGGCGACCGGTGGCACGCGCTCGCCCGGCTCGCCCTGCGCGACGACCTGTACGCGTCGCTGCGGGCCATCACCCTCGACGCGCTGCGCGAGGCGGGCCCGGGCACGTCCGTGGACAAGGCCATCGCGCTGTGGGAGAAGGCGAACGCGTCGCGCCTCCTGCGCGCGAGGGCGGCCCTGCAGGAGGTCGACAAGGCGGGGCAGCTGGACCTGGCCACGCTGTCGGTGGTCTCGCGCCAGCTGCGCGGCCTGGCCCGCTGACGCGGCGCCGGGCGCCGGTTGAGAAGGTGGACGGGTGGCTCCCTTCATCGCTCAGGTCTCCGTGCGCTGGACCGACCAGGACGTCTTCCAGCACGTCAACCACGCTGTCACGGTGACGTTGCTCGAGGAGGCCCGCATCCAGCTCGTCTTCGACGCGGCCGGGGCGGAGGGCGTGGCCGGGTTCGCCGCGGGCCTGCTCGTCACGGGCCTGTCGGTGGACTACAAGCGCCAGATCTCCTACCGGTCCCGGCGGCTGCGGGTGGCGATGATGGTGGACGAGATGCGGGCGGCGGCGTTCCGCATCCGCTACGCCATGCACGACGGGCCGGACGAGGCCGACGCCGTGGCGGTCACGGCGGAGACGCGGCTCGCCACGTTCGACCTGGCGGCCCAGCGGCCCCGGCGGCTGACCGCGCAGGAGCGGGAGTTCCTGGGGAGGTGGGCGGCGTGACCCGGCTGACGGTGCCGGATCCGGACGAGCGCGGCGACCTCGGCGCGTTCGTCGCGCGGGTGGTGCGGCTCGACCAGGCCGCGCTCGTGCGGTTGCAGAGCGGCGCAGGCACCGTCACGGCGTGGGCGGCCACGCCGTTCGACGCGCTCGCCACCCGCACCGTGCACGGCGAGGTCGAGCCCGGCGACGTCACGATGCCCGCCGCGGGCCTGCTCACGGCGCTCACGGTGGAGCGGGCCGCCACCGTGGACCCCGGCACCGGCGGGCTCTGGCACGGCGAGCTGCCGCCGTCCGAGGGCTGGCAGCAGGTCGACGACGTGCCGGCCGCGGAGCTGGAGCGGCTCACCGAGCGCGGGCTCGCCCTCGCCAGGGAGAACGCGGGCCCGATGGGACCGCCCGCGTCGCTGCTGGACCAGACCGTGCTCACGGTCTCGGCGGGCGCCCGGCCGGCCGTCAAGGTGCCCCAGGTGAAGGTGCCACTGCGCTGCCTGTTCGCGCTCTCGGGGATGGGTTTCCTCGGCGACACGGGCCCGGACGCGGGCGTCGTGCGCGTCTCGGCCACCGGCAGCTGGATGCGGCTCGACGCCCGCTACGGCGCGATCGTGCGCCGGCGCGTCACGGCGCTCCCACTGCTCGTCGGCTGAGGGGTCACGGTCGTCCGGGCTCAGGCGAGCCAGACCGCGGTGTCCGGGGGGAGCATGCCGTCGGCGAGGGGGCCGCTGGCCAGGATGGCCTCGCCCGGAGGGAGCGGGACCAGCTCGGTGGAGGTGTTCAGCGCGCAGACCAGGGTGGTGCCGGCCCGGCGGAACGCGAAGCAACCGTCCGGCGCGCCGAACCACTCCAGCTCCCGGCCGCCGGCGAAGCCGGGGTGCGTCTTGCGCAGCTCGATGGCCCGCCGCACCAGCGACAGCATGGAGCCGGTGTCCTCGAGCTGCTCCGCTGCGACGAGCTTCCCGTAGTCGGGGGGCATCGGGAGCCAGGGGTCGCCCGAGGTGAACCCGTAGCCCGGCGCGCTGCCCTCCCACGGGATCGGCACCCGGCAGCGGTCTCGGCCCCTGCGGGTCCGGCCGGAGAGCTCCCAGATCGGATCCTGCAGTACCTCGTCGGGCAGCTCGACGTCGGGGAGGCCGAGCTCCTCGCCGTTGTAGAGGTAGACGACCCCGGGCAGCGCCAGCTCGACGAGCGCCATCGCCCTGGCCCGCGCGAGGCCCTCGGCGCCACCGCCGTAGCGGGTGACCGGCCGGGAGACGTCGTGGTTGGACAGCGTCCACGCCGCTGGGGTGCCGACGTCGGCGATGGCGGCGAGCGACTGCTCGATCGCGGTGCGGATGGCGGCGGCCTCGAACGGCGCGCGCACGAGCCGGAAGTTGAAGCCGAGGTGCAGCTCGTCGGGGCGCAGGTAGCGCGAGAACCGGGCGCTGTCGCCCACCCACACCTCTCCCACGACGAGCCGGCCGGGGTAGTGGTCGAGCACGGCGCGGATCATGCGGTGCACGTTGTGCACGTCGTCGTGGTCGAACCGCGGGTCCGGTTCGACCACGGAGGCGGACCACCGCTCGCCGTCGCCGTGGGGTGCCCGGTGCTCCCGGGCATCCGGGAGGTCGGGTGGCTTGCTCATGCCGTGGGCGACGTCGATGCGGAAGCCGTCGACGCCGCGGTCGAGCCAGAACCGCAGGGTCTTCTCCAGGTCGGCCCAGACCTCGGCGTTCGTCCAGTTCAGGTCCGGCTGCTCGGGCGAGAACAGGTGCAGGTACCACTCGCCGCGGCTGCCGTCCGGGTCGTGGGCCCTGGTCCAGGCCGGCCCCCCGAAGACGCTCTGCCAGTTGTTCGGGGGTTCGTCGCCGTTCGGGCCGCGCCCCCGGCGGAAGTGGTAGCGGGCCCGCTCGGGGCTGCCGGGCGTCGCGTCGAGGGCCGCGCGGAACCACTCGTGCTCGCTGGAGGTGTGGTTCGGCACGAGGTCGATCGTGACGCGCAGGCCGTGCTCGTGGGCGTCGGCGACGAGGCGGTCGAACGCGGCGAGGTCGCCGAACACCGGGTCGACGTCGCGCGGGTCCGCCACGTCGTAGCCGTGGTCGGCCATCGGTGACGCGTAGAACGGGGTGAGCCACAGCGCGTCGACGCCGAGCAGCTCGAGGTACCCCAGCCGGGCCCGGATGCCCTCGAGGTCGCCGATGCCGTCGCCGTCCGCGTCGGAGAACGATCGGACGTAGATCTGGTACACCACGGCGTCGCGCCACCACACGGGCCAAATACTGCCAAGCGGATGGGGACGGAGCGAGGGCTGTTCGTCACACCGGGTAGTACTTCGAGCCGTCGGGTGAACCTCAGAAGGGGCTGTTGACCATGCTTGCGGCCGCGTACGTGAGGTATTGCCACAGCTGGTCACGATGGGCGGGGTCCAGCCCGGCGTCGTCGACCGCCACCCGCATGCAGCGCAGCCACGCGTCCCGCTCGATGGGACCGACCTTGAACGGCGCGTGCCGCATCCGCAGGCGCGGGTGGCCGCGCTGGTCCGAATAGGTGCGGGGGCCGCCCCAGTACTGCTCGAGGAACATCCGCAGCCGCTCCTCGGCCGGGCCGAGGTCCTCCTCCGGGTAGAGCGGGCGCAGCACCTCGTCCTCGGCGACCTGCTCGTAGAACCGCCGGACGAGCTTCTCGAAGACCGGGGCTCCGCCGACCTCGGCGTAGAAGTTCTGAGGATCGGTCACGGCTCCATCATCCCTCCCCGCCCCGACTAGGGCATCGACGGGCGTGACTCCGCGCTCGGGTAGACCGATGGGCGGGGGACGCCCGCGTCCTCGTACGCGTCGGCGATGGCGGCGTTGAGCGCGCGCTGCACGGCGAACTGCTGGCCCGGCTTGACCTTGACGGTCAGGCGCAGCGTGACGCCTTCGGCGGCGACGCGTTCGACGCCGAGCATCTCGGGCGGCTCCAGCACGAAGTCGGCCACGTCCTCCTCGGCGACCCGTTCGGTGGCGGCGCGCTCGGCGATGGCGCGGGCGCTGGGGATGTCGGCGGCGTGGGAGAGCGGCAGGTCGATGACGGCGACGGCGTAGCCCTGGCTCTTGTTCCCGACGCGCAGGATCTCGCCGTTGCGGACGTACCAGACGGTGCCCTGGTGGTCCCGCAGCGTGGTGATCCGCAGCCCGACGGCCTCGACGACGCCGCTGGCCTCGCCCGCGTCGATGATGTCGCCGACGCCGTACTGGTCCTCCAGGAGCATGAACATGCCGGAGAGGAAGTCGCGCACGAGGTTCTGGGCGCCGAACCCGACCGCGACGCCGACGATCCCGGCCGAGGCGAGGATCGGTGCGAGCGCGACGCCGAACTCGGCGAGCACCATGATCGCGCCGACCGTGAGGATGACGGTGGAGCTGATGGAGCGCAGCACCGAGCCGATGGTGCGGGCCCGCTGCGCGCGGCGGGGGGTGGTCGGGCCGTTGCCGTTGGTGCTCCCGCGCAGCCGGGGTGCGCGGCCGACGAGACGGGTGATCCGGGAGTTGGTGGCGCCCTCGACGATGCGGTTGATCGAACGATGGATCACGTACCGGGCCGCGATGCACAGCACGACGATGAGCGCCGTGTTGAACGTCGTGGACATGATCGTGTCGGCGGAGCGGGCCAGGAAGTCGCTGTTGGTCCACTTGTAGAACTCGGCGCACCAGCTGCCTGCGTCGGCGGCGCAGGTGGGTTGGCCGGGGACGGCGGCGGTGGGCAGGACGGTGGTCACGACAGCTCCAGACCGGTGTGTGCGGCGAGGAAGGACAGCTGGTCGACCGCCAGCGCGACGCTGCGGGAGACCGCGCGGGCACCGTGGCCCACGTCGGTCTCGCGGCGGATCAGGACGGGACGGGTGTGCGGGTCGCCCGTGGTGGCGTGCTGCAGGGCGGCGCACATCTTGCGGGCGTGCAGCGGGTCGACCCGGGTGTCGGAGTCGAACACGGTGAAGAGCACGGCCGGATACGCCACACCCTCGTGGACGTGGTGGTAGGGCGAATAGTTCAGCAGCCAGCCGAGCTCTTCGGGATCGGCGGCGGTGCCGTACTCGTCGTTCCAGGTGCGGCCGAGGGAGAACTCCTCGTAGCGCACCATGTCGAGCAGCGGCGCCGAGCAGACGACGGCCCGGTACAGCTCGGGGCGCTGCGTGAGGGCCGCGCCGACGAGCAGACCGCCGTTGGAGCCGCCCATGATCGCGAGCCGGTCGGCCGCGGTGTCGCCCGCGTCGACCAGGGCGGTGGCGGCGGCGTGCAGGTCGTCGAAGACGTTCTGCTTGTGGGCGCGGTTCCCGGCGAGGTGCCACTCCTCGCCCTCCTCGCCACCGCCGCGCAGGGACACCAGCGCGAACGTGCCGCCGTTCTCGACCCAGGTGAGCGCCGACGCGGTGTAGGCGGGCTCGCGGCTGATGCCGAAGCCGCCGTAGCCGGTGACGAGCGCGGGCCGCGGGCCGGACGCGCCGGGCGGCGAGATGACGAACATCCGCACGGTCGTCCCGTCGGCCGAGGTGAACTCGCGGTGCTCAGTGCGCACCGCGGGCACGTCGACGGAGCCGGGTGCGGCGACCTCCCGGACCGTGCGGTCGGTGGCCAGGTCGTAGCGGTGCACCTCGGGCGGCGTGACCAGGTCGGTCCAGCCCAGCCACAGCCGGCCCGCCTCGGCGGGGGTGTCCCGGTCGGCCACCGAGAAGCCGGTGAGCGAGCCGGTACCGGGGAGCGGGACGGTGCCGCGCAGGCTGCCGTCCTCGGCGTCGTGCAGCGCCACCTCGGCCACGGCGTGCCGGGCGCGGGCGAGCGCGAGCAGGGGCGGCCCGTCCGGCCGTTCGAGCCGGCGCACCGCCTGCAGCACCGAACCCGGGTCCTCGGGCACCAGCTCGCGCCAGTGCTCCCTGGCCGGCGTGCGCGGGTCGGTGACGGCCAGCCGCCAGCGGGGCGCGCCGTCGGTGGTGTGCAGGTACAGCAGCCCGTCCCGGTCGACCCATGCGTGGCACTGCACGTCGTCGGCCTGGGTGAGCACCGGCGTCAGTTTCGGCGTCCGCTCGCCGAGCTCGCCGATCCACACGCTGTCGCGCCGCGCTGTGCCGACGTTGCCGGTGACGACCAGCCAGCCCCCGTCCCGCGAGATGTGCACGCCGTAGTAGGTGTGCTCGTCGTAGAGCCCGGGTCCGTCGATCAGCTCGTCGTCCGCGGTGGCCGTGCCCACCCGGTGCCGCCACACCCGGCGGTGGAACGCCTGTTCCCCGGCGGGCACCTCGTCCTCGGCCACCATCCGGACGAACACGAACTCCTCGCCCCCGGGCAGCCACGAGACGTCGGAGTACCGGCAGCGGTCGATCGGCTCCTCGACGTCCTCCCCCGTGGTGACGTCCAGGACGTGCAGCACCGAGTGCTCGTCGCCGCCGCTGGAGAGCTGGTAGGCGAGCAGGCGGCCCTCCAGGTCGGGCACCCAGCCGTCGAGCGTGGTGCGGCCGGTGGGGTCGAGGGCCACCGGGTCGAGCAGCACCCGCTCGGCGCCGCCGGGCTCCCGGACGTGCAGCACCGCGTGTTCCTGCCCCGGCTCCCGGCGGGTGGAGAAGCGGCGGCCCGCGCGCCACAGCGGAGCCGACACCGATCCCGCGGACATGAGAGCGCTCAGCCGGGTGGCGAGCCCGTCGCGGCCGGGGAGCCCGTCGAGGTGCTCGCGCGTCAGCAGGTCCTGCGCGGCCGCCCACTCCCGCGTGCGCGGGTCGTCCGGGTCCTCGAGCCACCGGTAGGGGTCGGCCACGCGGTGCCCGTGCAGCACCTCGACCAGATCGAGGCGCTCGGCGGCCGGGTAGGGAGCGTTCACGCGGGCCGAGGTTACGTCACCCGGTCCAGTGGCCTCCCTCAGGCGGGCGCCTACGGAGCGCAGCCGCGTCCGAACCGGTGAGGGTGAGCGCGGGGACGGCGTCGGAGTTGCCGATCACGCCCACGAAACGGCTGTCGTCCCCCACGACCGCGACGACGCGGCCGGGGCCGGCCTCCTGGATCGCGGCGGGCAGCCACTCCCCGCCGCGGAGGTACCACCAGCGCTCGGCGAGCACCCCCAGCCCGGCCGAGCGGACCTCGGCGATCGCGGTGTCGCGGTCGGGTGCGGTGGTGAGCTCGGCGCCGAACACCACGAGCGCGCGCCAGCCACCGTCCGAGCCGGGCTCCACGAACCCGATCAGTTCCCCGTCGTCGCGACGCACCTCGGTCCTGGACATGCGGACCACGATCCGTGCCCGGGCCCGTCAGCGGCAAACCGTTAGGCCGGCCGGCGGTCGCCCACGTGGGCCGGCACGGGGGCATCGGAGGGCAGCGTGGGGCACGTCTCGGGGATTCCGAAGACCGTGCGCACCGGCAGCACCCCGGCCCAGCGGCCACCGGTGGCGATGTCGGGCTCGTCGTCGCCCGGCGGGCCGGTGCGCACCTTGACGCTCGCCTCGCCGAGGTCGACCGCGAACACCGCGGTGGCGGCGAGCTCGCGGCGGTCCGGCTCGCGGGCGTGCTCCCAGGAGCCCGGCGAGAGCTGCTCCGTGATGGCGCGCAAGGCGGCGAGCTTCTCGGCGGGGTCGGTGACGAGCCGGGCGGAACCGTGCACCACGGCGCTGCGGTAGTTCATCGAGTGGTTGAACACCGAGCGGGCGTAGACGATCCCGTCGACGTGGGTGACGGTCAGGCAGACCGGTGCGCCGTCGGCGATCCGGAGCCACCCCGCACCGGTGGAGCCGTGCACGTAGACGGTGTCGTCGACGCGCCCGTAGCCGGTGGGCAGCACGACGGGGGCGCCGTCGCGGATGAGCCCGATGTGGCCGACGAGCCCCGCGTCGAGCACGGCGTGCAGGTCGGCGCGGTCGGTGCGGGCGCGTTCGCGGTGGCGGGTCAGGGCGGTGCGGGTGGTCGCCGCTTTTGTGTCCGAGAGGCTCACGGTCCCATGGTCGGTGCGGAGGTGGCATCGTGGCAGGGCCACTTCCGCCCGACTTCGGAAGGCCACTCGTGGACCTGCCGCCGCTGCCGCTGGACCGCACCGCCGGGCGCCCGCTCGCCGTCCAGCTCGCCGACGCGCTGCGCGCCGCCACCGCCGACGGGACGCTCTGCGCGGGCGACCGCCTCCCCTCGACGCGCGCGCTCGCGGCGACCCTCGGCGTGAGCCGCACCGTGACGGCCGCGGCGTACGACCAGCTGCTCGCCGAGGGCTGGGCGCAGGGGCGGCGCGGGTCGGGCACGTACGTGGTGGGGGCACCGGCCGGACCGCCGGCCCGCGTGCGTACCCCGGCCACAGCCACGGCGCCTCCCGAGCGCGCACTCGTCGACCTGACGCCCGGGACGCCGTGCGTGTCCGCGCTGGACCGGGCCGCGTGGCGGCGCGCATGGCGGGCCGCCGCCGACCCCGCCCCCGACATCGGCCCGGACGCCGTGGGGCTGGAGGCGTTCCGGGTCGTCGTGGTCGAGCACCTCCTGCGGCACCGCGGCCTGCCGGCCGACCCCGCCGACCTGCTCGCGACCGCCGGCAGCACGGCGGCGATCGGCGAGCTCGCCCGCACCTTGCCCGCGGGCGCCCGGGTTGCCGTCGAGGAGCCCGGCTACCAGCGGGCGACCGCCGCGCTGCGCGACGCCGGGCTCGTCGTCGCGAGCGTGCCGGTGGACGCGGCGGGCCTCGTGGTGGAGGCGCTCCCGCGCGGGCTCGCGGCCGTCTACTGCACGCCTGCGCACCAGTACCCGACGGGATCGCGGCTCTCGGCCGCCCGCCGGGTGGCGCTGGTGGAACGGGCCCGTGCCGAGGGGTTCCTCGTGCTGGAGGACGACTACGACGGCGAGCTGCGCTACGACGTCGCGCCGCTGCCGCTGCTCGCCGCGCTCGGACCCGACGTCGTGGTCCACCTCGGTACGGCGAGCAAGCTGCTCACCCCGACGCTCGGGGCCGGGTGGCTGGTCGCCCCGCCCGCGGTGCGGGACGCGCTGCTGGAGGCGCGCGAGCGCTCCGGTGGCCGACCCGGGCGGGCCGGGCAGCGGGTGTTCGCCGCGTTCGGCGCCCACGGTGACCTGGCGCGGCACCTGCGGCGGCTGCGGCGCGAGCTCGCCGGGCGGCGGGCCGCGGTCGGCGCCACCGTGCTCGCCGCCGGGCTCTCGGTGGCGGGCGACGCCGCGGGCGCGCACGTCGTGGTGCCGCTGCCCGACGCCACCACCGAGCGGGCCGCCGTGGCCGCGGCGGCCGCGCGGGGCGTCCGGCTGGACGGGCTCGCCCGCCACCACGCCGGGATCCCGGCAGGTGCGGGGATCGTGCTCGGCTACGCGGGCCCGGCCCGCGACGAGCTGGAGCGCGCATTGCCGGTGGTGGCCGACGTGCTCGCCGGGCCATGATCGGATGATGCTGCGCGCACGCATTCTCGCCGAGAGCCTCCGGCCCGGCGCCGTCCTGGAAGTGCCCGACCTGCGCGTCGCCCGGATGTGGCGGGAGGACGTGTCGGCGTCGGCGGGGCCGGGCCAACCGCCGGTGTGGACGCTGCTCGACGTCGAGGCGCCCGACGAGCGGGCGGGCGAGCTCGCCGACGCGCTGGCCGCGGCCATCTCCGCCGAGGGCGGCTGGTACGCGGACTTCCGGGTCGGCGGCGACCACGTCGTGGTCTTCGCCGGACGGTCGTTCCGGTACCGGCGTGGGGACGAGCCGGCCCGGGCCCACGTCGTCGGGTACGGCAGGAGCGTCGGCGTGCCGGAGCACCAGCTCGACTGGAATGGTTGAAACCCCGTCCCTAGGAGGATCTCCATGTCGACCGTCACCTTCGTCGGGGTCGGGGCCATCGGCCTGCCGATGGCCCGCAGGCTGGTGGACGCCGGCCACGACACCACCGGCGTCGACACGCTCCCCGCCGCGCGCGAGCGGGCGGCCGCCGCAGGCGTACCGGCCGTCGGCAGCTTCGGCGAGGCGCCGCCGGCCGAGTTCGTGATCGCGATGGTGGCGACGCCCGACCAGCTCGACGCCCTCGTCACCGAGGCACTGGCCGGGGACGTCGCCGGGCGGCGCTGGGTCGTGATGAGCACGGTGGGGCCGGAGTCGGTACGCGCGCAGGCCGCGCGGCTGACGGAGGCGGGCGCCGCCGTCGTCGACGTCCCGGTGACCGGCGGGATCGCGCGCGCCGCGAAGGGGGAGCTGACGCTCTTCGCCGCGGGCGCCCCCGCGGACGTCACCGCGGCGCGTCCGGTGCTCGAGGCACTGGGCGTCGTGCGCGAGGTCGGCGGGGAGGTCGGCGAGGGACAGGCGATCAAGGTCGTCAACCAGCACCTGTGCGCGATCCACATCGTGGCGGCGGCCGAGGCGCTCGCGCTGGCCGGCGCGCTCGGCCTGGACCGGGCCCAGGTCCTCTCGCTCGTCGAGCAGGGCGCCGCCGGGTCGTTCATGCTGTCCGACCGCGGCCCGCGCATGCTGCAGGGCACCGATGTCGACGTCGCCAGCGCGATCTCGATCTTCGTGAAGGACAGCGGGCTCGTGGCGGACGCCGCAGGCGCGGTGGGCGCCCGCACCCCGCTGCTCGACGTGGCCCGCGACCGCTACCTGCGGGCCGCCGACGCCGGCCTCACCGCCCGCGACGACTCGCGCGTGATCGAGACCTACGAGGAGGGAACGGCATGACCGACGACCGACGCACCGCCGTGCTGACCGGCGCGGCCTCCCGGCGTGGCATCGGCCGCGCACTCGCCGGCCGGCTGGCCGGCGAGGGCTGGGCGGTCGCGGTGCTGGACATCGACGCGGACGAGGCGCGGGCGGCGGCCGCCGAGATCGGCGAGGCCCGTGGCGTGCCCACGCTCGGCCTCGGCGTGGACGTCTCCGACCAGGGCTCGGTCGATGCGGCGATCGGCGAGGTGGAGGCCGGGCTGCCGCCGATCGTCGGGCTGGCCAACCTTGCAGGGATCGCCTCGCCCGTCCCGTTCCAGAACGAGACGGTGGAGGGCTGGGACCGGATCTTCGCAGTGAACGCGCGTGGCACGTTCATCGTGACCCAGCGGGTGGTGCGCGGCATGATCGAGCGGAAGCGGGGCCGGATCGTCAGCGTGTCGTCGGTCTCGGCGCAGCGCGGCGGCGGCACCTACTCGAAGGTCGCCTACAGCGCGTCGAAGGCCGCGATCATCGGCTTCACGCGCGCGCTCGCCCGCGAGGTGGGGGAGCACGGCATCACCGTCAACGCCGTGGCGCCCGGGCCGATCGACACCGACATCATGGGCGGCCTGCTCACCGACGACCGGAAGGCCGCCATGTCGGCCGACACCCTGCTCGGGCGGGTGGGCACCCGCGACGAGGTCGCGGCGCTCATGGCCTTCCTGCTGAGCGACGACGCCGGCTGGATCACCGCCGCGACGTACGACATCAACGGCGGGCTCCAGGTCTCATGACCGTGATCGAGTCCGAGCTCCTCGCCGGCTACCCGGCCGAGGTCGAGGTCCCCGCGAGCGAGGTGGCGGCGTCCGTCGCGGCGTCGGGACGCACCCTCGTGGTGCTCGACGACGACCCGACCGGCACCCAGTCCGTCGCCGACCTGCCGGTGCTCACCCGCTGGGAGAGCTCGGACCTCGCGTGGGCCTTCGCGCAGCACGCCCCCGCGGTGTACGTCCTCACCAACACCCGGAGCCTCGATCCGGCCGAGGCGGAGGTGCGCAACCGGGAGGTCGTCCGCAACGCCCTCGCGGCCGCAGACGGGCGCGCGCTCGGCTTCGTCAGCCGCAGCGACTCCACACTGCGCGGGCACTTCCCCCTCGAACCCGAGGTGATCGCCGACGAGCTGGCACGGGCCTCGGGCGCACGCACCGACGCCGTGGTGATCGTGCCCGCGTTCCCGGACGCGGGCCGCGTCACGATCGGGGGCACGCACTACATGCGCGACGGTGCGGGCGGGCTCATCCCGGTGGCCGAGACCGAGTTCGCGCGGGACGCCACGTTCGGCTTCACGCGGTCGCGCCTCGCCGAGTACGTGGAGGAGAAGTCCGGCGGCCGGTACCCGGCCCGGGACGTGCTCGTCCTCGACCTGGACGTGATCCGCGGCGGGCGCGTCGCGGACGCACTGGATGCAGCCACCGGCGGCGTGCCCGCCGTCGCCGACGTCGTCACCGAGAACGACCTGAGGGCGCTCGCGCTCGGGCTGGCGGAGGCGGAACGGCGGGGCAAGAGCCTGCTGTACCGGGTGGGGCCGCCGTTCGTCCGGGGCCGGATCGGGCAGGAGGTCCGCGCGCCGCTCACCGCCGAGGAGGCGTTCGCGGGACGCGCGCCCGGCCCGGGCGGCGGGCTCGTGGTGATCGGCTCACACGTCGGCCTCACCACCCGGCAGCTCGACGTGCTGCGCGCCGAGCACCAGAGCGCCCGCGTCGTCGAGCTGGAGGTGGAGAAGCTGCTCGAGGGCGCGGCCGGGGAGGTCGACGCCGTGGCCGACGAGGTCGTGGCAGGCCTCGCCGACGGGGACGTCGTGCTCCACACCAGCCGCGCGTTGGTGCGGGCCGACACCCCCGACGGGAGTCTGCGGATCGCCCGCACCGTATCGACCGCCCTCGTCGACGTCGTCCGGCGGACCCTCGCCGCGCACCCGCCGCGCTTCGTGGTCGCCAAGGGCGGGATCACGTCGTCCGACGTCGCCAGCGAGGGCCTGCAGATCCGCCACGCGATCGTCCGCGGGCCGATGCTGCCCGGCATCGTCTCGCTGTGGGAGCCGGTCGGCGGTCCGGCCGCCGGCATCCCCTACGTCGTGTTCCCCGGCAACGTCGGGGACGACCGGTCCCTGCTCGACGTCGTGCGCGTGCTGGCTAGCGTCGGGGGGTGATCTCCCGTCTCGCGTTGAGCGGCGTGCTGCTCCTGCTGATCGCCGCCTGCGGGCCGGTGGAGCGGACCGGGCCGGGCCGGGCGGAGCCGGCACCCGCGCCGAGTCGGTCGCAGACCACGGTGTCGGTGCAGGGCAGCCAGATCCTGGTGAACGGCACACCGTCCACCCTGTTCGGGTTCCGGGTGGCCAGCGCGGCGATGCGCGACGACTGGACCGACGAGCTGATCTCCCAGCTGGACACGTGGCGCGACCACGGCGTGAACAGCTTCGTCGTGTGGCTGCAGGGCTCCAGCGGTGGGTACTCGCCGGTGTTCACGCGCGACGGCGAGATCGACCGGGGCACCAGCGAGATCACCTCGATCGTCGGGTTCGGGCACGACGAGCGGCACACCGCGAACGGCTCCACCAGCGGTACGCAGGTCGTCGAGCGGACCAGGCGCATCGTCGCGGCGGCGGACGCCCGCGGGATGGTGGCGATCGTCGGGCTGTTCTACCGGTCCGCGGCCGAGGACGACTCCACCGAGACGCTGACCGCCGCCGCGCGCACGGCCGCGGCCGCGCTCGCGGGCTACTCGAACGTCATCTTCGACGTCTACAACGAGCCCGACGACTCGAACTCGATCGAGTCGGGGCACAGCCTGCGGGAGTACCTGCGCGCGGTGAAGGACGCGGCGCCGGGCCGCCCGGTCGGCACCGGCACGGTGGAGACCGACGAGAGCGCGGACATCGCGGACATGGACGACGTCGACGTGGTGATGCAGGACGCCGGGAGCAACGCCGACGAGGCGATCGACGCGTTCGACACGCTCCAGGACCACACCGACAAGCCGATCATCAACGTCGAGTCCTTCGGCGGCAGCGGCCAGGGCTTCCTGGACGACGACACGAGGTCGGTGCCCGCCCCGCCGGGCTACTCGGTCGACTTCCCCGGGTGGCGGCGCGTCTTCGGCGCGTGGCGCGACGAGGACTACGCGAGCGCGACCGACGGCGCCATCGCCGGGAAGGACTCCTACCGGCGCCTCATCGACCACGTCGCCCGTGACCCGGGGAAGCAGATCCACCTCATGGTCCACGCCGCCGGCTGGTTCCAGGGCGCGTCCCGGGTGGGAACGGCCGACCACCTCGGCGCCCCGGGTACGCCGGACCGGTGGAACAACACGTTCCAGGTCGGGCCCGGAACCGCCGACGGGACGCCCGGGAACCCCGGGATCGGCTGGATCCTGGAGCGCATCGGGGCGAACCGCGGCTGACCAGTGCGGTGGCCATGAACGTTCACCGGGTCCGTCCCGGCAACGTCCGTGGCCACCGCACTAGCCCTGGTGCGGGTAGCGGCTCACCCTCGGCGGGACGAAGCTCTCCTTGATCGTGCGGGGGCTCACCCAGCGGAGCAGGTTGTAGATCGAGCCGGCCTTGTCGTTGGTCCCCGACGCGCGCCCGCCGCCGAAGGGCTGCTGGCTGACGACGGCGCCGGTCGGCTTGTCGTTGACGTAGAAGTTCCCCGCGGCGAATCGCAGGGCCTTCGACGCCGTCTCGATGGCAGCCCGGTCCTGCGCGATCACCGCGCCGGTGAGCCCGTACGGCGCGCCGCGGTCGACGTGCTCCAGCACCTGCTCGAACTGCGCGTCCTCGTACACGTTGACGGCGAGCAGCGGCCCGAAGTACTCGGTCGAGAACATCTCGTGGCCCGGGTCGCCGCCGAGGACGATCGTGGGGCGCACGAAGAAGCCGGTTGCGTCGTCGGCGGTGCCGCCCGCGACCACCTCGAGCCCCGGGTCGGAGTGGGCGCGCTCGATCGCCGTGGTCACCTTGTCGTAGGCCCTGCGGTCGATCACGGCGCCGAGGAAGTTGCCGAAGTCCTCGACGTCGCCCATCGACAGCGCCTCGACCTCGTCGACGAGGTCGTCGCGCAGCCGCGTCCAGACCGAGCGCGGCACGAACGCCCGCGAGGCCGCCGAGCACTTCTGGCCCTGGTACTCGAAGGCGCCGCGGACGAGCGCGGTGCGCAGCACGTCGACGTCCGCGGACGCGTGCGCCACGACGAAGTCCTTGCCGCCGGTCTCGCCGACCAGCCGCGGGTAGGTGGCGTAGTGCGGGATGTTCGCGCCGACCTGCTGCCACAGGTGCTGGAACGTGGCGGACGAGCCGGTGAAGTGGATCCCGGCGAGCGCCCGGTCGGCGAGCAGCACCTCGGAGATCTCACGGCCGTCACCGGTGAGCATGTTGATCACACCAGGCGGGAGGCCCGCCTCCTCCAGCAGGCGCATCATGTGCCACGCGGCGAGCGTCTGCGTCGGCGACGGCTTCCAGATCACCGTGTTGCCCATCAGCGCCGGGGCGGTGGGGAGGTTCCCGGCGATCGCCGTGAAGTTGAACGGCGTGATCGCGTAGACGAAGCCCTCGAGCGGCCGGTAGTCCATCCGGTTCCACGCGCCCGGGCCGCTGTTCGGCTGGTTCTCCAGGATCTGGCGGGCGTAGGCCACGTTGAAGCGCCAGAAGTCGGCGAGCTCGCACGCGGAGTCGATCTCGGCCTGGTAGCAGGTCTTGCTCTGACCGAGCATCGTGGCGGCGTTGAGCCGGCCCCGCCACGGCCCGGAGAGCAGGTCGGCGGCGCGCAGCAGCACCGATGCCCGCGCCTCGAACGGCAGCGCACGCCACGTGGGCGCGGCCCGCAGCGCCGCCTCGACGGCGGCCTTCGCCTCGCCGTGCCCGGCGTTCGCGGACGTGCCCAGCACGTGCGCGTGGTCGTGCGGCGCGACGACGTCGAACGGCGTGCCGCCCGCCATCTGCTGCCGGCCGTCGATGGTGACGGTCAGGTCGTGGTGCGTCCCGCCCATCTCGGCGAGGGCGGCCTGCAGGCTCGTGCGTTCCGGTGAGCCCGGCGCGTAGTCGCGCACCGGCTCGTTCCGCGGGACCGGAGTGGAGGTGATCGCGTCCATAGCAGGGGACTCCCCAGGGTCGGAGGTGCCTTGAACCCTAGGAAGCCCCGCCTGCCGCAGGCTCGTCCGCGGGGACAACGATTCGGTGCTCGCGTTGTCCGGGCGGACGAGCCTGCGGCGGCTGCTCAGGGCAGCCTGGCGAGGAGCTCGTCGAGCGCGGCGTAGCTCTCGTTGAGCCCGATCTCCATGCCCGAGTTCAGCATCCCGTCGCGCTCCTCGGCGGTGTGGAACAGCGACGTGCTGGTGACCTTCGTGCGCCCGTCGCCGAGGTCGGTGAACTCGGCGGTCTCGACCGCCACGTGGCCCGGCATGCCGTCCCACTCGAAGGTCTGCACCACCCGCTCCATCGGG
The DNA here is from genome assembly GCF_039543345.1 of Pseudonocardia adelaidensis. Lineage (NCBI taxonomy): Bacteria > Bacillati > Actinomycetota > Actinomycetes > Pseudonocardiales > Pseudonocardiaceae > Pseudonocardia > Pseudonocardia adelaidensis. Next base: position 91,633 of record NZ_BAABJO010000031.1, on the reverse strand, counting down.
GTGACCTCGCGGTAGCGGCCCTCGAACCCGTGGTCGCCCTCCGGCCCGTGCTCGACGAACCGCCAGTGCCCGCCGCGCTCGACCTCCATGCGCACGATCTCGAGCTTGTTGCCCCGGCCCCACCACTGGGCCACCAGCTCCGGGTCGGTGAAGGCCCGCCACACCCGCGCGATCGGGGCGTCGAATACGCGCTCGATGCGGATCTCCCGCTCGGCCGGGGTGGTGATCGTTGCGTTCGTCATGGCTCTGGCTCTCCCTTCGTGCGCTCGAGGAACGCGCCCAACCGGTCGAGCCGGGCCTCGAGCATCTCCTGGTACCGCGCGATCCACGCGGTCTCGTCCTCCAGTCGGCGCGGGCCGATCCGGCAGATCCGGACCCGACCGACCTTCTCCGTGCGGACCAGCCCCGCCTCCTCGAGCACGGCGATGTGCTTCTTCATCCCCGTGAGCGTCATCCCGAACTGCCCGGCGAGCTCACTGACGGACGCCTCGCGCGCACCCAGGCGCTCGAGGATCCCGCGGCGGGTCCGGTCGGACAGCGCCCGGAAGGAGTCGTCGAGCCCGTCCGAACACTGAACCATATAGTTCAGTGTTGCGGGGCCCGGTGGTCCTGTCAAGCGGTGCCTTCGCGGGTCAGGGGCGCCCGCGGCCCGCGGCCAGCAGCTGGAGGTGGTGCACCAGCCGGGCCCGCGGCTCGTCCAGCCGCAGACCGGCGATCGCCGTGGCTCGCCGCACCCGGTAGCGCAGGGTGTTGGGGTGCACGGTGAGCCGCTCCGCGGCCGCGCGGACGTCGCCCATCGCGTCGAGCCACGCCACCACCGAGGCGACGAGGTCGGTGCGGTGCTCCCGGTCGTACTCGACCAGCCGGGCCACGCCCGGGTCGCGCAGGTCCGGGTTCGCCGCCAGCAGCCCGAGGGTCTGGGTGAGCAGCACCTCGGCGCGGATCTCGCCGAACACCGCCACGTCCTGCCCCTCGGCCATCGCGTCGAGCACCCGGTCGGCCTCGCGGCGGGAGTCCGGCACGCCGGCGAGCCGCGCCGCGGGCGACCCGATCCCCGCCTGGATCCGGATGCCGCTGCGGCGCCGGGCGGCGCTGACGACCTCGGCGCACAGCGTCCGGACCACATCCGTGCCGTGGACGTCCGGCAGCACCGCGTACACCCGCGCCCCGACCGCGGCGGAGAGCGCCGCCCGCCGGTGGGCCACCGCGTGCACCGAGACGACCTCGACGAGCTCGGCGACGACCAGCTCCTGGGAGGCGGCGTCGGCGTCGCGGACGGCGAACGCGACGACGAGCGCACCCGCGTCCTCGTTCAGCCCGAACGTCCCGGCCACCAGATCCGGGCTCGCCCGCCCGTCGAGCAGGCCGGCCACCAGGTCCCGCTCCCACCGGCCGCCGGGCGCCTGCTGGCTGCGGCGGCGAACGAGGTGGCCCGCCGCCACCCGCGCCGCGCCGACCAGCACCTCCGCGGCGCGCTCGGCGAACGGCTCCGCGCCCTCCTGCACCCAGATCGTGCCGAGCTGGCGGTGGCCGGCGTGGATCCCGATCGCGAGCCTGCGCCGGATGCCCAGCTCGGCGTGCTCGTCGACGTGCACGACGTCCTCGCTGTCGCGCAACCGGTCGAACACGCCCCACTCGCGCAGCATCCGCAGGTAGTCGGCGGGCCCCTGACGGCCGAGGATCGAGAGCCTGCGCAGCTCGTCGACCTGCGCCGCGTCGGCGTCCGAGCGGGAGTACGCGAGCACCTGGCTCGCGGTGTCCTCGATGCTGACGACGCCGCGCGTGAGCAGCGCGACCGTCTGGGCGAGCGAGTTCAGATCGCCCGACCCGTCGTCGCCTGCCGGCCCGCCCTCGTGCAGGACGTCGCGCGCGAGCGACTCCAGCCGCTCCCAGCGCACGTCCGGCCGCACCAGCAGGAGCGCGGCACCTGCGTCCATGGCGGCCGCGCGCAGCACGTCCGCCGGGCCGCCCGCCTTCACCGCCACCGCGGCCGCGCCCCGCCGCGCCGCTGCCCGCAGCGCGGCGGTCGCGGCCCGCCCCCGCACCCCGATCACCAGCACGAGCTGGCCCGGGTACCGGTCGGGCTCGTCGTCGGGGTCGACGATCGCGAGCCCGGTGAGCGGGACGTCGAGCCCGGCCGGGGCAGCGGCCACCTCCACCAGCGGCTCGCCGATCGCGGCGAGCAGGCGGCGGAGCGTGGTGTCCATGGACCGGAGGGTAGCTGTCGAGCTGCACCAGGACGGTGCGGAAACGTTGTCCGCTCGGACGAGCCTGCGGGAACCGTCACGATCTACGGTCCACCGCATGCTTCGCAGCACCCTGCTGGCAGCGTCCCGGTCGGGCGCCGTCCGCGCGGCCGTGGAGGCCGGGCCGTTCGACGCGCTGGTCGACCGATTCGTCGCCGGAACCACGGTGGCCGCGGCGATCGTTGCCGCGCGCCGGATCACGGCCGACCGGCTCGTCACGATCGACCACCTCGGCGAGGACACCACCGAGCGCGCGCAGGCCGAGGCGAACGTCGCCGCGTACCTGACGCTCCTGCGGCGGCTGGGGCACGAGGGGCTGGCGGACAGGGTCGAGGTGTCGGTGAAGCTGTCGGCGTTCGGGCAGCGGCTGCCGCGGGACGGCGAGAAGATCGCGCTGGAGTCGGCGCGGCAGGTGTGCGAGGCGGCGGCCGCGGTGGGCACCACCGTCACCGTCGACATGGAGGACCACACGACCACCGACGCCACCCTGGCCACCGTGCGGGACCTGCGGGTGGACTTCCCCTGGGTGGGCGCGGTGCTGCAGTCCCAGCTGCATCGCACCGAGGCGGACTGCCGGGAGCTCGCCGGGCCCGGCTCCCGGGTGCGGCTGTGCAAGGGTGCCTACGACGAGCCGGAGTCGGTGGCATACCGGAGCGCCGCCGAGGTCGACCTGTCCTACGTCCGGTGCCTCAAGATCCTCATGGCCGGGCGGGGCCTGCCGATGGTGGCGACGCACGACCCGCGGCTCGTCGCGATCGCCCGCCACCTCGCCCAGCGGGCCGGGCGCTCCGTCGACGGCTACGAGCTGCAGATGCTCTACGGCGTGCGCCCGCACGCCCAGACCGACCTCGCGGCGCGCGGGCTGCGGGTGCGCGTCTACCTGCCCTACGGCACGGAGTGGTTCGGCTATTTCATGCGCAGGCTGGCGGAACGGCCGGCGAACCTGGTGTTCTTCGCGCGTTCGCTGCTGACGCGCGGCTGAGGGCTCGATTCGAGGAGGACGCGGTGACCGCACCGGGCAACGCATTGTTGCGTCGCAAGCCCATCGACGACGTGGAGGAGGTGCGGGGCGGCGGCCTCGAGCGCACGCTCGGGCTCTGGCAGCTCACCGCGATCGGTGTCGGGGGGATCATCGGGGCGGGGATCTTCTCCCTCGCCGGGGTGGTCGCGAACGAGACCGCCGGGCCCGCGGTGGTGATCTCGTTCCTGGTGGCGGGCATCGCGAGCGCGGCGGCGGCGTTCTCCTACGCCGAGTTCGCCGGCCTGATCCCGAAGGCGGGTTCGGCCTACACGTACGGCTACGTGGTGCTCGGGGAGTTCGCCGCGTGGTTCATCGGGTGGGACCTGCTGCTGGAGTACACGGCGATCGTGTCGGTCGTCGCGATCGGAATCTCGGGCTATCTGGGGGACCTGCTCGGGTTCCTCGGCGTCTCGCTGCCGACCTGGATGCTCGGCGCACCGGGCACCGAGTCCGGGGGGGTCGCGCCGGGCAGCTACGTCCTCGACCTGTTCGCCGCGCTGCTGTGCCTGCTGATCGCGTTCGTGCTCAACCTGGGCATGCGCAGCGCCGCGCGGTTCGAGACGTTCCTGGTGTACCTCAAGGTCGCCGTCGTGGCCCTGGTGATCGTGGTCGGCGTCTTCCACATCGACCCGGCCAACTACAACCCGTTCACCCCGTTCGGGCTGTCCGGCGCGTTCGTCGGTGCCGCCACGGTGTTCTTCGCCGTGTTCGGGTACGACGCGATGAGCACGGCGGCCGAGGAGTCGAAGGACTCGCAGCGCCATATGCCGAAGGCGATCGTCTATTCGCTGGCGATCTCGATGGTGCTCTACGTGCTCGCCTGCCTGGTGCTCACCGGCATGGTCAACTACCGCGACATCAACACCGACGCGCCGTTCTCCGCGGCGTTCGCGTCCGTCGGGCTCCCGGTGCTCGGCGCGATCATCGCGGCGGGGGCGATCTTCGGCATCCTCACCGTGCTGTTCACGTTCCTCATGGGCGCCTCCCGCGTCGGCTACGCGATGAGCCGCGACGGGCTGCTGCCCGCCTGGTTCTCGAAGACCGACCCCGAACGCAAGGCGCCGACGCGGATCACCTGGGTCCTCGGCGTCGTATCCGCGGCGATCGCCGGGTTCCTGCCGATCAGCGAGGCCGCCGAGCTGACGAACATCGGCATCCTGCTCGCCTTCGTCGTCGTATGCGTCGCGGTGATCGTCCTGCGCTACCGGCGGCCCGACCTCCCCCGCTCGTTCCGCTGCCCGGGGATGCCGGTAGTGCCCGCCGTCGGCGTGCTGTTCTCGCTCTGGCTGATCAGCTTCCTCAATCCGGTGACGTGGCTGCGGTTCGTCGTCTGGTTCCTGATCGGGCTGGTGGTCTACTTCGGCTACGGCATGCGCCGCTCGCGGCTCGCGGCCCGCTGACGCGGTCGGGCCCCGCGCGGCTCGGGGGACACGGGGAGCCCGGGCGGGTACGGCTCAGGAGTAGGTGCCGTACACCCGCTCGGGCTCGATCAGAACCGCGACCCGCCGCTCCTCGCGCATGACGCGGTCATAGGCGTCCCAGTCGTCGTGGGTGCCGCCCGCGCCGGTGAACACCGCCCGGAGCAGCAGGCGAAGGCCCTCGGCGTCGATGCCGTCGGCCGGGTCGTCGGGGCCGATCAGCCCGCTTCGGCCGTCGACGCCGATCCACTCCCAGCCGGCCCGCCACAGGATGGACGTCGCGGGGCGTTCGCGCAGGGACCGCAGCTTCACCGGGCCGTACGTGACGTACCCGACGACGGGTCGTCCGGTGAGCGGGTGCTCGAGCACGCCCGCGTTCACCAGCGAGGCGTGTGGCGTGCCGTCGGCCCGCACGATGCTGACGCTCGCGAGTCCGTGGTCGCGGCCGACGAATCGGCGGACCGGGGTCAGATCGGGAACGGTCACGGACACAGTCTGCACCCGTTCGGACCGGGTGCACCCCGCCGCTCGGTGCTGAGGTGGGCCGCCCATCCCGTGGCCGTTCGGTGGAAGTTGTGGATGACTCGGGCCGATCCGCGCCATCCTGGGGTGTCCCGGACCGAGGAGGCACCGATGCTCAGCACGCGGTTCACCGAGCTCGTGGGCTGCGACGTCCCGATCCAGCAGGCACCGATGGGGCAGCTCGCCCCGCCGGGTCTCGCGCTCGCGGTGGCGCGGGCAGGCGGCGTCGGGACGGTCAGCGCGCCGATCGGAGCCGAGCCGGAGGCGCTCGCCGCCCAGCTGGACCCCTGGATGGACGCGGGCGCGGGGACGCTCGCCGTCAACTTCGTCACCGAGCAGGTCGACCCGGCCGCGGTCGCGGTCGCGGGGGCCAGGGCGCGGATGGTCGACTTCTTCTGGAACGCCCCGCACGCCAAGCTCGTCGAGGCGGCGCACGAGGGCGGTGCGCTGGTGAACTGGCAGGTCGGGTCGTTGCCCGACGCCGTGCTCGCGGTCGAGGCGGGAGCGGACGTCGTCACGGTGCAGGGCCGGGAGGCGGGTGGGCACGTCCGCGGCGACACGGCGCTGCTGCCGCTGCTCACCGCCGTGCTGCGTGCGGTGGACGTGCCGGTGCTCGCCGCGGGCGGGATCGCCGAGCCGCGTGCGCTGGCCGCTGTGCTCGCGGCGGGCGCGTCCGGGGCCCGGGTCGGTACCCGGTTCCTCGCGACGCCGGAGTCGGGGGCACACCCCGAGTACGTCCTGGCGCTGCTCGCCGCGGGCCCGGAGAGCACCGAGATCACCGACGGGTTCGCGGAGTGCCCGATGTGTGCCACGCTGCCGCGCGCACGCGTGCTCCGTTCCGCGATCGCGGCGGTGGAGGCGGTCGACGGGGAGACCGTGGGCGGCGTCGGTGACCAGCAGCTCCCGCCGCGCGCGGGGATGCCGCCGCACAAGGAGGTGCAGGGCATGATCCACGCCATGGCGCTGTACGCGGGCGGCGGCGTCGAGCACGTCACCGCCGTCCGGCCGGCCGAGGATGTCGTGCGGGAGCTGGCCGAAGGGGCCGAGGCGCTCCTGCGCGTCTGGTGAGATGGCTGGGTGACGGCAGGCAGCACTGAAGGGGTCGACATGACGACCCGACGTCCGGCTCGCCGGCAGACCGAGATCGCGGAGTACGTCGTCCAGCACGGCACCGCCACCGCGCACGAGCTGGTGGAGGCGTTCGGCGTCAGCCTGATGACGGTGCACCGGGACCTGGACGCACTCGAGCGCCAGGGCGTGGTGCGCAAGTACCGGGGTGGGGTCACCGCGCAGCCAACCAGCGTGTTCGAGAGCAATGTGGCGTACCGCCTCAACACGGCGCAGGTGCAGAAGCAGGCGCTCGCCCGGCGGGCCCGCACCATGGTGGAGCCGGGGATGTCGGTGATGCTGGACGACTCCACCAGCGCGCTCGCCGTGGTCCGCCTGCTGGAGGACGTCACGCCGCTCACCGTCGCGACCAACTTCCTGCCGGCCGTCTCGCTGCTCACCGCGATGCCCGGCGTCCAGCTGGTCGTCCTCGGCGGCATCTACTCGCCCACGCACGACTCGTTCGGCGGAGTGCCCTGTGCCGAGGCCGTCGAGGCGCTGCAGACCGACCTGCTGCTCTGCAGCGTCTCCGCCGTCTCATCGACGCACGCCTACCACCAGGAGCAGGAGATCGTGCTGGTCAAGCGGGCGATGCTGCGCGCGGCGCGCACGCGGGTGCTCCTGATCGACAACGCCAAGCTGCGGCGCACCGCGCTGCACCGCCTCGCCCCGCTCACCGACTTCGACCTCGTACTGGTCGACGACCAGGCGCCCGCGGAGCAGGTCGCCGCCCTCCGCGATCAGGGGGCGGCGGTGGAGGTCGTGCCGGTCTGAGCGCCGCCGCGCCGTGCCCGTTCCCGCAGCCGGACCAGCACGACGTGCGCCGCGCACGCGACCTGGACGACGACGTACCCGAGGGCGACGGGGAGGAGGTCGGCGCCGACACCGTTCGGATCCGGGTCGGGTGAGGCCGGGACGACGAGCGCGACGACCAGCACGAGCAGGGTGCTGGCGATGTGGAGGCGGGCGTAGGCCATGCCGTGGCCCGCAGCGGTCCGGACGCCGAGCTCGTGCACGACGAGCAGCCGGAAGGCGAGCCCGAGCAGCAGCAACCGGAGGATGTCGGCGGCCGCGGCGTAGCCGGGTCCGAAGATGGACAGGCCGGGCCCGGCGAGGACCGCGCCGAGCGTGAGGAGCGGCAGGAAGATCTTCAGGATGCTGCGCCGGGACGAGCTGGTGAGCTCGGCGCCGCGTCCGGGTTCACGGGCCCACCTCGCCGACAGCGGGTGCATGTAGTAGTTGGCCGCGGTCTCGAGGACGATGGTGGCCTGCCAGGCGATGAAGAACGCCGCTCCGGCCTCGGGACCGAACCGCAGGATGACGACGAGCGGCACCTGGTTGAGCAGCAGGGTGTAGCCGACCTGGGCGGTTGCGGTCGGGCCGAGGAAGCCCACGACCTCGGAGCGGCTGGGCATCACGCCCGAGCCGGGCGACCGGCGGGCGAACCGGCGCACCACGACGAGAAGGACGAGGGACCCGACGGCGATCCAGACCACGATCGGGCCGACCCAGGACAGGACGACCCCCTGGGCTCCGAACGCGGTGCCGAGCACCAGCAGCAGCGTGATCCGGACGACGGCGAACAGGCCGTTGCGCCACACCGTCCACCAGGGCTTCCCGATCGCCACGAGGATGTAGTCGTGGACGATGAACACCCCCCACCCCGCGCTGGCCAGCGCGAACAGGCACATGCCGAGGGGGAGCGGCCCGTCCGCGCCGGCGGCGGTCCGGGCGAGGTCCGGGACGAACACCACGTATCCGAGGCCGACGACCGCGGACAGCGGCATGATCAGGAGGAGGCTGCGCCAGACCAGGGGTGAGGCGTGGCAGCCCGCCACCGGGAGCCAGCGGATCAACCCGAGGCCGAGGTTGAGCTGGGTGATCCCGGCGATCAGGATGAACGCGGACACGACGGCGGCGGCGAGTCCGACGTCGGCTTGGGGGAGCAGGCGTGCGGCGATGAGCCAGCTGGCGAGCCCGGCGAGTGCGCCGAGCGCGGAGCTGATGGACAGCGCGAGGCCCTCGCCCGCACCGGACTTCTCGCCGGAGCACGCGGCCGGGGGCACGATCGTCATCGGCTGCGTCCGCAGGTCGGCGAGCGCGAGGTTGCCCCAGCGCGGCGGGTGTGCCGGCAGGCCGAACGGCACCGTGGGACACGCGTCCGGCTCCCCCGCCGGCGTTCCGGGACGAGTCATCGGCCCGAATCCGCTCGCGAGGGCATGATCGTGGGAGATCGGACAGAAAGGTCGGTGAGGATGACCGGGGACACCGATGAAGCGGTCCAGGCGTTGGTCGAGCTCAGAGCGGGCTTGGAGCGCACGATCACGGCCCTCGGCGCGGCATCCGTCCGCGCGGAGGAGCTGATCGAGCGCCGCCGGAACGGCGCGTCCTGGTACGAGATCGTCTCGACGGAGGAGCCGCCCCTCGTCATCGAGACGATCACGCAGGTGCTGGACGACCTCGGCGAGCTCGGCAGCAGGTTCCGCCGGGAGGAGGCGCTCGCGCTGCAGCGCGAGGACGTCAGCATCACGAAGATCGGCGAGCTGTTCCGCGTGAGCCGCCAGCGCGTGTCCACGCTCCTGCAGGGCACGCGCGGACGGGCCGAGGCCGGGGCCTGACAGCGAGCCTGCCTCACGGGCACCACCCGTACCCACCGCAGAGCAGCACGACCTTCACGCGGCGGATCTCCTGACGCTCATGCGCATCCTCCATCACCGGCCGTGAGCGCAATACCCGTTGCGCCCACGTCAGGATGACGTACGGCCGGGGCCGGAGGTTGCCCGCCCCCGCGATGTTGATCGATCGAGTGGCCGGAACGGCCCGCAGCCGCAGTGGATTTGTGAACTACCGGCGAAGTTCACACCCTCGGACTGTTCGAAACCACGATCGAGTGATAACTTCCCCGCCCGTGACGCCCACCACGACGAGGAGGCGGGCATGACCGCTGTCGGCGAGTCCGTCCGGGCCCTTCCGGACGCGTCCGCGCGGCCGACCCCGAGCGCACCTCCGCGCCCGCTGCGGGAGTACGGGCTGTTCGCGCTGATGGTGGCGCCGAACCTGATCGTGATCGCGGTCTTCGCGTACTGGCCGATCCTCTACAACGCCTACCTCAGCCTCACCGAGTGGAACATGATCGCCGTGCGGCCGACGTTCGTCGGGCTGGCCAACTACGCGCGCACGCTCACCGACCCGGCCTTCCACCAGACGCTGTGGACCACCGCGGTGTTCACGGGGCTGATCGTGGCCGGCAGCGTGGTGATCGGGCTGGCGCTCGCGGTGCTGCTGAACCTGCCGCTGGCCGGCCGCGGGTTCGTGCGCACGCTCTCGTTCGCACCGCACGTGCTCTCCGGGGCGGCCGTGGCCACGCTGTGGCTGTTCATCTTCGACCCGGGCTACGGGCTGGTGCGGGTGCTGCTCGACCCGCTCGGAATCACCGCGCCGAACCTGGTCAACGACTCGGACGGCGCGCTCCTCGCCCTGGTCATCGTCTACCTCTGGAAGAACATCGGCTTCGCCGGGCTGATCTACCTCACCGGGATGCAGGGCCTGCCGCGCGAGCTCGACGAGGCCGCCCTGATCGACGGCGCGGGCGCGTGGACCCGCTTCCGCCGGGTGACGCTGCCGCAGCTGCGGCCGATCACGTTCTTCCTCCTGATCACCACGGTGATCGGGACGTTCCAGGCGTTCGACGTGATCGCGGTGATGACGAGCGGCGGCCCGGGCGACGCGACCACCACGCTCAGCTGGGCGATCTACAGCGAGGGCTTCGAGGCGTTCGACGCCGGGAGGGCGGCCACGATCTCGATCATCATGTTCGTCATCCTGCTGATCGTCACCGCGGTGCAGGTCCGGATCATGGAGAGGCGGGTGCACGTCGGATGACGGCGACCCTGGAACGGACCGCCCCGGCCCGCCCGCAGCAGACGCCGCGATCCGTGCGCGCGGTGCAGTACGTCGTGCTGGTGGGCGTGGCCGCGGTGTTCCTCGGGCCCCTGTACTGGCTCCTCACCACGTCGCTGAAGGCGGCCGACGAGATCTACCAGGCCCCGCCGGAGTGGTGGCCGAGCGCGCTCACCTGGGAGAACTTCGGGCTGGCCTGGCACGCCGCCCCCTTCGACATGTTCTTCCTCAACTCGACGGTCACGACCGTGGCCGGTACCGCGCTCAAGGTCGCGAACGCCGTGCTCACCGCGTACGCGTTCGTGTACCTGCGGTTCCCGTTCAAGAACGTGCTGTTCATGGGCGTGCTGGGCGCGATGATGGTGCCGGGCCACGTCACGTTGCTGCCCAACTACCTCACGGTGGCGAGCCTCGGCTGGATCAACACCTACGCCGGGCTGATCATCCCGGGCATCGGCTCCGCGTTCGCCACGTTCCTGATGCGCCAGCACTTCCTCACCTTGCCCCGCGAGGTGACGGACGCGGCGTCCGCGGACGGCGCGGGGCACCTGCGCACCCTCTGGCAGGTGGTGCTGCCGATGTCCCGCCCGATGCTGATCACGGTGCTCGTGATCACCGCGGTGGAGGAGTGGAACCAGTTCGTCTGGCCGCTGATCGTCACCAACACCGTGGAGATGCGGACGCTGCCCGTCGGCCTGCTGCTCCTGAAGGACCAGGAGGGCCCGACGAACTGGGGCACGATCATGGCCGGCACGGCACTCGTGCTGGCCCCGATGCTGCTGATCTTCTTCGTGGCGCAGCGCTGGATCGTCGGCGGCATCACGGCCGGGGCGGTGAAGGGATGAGAACCCGCCGTTCCTTCCTGGCACTGCTCGGCGTCGCGGGTGCCGCCGGGATCGCCGGGTGCGGCTTCCGCTCCCCGGACGCCGAGTACGCCCAGCCCGCTGGTGCCGTCCCCGCGCAGTACGCCGGGCGCGTGCGCGTCGTGTTCTGGCACTCCTACAGCGGCCGCAACGGCAAGGTGCTCGGCGAGATCGTCACGCTGTTCAACGACGCGCAGGACGACGTCTACGTCGAGCCCCAGTTCCAGGGCACCTACGACGACACCGCGCAGAAGGTGGCCGCATCGCTGATCGCCGGGCAGGTGCCGGACATCGCGATCTTCTCCGACGTCACGTGGGAGCGGTTCTACCTGAACGACGCGCTGGAGCCGTTCGACGGGTACTTCCGGCCCGGCTTCGCCGCCGGCGTGTACGAGCCGAAGCTGTTCGCCGAGGGGGTGTTGCAGGGCCACAGCTGGTGGATCCCGTTCGCCCGCAGCACGCCGTTGCTCTACTTCAACCGCGACGCGTTCGCGCAGGCCGGGCTCCCGGACCGGGCGCCCGCGACGTGGAGCGAGCTGCGGGAGTGGGCGCCCGCGCTGGCCGGCGTGCAGTACGCCGGGAGGTCGCTGCGCAGCCTCGCGTTCATCAAGGTGGACGGCGACTGGCAGTTCCAGGGCAACGTCTGGCAGTTCGGTGGCGCCTACTCCAACGGGCTCGACGTCACGATCGACGAGGACGGCGCCGTCGCGGCGGGGGAGTGGCAGCGGCGGATGGTCCAGGACGGCCACGGCTACATGGCCACCAGCGTCACCACCGACTTCGCCAACGGGCTCGTGGCCATGGCGCAGGACAGCACAGGCGCGCTGCGCACCGTGACGGAGAAGGCGTCGTTCCAGGTGGGTGCCGGGTTCGTGCCGGCGGAGGTGGCGTCCGGCGTGGCGACGGGCGGCGGCGGGATCGGCATGATGCGCAACGCCACCGCCGAGCGCAAGCAGGCCGCCGCGGCGTTCATCGCCTTCCTCGCCCGGCCCGAGATCTCGGCCCGCTGGACCACCGAGACCGGCTACCTCCCCGTCGTGCAGGCGGCGCGGCGCGAGCAGGCCCTCGTCGACCTCATCGCACAGCAACCCAACTACGGGGTGGCGATCGCGCAGCTGGCGCAGGCCCGCCAGCAGGACGCGATCCGCCTCTACGGGCGCAACGCCAACGTCGCGATCTACACGGGCCTGCAGCAGATCTACGCCGACAACGCCGACCCGCGCACCGTCTTCGGGTCCGCGGCCCGCAGGCTCGAGTCGATCGCCGACGAGGTGCGGCGCCAGTACGAGGAGAAGGTCCGGGCATGATCATCACGGGGCACCGCGGCGCCATGGGCAGCGAGCCCGAGAACACGCTGCGCTCGTTCCGCCGTGCGGTGCGGGAGGGGTGCGACGAGATCGAGCTCGACCTGCGCGTCACCTCCGACGGCCGCATGGTCGTGCTGCACGACGCCACGGTCGACCGCACCACGGACGGCTCCGGTGCCGTGGCGGAGATGACCTTCGACGAGGTCCGCGCGCTCGACGCGGGCCTGGGCGAGCAGGTTCCGACGTGGGCCGAGGCGGTGGCCGCCGTGGACGTCCGGTTCCAGGCCGAGGTGAAGGCCGAGGCGGCGGTGCCGGTGCTCGCCGAGTCGCTGCGCGCCGACCCGGACCTGGCGCGGCGCACCCTCGTCACGTCGTCCCACGCGGAGATCCTGCTCGCCGTCCGCGAGGAGCTGCCGGAGATCGGGACGGGCCTCATCCTCGGCCGCACGCCGGCGTTCGCCGAGATCGTCGCCCGGACCACGGCCGCGGGTGCCGGCACCGCGTTGTGCGGCATCGCGGGGCTCACGGTCGACGGCGTGGCCGACCTGCACGAGCGCGGCTTCGACGTCACGGCCTGGCCGGTGCCCGACGAGCAGGCCCTGGCCACGGCGGTGGAGCTCGCGGTGGACGGCGTGACGACGGATCACCCGGACCGGCTCCGCGGCCTCGTGCACGCGAGCTGAGGGCCTCCCCCGAGTGCCAGCATGGTGGCTTTACTGGCACAAGACGGCAGTATGGCCACCATGCTGGCGTCAGGTGGGCGCCAGGTGGGGGAGTGCCTCTTCCAGGTCGACCACATCGGCGTACTTCGCGTCCAGGTCCGCGAGGTTGTTGTCGTGCAGCTCCGGCGACCGGTCGGCGCAGGCCTGGCGCACGACCTGCGGGCGGAAGCCGTGGTTCAGCGCGTCCGTCGCGGTCGCGCGCACGCAGCCGGACGTCGAGACGCCGGTGACGACCACCGTGTCGACCCCGCCCGCGTGCAGCGTGGCCGCGAGCGACGTGCCGAAGAACGCCGACGCGTACTGCTTGACCACCACCGGCTCGCCGGGGCCGGGCTTCAGCGCGAGCTCGCCCCAGCCGCCGTCGGCGTCCTCCGCGAACGCGGTGAGCGCGGGCACCTTCCGCACGAAGAGGCCCCCGTCGGCGAGGCCGGGGGAGTAGCGCACCACGGTCCAGACGACCGGGTGGCCGCCCGCCCGCGCCGCGTCCACCAGCCGCGCGGTGGCGGCGACCGCGGGGCCGGGCTCGGGGAGGGCGAACGGCCCGTCCGGCTCGGTGTAGGCGCGCACGAGGTCGACCACGATGACGGCAGGCCGGCGGCCCCACCCGACGCGCCCGGAGAACGCGCTGCCGTGCGGCCCGCTCATGCGTCCGTCCAGACCGGGCGCTTCGGGGCGGGCAGCCCCGTCTCCTCCTCGCACCGTTCCAGGAGCTGCTCGATCGGCGGGCCCATGTCGAACACCGGGAGTTCCGCCGGGCGCGCGGCGCGCATCTCGGCACGCAGCGCCTCCGTGGCCGCCGGATCGCCGACGACCACCCCGTAGCGCCGGGCGCCTTCGGCGGTGACGAGCCCCCGGCGCACCTCCAGCTCCACCAGCGCGGGGTCGCGTTCGAGCGGGTCGCCCCACCCGCCGCCGCCCCAGGTGACGAAGTGCAGCACGTCGCCCGGCGAGACGGGCACGTCGTGGCACTTCGACGGGAGCACCTGGCGCGTGCTGTCCGCCCGCTCGATCCACTTCGTGCCGCGCGCGCCCGGGTGCCCGCCGTTCACGCCCCACGGGTAGGTGAGCCAGCGGTCGTCGTGGATCGCGATCGTTCCCGGCTCCTCGAAGACGTACGCGACGTCGACGCCGTTGCCCCCGCGGTGCAGGCCCGGCCCGCCGGTGTCGGCGACCGTCTCCCACTTCTCGATCCGCAGCGGGTAGTACGACTCGAGGTACTCGCACGGGATGTTGACGAAGCTCGGCCACAGCGAGTGGCCGTCCGGGCCGTCCCCGAGGGGACGGCCGGGGATGCCGCCGAAGCCGATCGAGTACAGCTGGAACCACTCGCCCTTCCGCTCGCCGGACGAGTAGTGCCCCGAGTACATGAAGTGCGGCGACGAGGAGAAGCCCGCCGCGTTGAGCAGGGCCGGGTTGGTCTGCCCGAGCAGGCCGCCGAACAGGTCGAACACGCGCCCGACGCCGTGGTTGCGCCCGTTGAGCGACGCGGGGTGCTTCGGCTTCCAGTACGAGCCGTCCGGGATCGTGACGTCGATCAGGGGGTAGAACCCGTCGTTCCACAGGATCTGCGGGTCGGCGACGGTGATCATGTAGATCCCGAAGAACATCCGGGTGAGGTTCTCGTTGATGTAGTAGTTGATCGGGCCCGCGGCCTGCGGGCTCGACCCGGTGAAGTCGATGTGCACCTTGTCCCCGGTGCGGGTGAGCGACATCTTCAGCTCGTAGGGCCCGTTGCCGACGCCGTCGTCGCAGATGTAGTCGGTGAAGCTGAGCGTGCGGCCCTCCTCGAAGACCGCGTGCAGCAGCACCTTCATCGCGTCGTGGTTGCGCTGCAGGAGGGCGTCGAGCGCCGAGAGGTAGGTGGCGGTGCCGAACCGCTCGCACATCTCCACCACCCGGCGTCCGGCGGTGCGGCAGGCGGCGACCAGGCCGTTCAGGTCGGCGCGGTTCCAGTCCGGCATCCGCACCTGGTTGAGGATGATCTTGAGGGCATCCTCGTTGAGCACGCCCCTCGCGTAGAGCTTGAAGGGCGGGATCACCACGCCCTCCTCGTAGATCGTGCGCGCGTCGGTGGGCATCGAGCACGGCGTCTTGCCGCCGACGTCGGACATGTGCCCGAACATCGACGCCCAGCCGACCACCCGGCCCCCGTGGTAGATCGGCATCACGAGCAGCCAGTCGTTGGCGTGGCTGATCGCCGCACCGCACGCGTACGGGTCCGACGTCAGCAGGACGTCGCCCTCCTCGATCGAGCCCTCGAACCCATCGAGGAAGTCGGGCACCGACAGCCCGAACTGGCCGACGACCATCTTCCCGCTCGGGTCGCCGATCAGCGGGAACTCGTCGTGCTGCTCCCGGATGCCGGGCGAGAGCGCGGTGCGGAACAGCACCTCGTCCATCTCGTAGCGGGCGTTGCGCAGCCCGTTCTCGATGAGGTCGAGCGTGACGGGGTCGACCTCGACGCGCTCCACCTCGCCGGTGGCGGTCTCGACGATGCGGGCCATCAGGGGGCCTCCTCCGGCCGGATCAGCAGGCTGCCGGACGGGTGCACCGTGGCCGCGTGGCCGGGCAGCACGAGGGTGGTCGAGTCCATCTCGGTGACGATCGCCGGACCGGCGACGACGTCGCCCGCCCGCAGCTTCGTGCGGTCGTGGACGCGGGCGTCGACCCACTCGCCCGACACGTGGATCGGGTGGGTGTCGACGAGCGCCGCGCCCGGGTCGCCGTCGCCGTCCGGGAGGTGGGTGGCGGCCACCTGCGGGCGTGGACCGGTGACCGTGGCGCGGGCGTTGACCAGCTCGTGGTCGGTGGTCAGCAGGAAGGAGAACAGCCGTTCGTGCTCGGCGTCGAACGCGGCGGCCAGCGCGCCGAGCGCGTCCTCGCCGAGGTCGGCGACGTCGACCGGGATCTCGAAGCCCTGGCCGTGGTAGCGCACGTCCACCTGGAACGCGGTGGTCTGCTCGGCCTCGGGGACGCCCTGCTCGGCCAGCCGGGCGCCCGCCTCGGCGGCGAGCTCGCGCAGGATCGCCGCGAGGTCCTCGGAGGTCAGGTCCGCGAACCTGCGCAGCACCGTGCGGGCCGACTCGCTGCGCGCCGACGTGGTGGCGTCCCCGAGCGCGCAGAGCACGCCGGGCGACGGCGGGACGATCACCGGCCAGGCCCCCGTCAGCCTCCCGAGCGCGTTGGCGTGCAATGGCCCGGCCCCGCCGAACGCGACGAGCGCGAAGTCGCGCGGGTCGAACCCCTGCTGCACCGACACCAGCCGCAGCCCGCCGAGCATGTTCTCGTTGACGATGTCGACGATCCCGGCCGCGGCGGCCTCCGGGCTCGGGAGCCCCATCGCCTCCGCGACCGTGCCGACCGCCGTCCGCGCCGCGTCGACGTCGAGCGTGATCTCGCCGCCGGCCAGCGTCGGGGGCAGGTAGCCGAGCACGACGTTCGCGTCCGTGACCGTCGGCTCGGTGCCGCCCTTGCCGTACGCGGCCGGGCCGGGGTCGGCCCCCGCGGACTGCGGGCCCACCCGCAACGCCTTCGTCAGCTCGGGGACGTGGGCGATCGAGCCGCCGCCCGCGCCGACCGTGCGCACGTCGACGCTGGAGGCGCGCACGGTCAGGTCGCCGACCTTCGTCTCGCGTCCGATCCGCGGCGTGAGGCCCTGCACGAGGGCGACGTCGGTGGAGGTGCCGCCCATGTCGAACGTGATGAGGTCGGTGACACCGCACTGCTCGGCGGTCCACACCGCGCCGGTGACGCCGCCGGCCGGCCCGGAGAGCAGCATCGTGACGGGCGCGCCGATCGCCGCGGCCGCCGACGACAGGCCGCCGTCGCTGCGCAGGATCGCGAGCTCGCCCGCCACCCCGCCGTCGGCGAGCGTGCCGGCGAGCGTCTCGGCGTAGCGCTTCACCTGCGGCTGGACGTAGCCGTTGGCCACCGTGGTGACCGTGCGCTCGTACTCCCGCAGCTCGGGCAGCACGTCGGAGGAGAGCGACACCGGCACGCCCGGCAGCACCTCCGCCGCGATCTCGGCGATCCGCCGCTCGTGGGCCGGGTCGGCGAAGGAGTTGATCAGCGAGACGGCGAGCGCGTCGATCCCGGCGAGCCGTCCGAGCTGTTCGCGGACGTCCGCATCGGAGAGCTTCCGGATCACGCTGCCGTCGGAGGCGATGCGCTCGTCGACCTCGACGGTGTTCTCCAGCGCCGCGAGCGGCTCCGGCTTCGGCCAGATGATCCAGCCGGCCAGGCCGCCCGGCACGAACGAGCGGGCGATCTGCAGGACCTGCCGGAATCCCTTCGTGGTGACCAGGCCCACGGTGGCGCCCTTGCCCTCGAGGATCGCGTTGGTCGCGACCGTGGTGCCGTGCAGCACCTGGGCGACGTCGGACAGCGCGATGCCGGCCTCTGCGCACACCTTGCCGATGCCGGTGAGCACGCCCACGGACTGGTCGGCCGGGGTGGAGGAGGTCTTCGCGCGCCACGTGGTGCCGGTCGCCTCCTCGACGAGGAGGACGTCGGTGAAGGTGCCGCCGACGTCGACACCGAGCCGGTAACTGGGCGCCGATGATTCGCTCGCACGCTCGCTCATGAAGCCTCCTGCTCGCGGGCCGCCCGCAGCATCACCGCGCGGGCGTTGTGGATGTGGGCGGTCATGACGGCCCGCGCCCACGTCGGGTCGCCCGCCCGGATCGCGGCGACGATCTCGACGTGGTGGGCGAGGCTGCGGCGCAGCGAGGCCTCGTCGTAGGCGCGGAAGTTGCGCAGCTGGATCGGGGCGTGGATGGCCCCGGCCAGCGCGGTGGCGAGCGCGGACTGGTCGGCGATCACGACCAGGCGGCCGTGGAAGCGGCGGTTGAGCGGGACGAGCGCATCGAGGTCCTGGTGCGGGCCGGGAAGGCCGACCGTGAGCATCTCCGCGGCGAGCTCCTCCAGGGCGGCGACGTCGGCGGGTTGTGCACGGGGGACGGCGAGCCCGGTCAGCCGCGGCTCCAGGGCGGAGCGCAGGTCGAACACGCCCTCCAGCTCGGCGACGCTCCAGCTCGCGACGCGGGCCCCGCGGTTGGGCACGAGCTCGACGAGCCCCTCGGCGGCGAGCCGGGTGAGCGCCTCGCGCACCGGCGTGCGGCTCACCCCGAGCCGCTCGGCCAGCTCGACCTCGCCCAGCCGCGCGCCCGCGGTGAACTGCCCGCGCAGGATCAGCTCCCGCAGCGCGGCCAGCGCGCGCTCGGTGGAGGTCACCGTCCGTGTCACACGTCACCCCGTCCCGTGGATTGTGTGCAATCTAGGGCTGGCGGTTCCCTCCGGCAATGGTCTCGGCGTAACTTCGCGGGGAATGCATGCAAAGGGGGATCACGTGGGCGATCTGCTGCGGTCCGGTCCGGCGCCGCGCGCGCGGTTGCGGGAGCTGCTCGCCGGCCCCGGCCCGGTCGTGGCACCGGGCGCGTACGACGCGCTCTCGGCGCGCCTCGTGGAGCAGGCCGGGTTCGACGTCGTGTACATGACGGGCTTCGGCACCACGGCCTCGCTGATCGGCAGGCCGGACGTCGGGCTGCTCGGCGGCGCGGAGATGGTCGACAACGCGCGGCGCATCGTCGCCGCGGTCGACGTGCCGGTGATCGCCGACGCCGACACCGGCTACGGCAATGCGATCAACGTCGTGCGCACCGTGCGGTCCTACGAGCAGGCAGGCGTCGCGGGGGTGCACCTGGAGGACCAGGTGATGCCGAAGAAGTGCGGGCACATGAGCGGCAAGGCGGTGATCGGCACCGACGAGATGGTGGGCAAGATCCGCGCCGCCGTCGCGGCCCGCCACGACCCCGATTTCCTGGTGATCGCCCGCACCGACGCCGCCGCCGTCGAGGGGCTGGACGCCGCGCTGGACCGCGCCCGCGCGTACGCCGACGCGGGCGCCGACCTGCTCTTCGTCGAGGCGCCGACCAGCGAGGACGACATCGCGCGCGTGGCGCGGGCGCTCGCGGGCGTTGCGCCGCTCGTGTTCAACTGGGCCGAGGGCGGCCGCACCCCGCCCCTGCCGCTGGACCGGATCGCCGAGCTGGGGTTCGCGCTCGTGCTGTTCCCGATCGGCACCCTCCTCGCCGCCACCGCGGGCATCCGCTCCCTGCTCACGGCCCTGAAGGCCGACGGCACGCCCACCGCCGCGCTGCCGGGCCTGCCGTCGTTCGACGAGTTCACCGACCTCATCGGGCTGCCCGAGATCCGATCGCTGGAGGAGCGCTTCGGCCCCTGACCCGCGAGTGGATACGAGTGTTCCCTGACCCGCGAGTGGATACGAGTGTTCCGGCACTCGTATCCACCCACGACCCTCGACACGCCGTGCCCGGGTCGGTCAGCGGGGCCTGCGGGGCCTACTCTCGACCGCCATGAGCGGGGACAAGGTGCGGGTGGCCGTGGTGTTCGGGGGTCGCAGCAGCGAGCACGCGATCTCCTGCGTCTCCGCCGGGGCCATTCTGTCTCACCTCGACAGGGGAAAGTTCGATGTCGTCCCCGTCGGCATCACCCGGGACGGCGCGTGGGTGCTGGGCACCTCCGACCCGCGCGAGCTGGTGATCTCGGACCGCGAGCTGCCGTCGGTCGAGGCGGGTGGCACCGCGCTCGCCCTGCCCGGCGACCCGACGCGCGGCGGCCTCGTCGTCCTCGACCCCGACCGGGCCGGCGAGGTGTTCTCCGGCGTCGACGTCGTGTTCCCCGTGCTGCACGGGCCCTTCGGCGAGGACGGCACGATCCAGGGGCTGCTGGAGATGGCCGGCGTGCCCTACGTCGGGGCGGGTGTGCTGGCGAGCGCCGCGTCCATGGACAAGGAGTACGCGAAGAAGCTGCTGGCCGCCGAGGGCATCCCGGTGGGCGACCTCGTCGTGCTGCGGCGGGGCGTCGCCGCGCTCACCGTCGACGAGCGCGAGCGGCTCGGGCTGCCGGTGTTCGTCAAGCCGGCGCGGGCGGGCTCGTCGGTCGGAATCACCCGGGTCACGGACTGGGCCGACCTCGACGCCGCCATCGCCACCGCCCGCGAGCACGACCCGAAGGTGCTGGTGGAGGCCGCGATCGTCGGGCGCGAGGTCGAGTGCGCCGTGCTGGAGTTCCCCGACGGCACGGTGCGCGCCAGCGTCCCGGCGGAGATCCGCATCGTCGGCAGCGCGCCGGACGGCCACACGCCCGAGTTCTACGACTTCGAGGCCAAGTACCTCGACGACGTCTGCGAGTTCGACATCCCCGCGAAGCTCGACGACGCGGTGGCCGAGCGGCTGCGCGCGATGGCGGTGGCCGCGTTCCACGCCGTCGACGGGCAGGGTCTCGCGCGGGTCGACTTCTTCGTCGGGCCGGACGGCGAGCTCACGCTCAACGAGGTCAACACGATGCCCGGCTTCACACCGATCTCGATGTACCCGAGGGCGTGGGCCGTCACGGGAATCGACTTCGAGACGCTCCTGACCACGCTGGTGGAGACGGCGCTGGCCCGGGGCACCGGCCTGCGCTAGCCGCGCTCCGCGTGCCCGTGCACGAGGCGCGTGAGGGCAGGACCGAGGGGGTGGCGTTCCTCGCCGACCCGCACCCAGCGCGGCCCGCCGAACGGGGCCTGCTCCTCGACGGTGAGAACCACGCCGGGGTAGATGCCCAGCTCGCCGAGGTAGCGCAGGGCGGCGCTGTCGCGGTCGGACACCCGGTCCACGCGGAACAGGCAGCCGGCGGGCACGGCGTCGAGGGCCTCGCCCCAGCCCTCCTCGTGCGGGCCGTCGCGGGGCGGGATGGGGTCGCCGTGCGGGTCGTGGGTGGGGTGGCCCAGCGCGGCGTCGATGCGATCCTCGAGTCGCTCGGAGAGTGCGTGCTCGAGCAGCTCGGCCTCGGCGTGCACCTCGTCCCACGGCACGTCGAGCATGCGGGCGAGGAACGTCTCCAGCAGCCGGTGGCGGCGCACGACGCGCAGCGCGGCGCGCTCGCCCGAGTCGGTGAGCTGCAACGTGCGGCTGTCGGGCCGGCTGAGCAGGCTCCCGTCCTCCAGCCGCTTCACCATGGCCGAGACCGACGGTGCGGACACCCCGAGCTCGTGGGCGAGCTGACCTGTGGTGACCGACTCGCCCCGGTGGGCGAGGTGGTAGATCGCCTTCAGGTAGTCCTCGGTCGCCCGGGACATCGTCACCATGCCCGGAATCGTATGTGGTTCCCGCTCAGCGCACCGCCACGGCGGTGGCGGGCAGGGTCTCGCGGATCACGTCGGACAGCTGCTGCAGAGGCGCGCTACCGGCGTCGACCGGCACGGTGAGCGCGGCGTAGACCGGCCGGTCCACGGCGATGTAGCTCACCTGGACGGGCTGTGGGAGACCGTCGTCGATCTGCAGCCAGCGCACGCCGTTCACCTCGAGGAGCGCCGAGGTCGGCGTCAGCTCGGCCGGCCGGGGCAGACCGCAGCGGAGCACGACGGGGCGGGGAGCCGCCGCCCACGCGCGCACGCCGGGCAGGCGGTCGGCGTCGATGACGGGACGGGGCGGCATCGGGCCGTCCGGGCCGTCCAGCTCGGTGGGGAGCGCGGCGAGCAGGGCGGAGCACTCCGGCCCGGACGCGCCGGGCGAGTCGACCGGGGCCACGGCGAGCGGACCGGTGTCGGGCGGGGGCGGCTCCCCGATCCCGCGCACGCGGGCGGTGATCGCGATCGCGGCAACCGCCACGGCGAGCAGCACTGGGAGCGCGATCGCGATCGCGAGGGGTGGGGAGAGCCTGGTCACGTGCTCAGGAGAGGTGCACCACCGGGCAGGTCAGCGTGCGCGTGATCCCGCTGACCCCCTGCACCTGCGCGACGACGAGCTGACCGAGCAGGTCGACGTCGTCGGCCTCGGCGCGCACGATCACGTCGTAGGGTCCGGTGACGTCCTCCGCCGACACCACGCCGGCGATCGTGGAGATCTCCGCGGCCACGGCGGCGGCCTTGCCGACCTCCGTCTGTACCAGGATGTAAGCCTGCACCACGGCGAGCCCCTTCCACTTCGATCGTCGGACGTAGGAGAGTCGGATGCCGAACGTACCGGAGGTGACGAGCGTGCCCACATCACAACCGTCCCCGACGGGCGAAGCCGAGGCGGAGAACACACTCGCCGGGATCGGGGAGTTCGGGCTGATCGCGCGGCTGACGGAAGGCCGCCCCTCGGCGCAGGCCACGCTGCTCGGTCCGGGTGACGACGCGGCCGTCCTCGCTGCGCCGGACGGTCGCGTCGTGGCGTGCACGGACGTGCTCGTGGCGGGCGTGCACTTCCGGCTCGACTGGTCCGGCCCGGTGCAGATCGGCCGCAAGGCGGCGGCGGCCAACCTCGCCGACGTCGCGGCGATGGGCGCGGTGCCCACCGGGCTGCTCGTGGGCCTCGCGTGCCCGGCCGACCTCCCGGTCGAGACGGTCAGCGGGCTGACCGACGGCCTGTGGGAGGAGGCGCGGTCGGTCGGGGTGGGCGTGGTGGGCGGGGACGTGGCGTCCTCGCCGACGCTCGTCCTCGCGGTCACCGCGCTGGGGTCGCTCGAAGGGCGGGAGCCGGTGACGCGGGCCGGTGCGCGTCCCGGCGACACGGTCGCGCTGGCCGGGCGCGTCGGCTGGGCCGCCGCCGGGTGGGCGGTGCTGGCGCGCGGCTTCCGCTCCCCGATCGCTGTGGTCTCCGCGCACCGCACGCCGGAACCCCCCTATGCGGCGGGCCCGCAGGCCGCCGAGGCCGGTGCCACCGCGATGATCGACGTCTCGGACGGGCTGCTCGCCGACCTCGGGCACGTCGCGAAGGCGTCCGGCGTGCGCATCGACGTGCGCACCGCCGCGCTGGCGGTGCCGGACCGCCTGGTCGACGTCGGCGCCGCGCTCGGCGTCGACCCGATGCACTGGCTGCTCACCGGCGGCGAGGACCACGCACTCGCCGCGACCTTCCCCGGCGACGTCCCCGACGGCTGGACCACCATCGGCACGGTCGCCGATGGCGAGCCCGATGTCCTCGTCGACGGCCGCCGCTACGACGGCGGCCCGGGCGGCTGGGACCACTTCGTGCGTTGACCCGCCGTGCCCCCCGGGCCACGGTGGGGCCATGGCCGTGCAGATGTTCTCCCAGCTCGTGCGCCTGTTCGACGAGCTGCGCTACGAACCGACCGGGAAGCGGATCCGGGCGCTGGCCGACGGCCACACGGTGGCCGACACGACGGCTGCCGTGGTCGTCTGGGAGCCGCGGCGCGTGGTTCCGGTCTACGCCGTGCCGGCGGCCGATCTCCGCGGCGAGCTCCTACCCGCTCCCGCCGTCGACGTGCCGCACCGCCCCGCCCGGTTGCGCGAGGGCCTCCCGGAGGTGCTCACCCCGTCGACGGGCTTCGGCGCCCACACGACCGCGGGCGAGGCGCTGACGCTGCGCACGACCGGCGGCGACCGCGTCGGCGCGGCCTTCCGGCCTGCCGACCCGGATCTCGCCGGGTTCGTCCTGCTCGACTTCGACGCTTTCGACTGGCTCGAGGAGGACGACGCGATCGTCGCCCACCCGCGGGACCCGTTCCACCGCGTCGACATCCGGCACGGTTCCCGGCACGTGCGCGTGGAGCGGGACGGGACGGTGCTCGCCGAGTCCGGCCGGCCGGTGCTGGTGTTCGAGACGTCGCTGCCGATGCGCACCTACCTGCCTCGCGACGACGTGCGGATCGACCTGATGGAGCCGAGTCCGACGCGGACGGCGTGCGCCTACAAGGGGGTGGCGTCCTACCTCGCGCGCAGCGGCACGGACCTCGCGTGGACCTACGAGTCCCCGCTGCCGGACGCCCACGAGCTCGCCGGCCTGCTGTGCTTCTTCGACGAGCGGGTGGACGTGACGGTGGACGGGGAGGAGCGCCCGCGGCCCGTCACGCCGTGGTCGGACTGAGGTCGCTCAAGGTTGATCACCGCGCCCGGTGGACGCGCTGACGCTCGCGCCAGCCGCACGGATCCTCGGCATGCCATCGGCGTGTGCGGGATCGTGTGGTGTCGTAGAAGAGCAGTTCGCACTCTGGGCGAGCACATCGCCGCAGCCGGCCGGGTTCGAGCGCGTCGAGCTCCTCGACGAGGCGTCGGGCCAGCGCCGCGGCCAACGACGTGTCGCTCCAGACCAGCCGTCGCCGGAGTTCCCCACCGGCTACGACGAGTTCGATACGCGCGCTACTACGGGCGGCGAGGTCATTGATCTCAGGACAGTCTGGAAGATCGCCGGCCAGAATCGCGTCGGCCACCCGGACCGCGGCCCGTTGGAGCCGACGCAGGTCGACCAGGTCCGCCGCGGCGACCGGCTCGTCGGCCACCTCCGCCAACTGGGCGGTCGCAACAGTGGGGTCAGGGAGCACGGGCTCGGAGTACGGGGCGGCCGCCCCGACCCGCCTTCGTGGCCGGCCCAGGTTGGCCAGCAGAAGCAGCGCCTGCGGCGTCGTCGCCGGCTCAGCCATCCGCACGGCTGGCCAGAATGCGCCGTCGGGGCTCACTGACCAGGCTGTTTGCGTCGTGGGCGTTCGGGTGCCCGGCGTAGAGCCGAAGTGCCTCGTCGGCGTGCTTCCGGCTCGCCCACTGGCTGACCACCAGCAGGTGCCCCGGGTCATCGGCGTCGATCAACACCTCGTGGCTCAGGTAGCCCTCGAAGCACGGCATGTCCCGCCAGATGGCTTCGGTCACGGCGCGTCCCTTCGCGGCCTGCGCGCCGGGGAACCGAGACTCCCATATCGAGTAGATCGGCATGTCTCCTCCTCTGTCACGGTCTAACGTACCAAAGACCGTGACACCGCGGCGCGGCGCGCCTTCGTCGGCATCGCCGGGCTCGCCGCCATGGCGGTCCTGGCCGCCGGATGCGCAGCAGCGCCACCGGGACGAGCGCGAGCGGCGGCCGGACGCCGTCGAGCAGCTGCTCCAGCACCGTGCGCCGCCCCCGGCGGCGGGCGCCGGCGATGCGCCGCGTCAGCGCGTTGAAGTCCGGCCGCGCGCCGGGGCCACGCGTCCCGGAGGCGCGGGTGCGTGGGACCCGAGCGGCCTGGACGCAACCTCGGGGTAACGATCTCGTCCCTTCCGGGCGCTTTCGCCCCCGGCTGGTCATACGCTCGTCCGACGAGTCGACGAAGCCTCGGGAGCCACGTCATGGGCATCAGCACGGAGTTCGACCGTCGGCGCTTCCTCCAGGTCTCCGGCCTGGCCGCGCTCGGAGCCACGCTCGTCGCGTGCGCGGAGGACGAGGGGATCGGGGCAGGCGGACCCGGGCCGGCGCAGCCTGCGCCGACGGGCACGTTCACCCAGCCCGCCTCGCCCCTGTCCGGATCGCTGTCGATCCTCATGTGGAGCCACTTCGTCCCGGCCCACGACGCGTGGTTCGACCCGTGGGTGAAGGACTGGGGGCAGCGGGTCGGCGTCCAGGTCACCGTCGACCACATCAACTACGCCGAGCTGCCGGCGCGCACCCAGGCGGAGATCCAGGCCAACCAGGGCCACGACCTCATCCTGCACGTCGCCCCGGTGCCGCAGTACGAGCCGAGCGTGCTCGACATGACCGACGTCGTCACCGAGTCGACCAACCGGCACGGCCAGATGGTCGAACTCTGCCAGAAGTCCTCGTTCAACCCCACCACCCGCAAGTACTTCGCGTTCGCGCCGGCATGGGTGCCCGACCCCGGCGACTACCGCAAGAGCCTGTGGGCGCCGGCCGGCCTGCCCGACGGCCCCACCACCTGGGACGAGCTGCTGCGCGGCGGCGCCGAGATCAAGAAGAGCCAGGGCGTGCAGCTGGGCGTCGGGATGTCGCAGGAGATCGACTCGAACATGGCGGGCCGCGCGCTGCTGTGGTCGTTCGGGGCGTCGATCCAGGACGAGTCCGAGCAGGTCGTGATCAACTCGCCGGAGGCGGTCGCGGCCGTCGAGTTCATGGCGAAGCTCTACAGCCAGGCGATGACCCCAGAGGTGTTCTCCTGGAACGCGGCCTCGAACAACCAGGGCCTCGCCGCCGGCCAGCTGTCGTACATCCTCAACTCGCTGTCGGCGTGGCGGACCTCGCAGGAGACCGACCCGGAGGTGGCGGCCGACATCTTCTTCTCGCCCGCGCTGCGGGGGCCCGCGGACGCCCGGGCCGCGAGCCACGTCATGTACAACTGGATCGTCCCGAACTTCGCCGCGAACCCGGACGCGGCCAAGGAGTTCCTGCTCCACTACACGGACAACCTCGACGTCGTGGCCTGGCAGTCGAAGCTCTACGACTTCCCCGCCTACCCCGCCGTGGCACCCGACCTCGGCAAGTGGGTCGGCACCGACCCGTTCGGCGCGCAACCCCCGGACAAGCTCTCCCTCCTGGAGAAGGCCATCGACTGGAGCACCAACATCGGCTACCCGGGCACGGCCAACACGGCCGAGGGCGAGGTCTTCGCCACGTTCGTCATCCCCAACATGTTCGCAAGGGCCGCGCGGGGCGAGGTGAGCCCACAGCAGGCGGTCGCCGACGCCGAGGCGCAGATCAAGCCGATCTTCGACAACTGGCGCTCGCGCGGTCTGATCGGCACGGGTGGGAGCTGAGCCGGCTTCATGAGCACCGTTGAGGTCAAGGAGCTGCACAAGTCCTTCGACTCGGGCCGGGTGCACGCGATCGACGGCGTCGACCTGGCCACGGGCGAGGGGGAGTACCTCGTCCTGCTGGGCCCGTCGGGGTGCGGCAAGACCACGTTGCTGCGCACGATCGCCGGGCTCGAGGAGCCCACGAGCGGCGACGTCCTCATCGGCGGGCAGGTGGTCACCGGGCTGCCGCCGCGGGCCCGGCGGATCGCGATGGTCTTCCAGAGCTACGCCCTGTACCCGCACAAGACGGTCCAGGCGAACATCGTGTTCCCGCTGCGCGCGGAGGGGATGCCGCCCCGCGAGCGGGACGAGAAGGCCCGCACGGCGGCCGAGATGCTGGGCATCGGGCACCTGCTGGGGCGCAAGCCCCGCCAGCTGTCCGGCGGCGAGCGCCAGCGGGTGGCGCTGGCCAGGGCGCTGGTGCGCGACCCCACGGTGTTCCTGCTCGACGAGCCGCTGTCCAACCTGGACGCCAAGCTGCGCACGAGCGCCCGCGACGAGCTGAAGCGGTTCCAGCAGGAGATCGGCGCCACCACGATCTACGTCACGCACGACCAGAGCGAGGCGATGGGCCTCGGTGACCGGATCGCGGTGCTGTCCGAGGGCCGGGTGCGCCAGATCGGGGCGCCCGTCGAGATCTACGACGACCCGGCCGACACGTTCGTCGCCACGTTCATCGGGTCGCCGCCGATGAACCTGGTGCCGCACGGCGACGTGCTGGTCGGCTTCCGGCCCGAGCACCTGCTGCCCGTCGAGAACGTGGCCGGCGAGCGGATCACCGCCACGCTCGAGGTGCAGCGGATGGAGTACCTGTCCGGCGACCGGCACGTGTACGGCGAGGTCGATCTCGGCGACGGGCCGTGCCGGGTGATCGCCCGGCTGCCGGCCACCGTGGAGACGCCGATCGAGGTCGGGGAGCGGCACGACTTCGCGGTGCCGGGTGGCAGGCTCCGCTTCTTCGACGCCGGGAGCGGCCTGCGCACCGCGCCGGTCCGGCTGGGGGCCAGGTGATGGGGTCGTCGGCTCCTCCCGCCGAGGCCACCGCGCAGGCCCGCGAGCCGCGGGTCGCCGACCTGCGGCGCGGCATCGGCGACCGCGACGGCGTGCTGTCCTGGCTGCTCCTCGCCCCCGCGGTGGTCTACATCCTCGCGCTGGTGGCGGTGCCGTTCGTGCTGGCCGTCGCGTTCAGCTTCTCGGACGTCACCGGGGGCGACCCGAGCTTCGACTGGGTCGGCCTGCTCAACTTCGAGCGGATCTTCGCCGACCCGGTGTTCTGGCGGGCGCTGCGCAACACGTTCGTGTTCACCGCCGTGTCGATGGTGTTCATCGTGCTCTTCGGCAAGGTGCTGGCGAACGTGCTCGTCGCAGACTTCCGCGGGCGCTGGATCGTCCGCTTCTGCGTCCTGCTGCCCTGGACCACGCCGGTGGCGCTCTCGACGATCACCTGGCTCTGGCTGCTCGACTCGGTGTTCTCGCCGATCGACTGGGTGCTGCGCCAGGTCGGGGTGATCAGGACGAACATGTTCTGGCTCGGGCAGCCCGGCCTGGCCATGATCTCGGTGATCGCCGTGCACGTCTGGCGGCTCGTCCCGCTGGCGGCGGTGATCATGATGGCCGGGCTGCTGTCCATCCCTAAGGACGTGCAGGAGCAGGCCGCGGTGGACGGCGCGGGCTACTGGCGGCGGATGTTCGAGATCACGATCCCGCTCACCGCGCCCGTCATCGCGATCTCGGCGCTGTTCGGCGCGATCTTCACGTTCACCGACATGACCGTCGTGTACGTCCTCACCCGCGGCGGGCCGACCAACGAGACCCAGGTGCTCGCCAGCTGGGCGTTCTTCCGCGGCATCGAGGGCGGCGACGTGGCGCAGGGCGCGGCGGTCGCGCTGTTCCTGTTCCCCCTGCTGCTCGCGGCCGCGATCGCGATCCTGCGTGCCGTGCGCGGGATGGAGATCAGCTAGCCGGGAAGGGATGGAATGGACGCCCTCGTGGTCACCGACGCCGACCGCAGGCGCTACGCGCGCCGGCACCGGGCGGCCAGGGTCGGGCTGTACCTGCTCGCCGTGGTGTCCGCCCTCGCCGCGGCCGGCCCGTTCGTGTGGGCGGCCATCACCTCCTTCAAGCAGGACAGCGACCTCTACCGGCGCAGCAACAACCCGTTCGTCTTCAACGAGCCGCCCACCCGCGACCACCTCGACCTGCTGCTCACCGGCACCGGGTTCGGCACGTTCGCGTGGAACACGCTGTGGGTCGGCGTGCTGGTCGTGCTGATCACGCTGGCGCTGTCGCTCCCGGCCGCCTACAGCCTGGCCCGCCTGGACCGCCCGTGGGCGGGCCGGATGGGCATCGCGATCTTCTTCGTCTACCTCGTGCCGCCCACCCTGCTGTTCCTGTCGCTGTCGCGGCTGGTGGTGGCGCTCGGGCTCCAGGACTCCACCTGGTCCCTCGTGGTGATCTACCCGACGATCACGGTGCCGGTCTCGGTGTGGCTGCTCATCGGGTTCCTCAAGACCATCCCGAAGGACATCGAGGAGCAGGCGATGGTCGACGGCTACAGCCGCGTGGGGGCGATGGTGCGCGTGGTCGCGCCACTGCTCTTCCCCGGGCTCGTCGCCGTCGTGGTGTTCGCGTTCACCCTGACCGCGAGCGAGTTCATCTACGCACTCGCGTTCATCTCGCCGAGCGCGCAGAAGGTGATCAGCACCGGGGTGCCCACCGAGCTCGTCCGGGGCGACGTGTTCTTCTGGCAGTCGCTCTCGGCGGCCGCCGTGCTCGTCGCCGTGCCCATCGCGCTGGTGTTCAACCTGTTCCTCGACCGCTTCATCGCCGGGTTCAGCCAGGGGGCGGTGAAGGGCTGAGGGTCAGCCGATCTCGAGCACCGCCTTGCCGTGCAACCGCCGCTCCAGCAGCGCGCCGGTGGCGTCGGCGGCGTCCTTCCAGCTGCCCCGCCACGAGACCTGCGGGTCGAGCCTGCCCGCGGCGACGGCGCCCGCCAGCCAGGCGAGGTCGCGGCCGACGTCGGGGCAGTCGAGCAGGTAGAACGTGACGATGGAGCGGTCGTGGCGGCCGTCCCCGCCGAAGAGCGTGCCGAACGGGAAGTGCTCGCCCTCGTCGGTGGCGTGCCCGACGGCGACGAGGGTGCCGCCCGCGACGAGCCGGTCGTAGGCGGCCACCAGCTGCGGGCCGCCGACCATGTCGACGACGCCGTCCACCCGGCCGTCGAACTCGCCGGGAGCGGCCACCACCTCGTCCGCGCCCAGCGCCCGCAGGCCCTCGCCGTGCCGCGCCGGGTCGCCCGTGCTCGCGACGACGTACGCGCCGCCGAGGTGGGCGAGCTGGACCGCGTACCGGCCGACGCCGCCGGTGGCGCCCGTGACGAGCACGCGCCTGCCCAGCAGCGGGCCGGTGCGGTGCAGGGCCCGCAGGGCGCTGGCGCCCGCGACCGGGACGGTGCTGATCGCGCCGAGGTCGGCGCCCGCGGGGACCGCGCCGACGAGATCGGTGTCGACGGCGCGCAGCTCGGCCCACGCCCCGTCCGGGGCGAGCGTGACCACCGGGGTGCCGGCTGCGGGGCCCGATCCGTCGGCGGCCGCCCGCTCGACGACACCGGCCGCGTCCCAGCCGAGCACGCTGCCCTCGGTGGCGTTCTCGACGCCGAACTTGACCTCGCCGTAGTTGAGCGAGGTCGCCGTCACCCGCACCAGGGCCTGGCTCGGCGCCGGGACGGGATCCGCCGCTTCGCCGAGGCGCAGGCCGCCGGGGGCGGATCGGTCGACGAGGAGTGCGCGCATGACCACTCACCTTCACTGGGACGCAACTGCCACTGAGAGGCCTAATCATACGAGTGGCGTTCGCGCACGCGATACAGTGCGTGGTGATGGACACCCCCTCCCCGCCCGAGTTGTCACTGCGGGAGCGCAAGAAGCTCCGCACGCGCCAGGCGCTCGTGGACACCGCGCTGCGCCGGTTCGCCGAGCAGGGCTTCGACGCCACGACGCTCGACGACCTGTGCGGCGAGGTCGAGGTCTCCAAGCGCACGTTCTTCCGCTACTTCACCAGCAAGGAAGACGTCGCGATGGCGCCCACGCAGGACCTGTGGGATGCGTTCGTCGCCGAGCTCGAGGCGAGCGGGACGGCGCACGGCACGCTCCTCGAGCTGCTCCAGGGGGCGCTGCTCGCCGCCCTCGCCGCGATGCCGGCGGACGGGTGGACCGAACGGGTGGAGCAGAGTCGCCGCCTGGCCGCGACCACGCCCGCGATGAACGCCCACGGCTTGCAGTTCTGCGACCGCACCACCCGGGCCGCGCTCGCGCTCCTGCGGGAGCGCTTCGGCTTCGCGGAGCACGACCTGCGCGTCCGGCTGGCCGTCGACGTCGTGGTGGCGGCCTTCCACTGCGCGCTCGACGAGTGGACGTTCCGGTCGGGGCCGGGGAACCGCGACGAGCTGGCCTCCTGCCTGCACGAGGCGTTCGCCGCCGTCCCGGGCAGCATGACGCTCGAGGTCAGCGCGGCGTCCGATTAGCGCAGTGTCGGATTAGCGCAGTACCCGGTCCGGCCCCGCGCTGACGCCCATGTCGTCGAGCACCTCGGCGGCGAGGGTGACCTGGGCGAGGTCGTCGGTGCACGGCATCAGCACCACGTCGTCGGCGCCCGCGTCGCGCAGCCGGGCCAGCTCCGCGCCGAGGTGCTCGGGCGTGGTGGGGGTGTCGGCCTTCACCATCGGGGCGTAGCCGAGGTAGTAGTGCCGCAGGTAGTGCTCGGCGTGCCCGTCGGCGCCGGGGCCGAAGCAGAAGTAGCGCACGGTCACGACGCGCGGCTCGCCGGCGCGCCCGACGCGGTCCCACGCCTTCCGGACCGCGGCGACGCCGTCCACCACCTGCTGGAGCCCGAACGACGGCGCGATCCAGCCCTGCCCGACGGTGGCGGCCCGGGCGAACGCCGCCGGGACCAGCCCGCCGACGAGCAGGCCCGGGCGCTCGGGCGGGAGCGCAGGCATCGGCCCGCTCGCACCGGTGAGCTTGCCGTCCCACGCCTGCTGCATCGTCGCGATCATGGCGTCCATCGCCGCCCCGAGCCCGCGATGGGGCACCCCGCTCGCCTCGTAGTCCTCGGGCCAGCCGCCGAGGGCGAGCCCGGCGGTCAGGCGCCCGCCGGACAGCCGGTCGACGGAGGCGAGCTGCTTGGCGAGCAGCACGGCGTTCTGCCGGTACGGGACGTTCAGGACGGTGGTGAGCAGCTCCACGCGCTCGGTGCGGGCCGCGGCGGCCGCGAGCGCGACGAGCGGGTCCAGGTTGTCGTAGACGAGCCGGTCGATCACGCCGAGCGAGCAGAAGCCGAGCTGCTCCGCGGTCGCGGCCCACTCGCCGAGCACGGTGACGTCCGCTTCGGGCACGGCAGCCGGCAACCCCATTCCGATCTTCATTGGACACCTCCGGGTGGATGCGTTCGATCCTGCGTGGCGCCCGCCTGCCTGGTCGTGAACGGATCGGACACCGTGCACCTGGCGGGGTGCGCGCCGTTGCCGCGCAGGCAGCGGGACGGGCCGCCGACCGGCAAGAATCCGCCCGGTGGGTGCGGTGGCCGGTCGACCTCGAGGCTGTGGACAGCCCCGAGTGCGTTCAGCGGAACGCATCAGACGATCGCCGACGGCCCTGGTGGGGTCGGAGACGGGGTCGCCACCGAGTCCGGAACTCCTAGCTCCGCGGCACCGGCACCCCGCGGATCGAGGCGTCGAGCAGCTGCACCGGATGCAGGAGGGGCAGGTCGCGCCCGAGGTGCTTGCCGATCTGCAGCAGGCAGCCCGGATTGGCGGTGACCACCACGTCCGGCTCCACCGACCGGACGTTCGCGGCCTTGCGGGCGCCGAGCTCGGACGCGGCGTCCGGCATGATCATGTTGTAGATGCCGGCCGAGCCGCAGCACAGCGCGGCCTCGGGCAGGTCGACCAGCTCCAGGTCCGGGATCGAGCGCAGCACCTCGCGCGGCTGGGTGCGCACCTGCTGGGCATGCCCGAGGTGGCAGGCGTCGTGGTAGGCCACCCGGCCGCGGAACGGGTGTCTCGGCGCGCGCGGGCCGAGGTCGGCGAGCACCTCGTGCACGTCACGCACCCGGGCGCTGAACGCCTTCGCGCGCTCGGCCCACTCGGGGTCGTCGGCGAGCAGGTGGCCGTACTCCTTCATGGACGAGCCGCAGCCTGCGACGTTGGTGACGACGTGGTCCACGTCCAGCTTCTCGTAGACCGCGATCTCGCGCTTCGCCCTGGCCAGCGCGCTGTCCTCGCGGCCGGCGTGCAGCTCGAGCGCGCCGCAGCACTGCTGCTCGCGCGGCACCAGGACGTCGCAGCCCTCGGCGGCCAGCACGCGCACGGTGGCGGTGTTGACCCGGTGGAAGAACACGTCCTGCACGCAGCCCGACAGCAGCGCCACCCGCGCCCGGCGCTCGCCGACGGCGGGGGTGTGGACGGGGAGCCGGGCGAACGCCTCGCGCACCGACACCGGCGGCAGCAGCGACTCCATCGCACCGAGCCGCCCGGGGAGCTTCCCCACGAGCTTCGCGACGGCCGGGATCTCGCGCAGCCACTGGTAGAGCGCCCCCGGCACGGCGGCGGCCCGCAGCCGCCGCTTGTAGGGGAAGAGCGCGAAGATCGCGTTGCGGAACCACGCGTCGGAGCGCTCCCGGGGCACGTTGCGCTCGATCTGCGGGCGCACCGACTCCAGCAGCCGGTCGTACTGCACGCCCGACGGGCACGCCGTGACGCACGCCATGCAGCCCAGGCAGCGGTCGATGTGCTCGGTGAACGGGCCCTGCAGGCCGATCTCGCCCTTCTCGGCGAGGTCCATGAGGTAGATGCGCCCGCGCGGGGAGTCCATCTCCTCGCCCCACAGCTGGTAGGTGGGGCAGGTCGGCAGGCAGAAGCCGCAGTGCACGCAGTCGTCGAGCAGGTCGCGCTCCGGCGGGCGGCGGTCGTCGAACGCGCTCGGACCGGTCTGGGGGAGGTTGGTGTCGGCGGAACCGGCTGGTGTGGTCATGTCACATCCAAGGGTCGAAACGGCCCGGGCCGAGGCGACCCTGCGGGTCGAGCTCGGCCTTGACGGCGCGCAGCACGGTGATCGCGGACGGGGTCGGCCCCCACGCCGGGACGTCGGCCGCGGCGGGGCGGGAACGGAGGACGGAGGTGCCACCCACGGCGTGCACGCGCGCGTGCGCCTCCGCGACGGCCTCCGGGGGCAGCGTGACGGTCGCGACGCCCGTGCCCAGCCCGGCCGTGACGGCCGAGGTGGGCAGGTCCGCGAGGACGCCCGGCAATCGCGATGGCCGCACGCCGATGCGCAGCGAGGCGTGCGAGGAGGTGCCCCGCACGAGGGAGGCGTGCCGCTCCCAGGGATCGGGATCCGCCTGGCGAACGGCACCTTCGTCGGAAGGGGACGGGAGGTCCAGGAGCTCGCCGGTGCCCAGGGCGGTGCGGAGGCGTTGCAGCCTCGCGTCCAGGGCCTCCTCGGTGCCTTCCAGGCGGATCAGCAGCACGCCGTCGGAGGTCCACTCCATGGCCGCGGGCTCGTAGGGACTGCCGAGGACGGTGGCGGCGTGCTCGGCGGCCTCGTCGAGGGAGCAGTGGATCGCCAGGGTGGCGGCGCGCTCGGGCACGGGGTGCAGCCGCAGCACCACCTCGGCGAGCACGCCGAGGGTGCCGTAGGAACCGTGCATCAGCTTGGCCAGGTCGTAGCCGGCGACGTTCTTGATGACGTGCCCGCCGCTGCGGGCCACGGTGCCGTCGGCGAGCACCAGCGTGACGCCGATGACGAGGTCGCGCATCGAACCGAACACCAGCGCGCCGGGGCCGGCGTCGGCCGTGGCGACGAGCCCGCCGACGGTGGCGCCGTCCGCGACGCGCGCGGCGTCGAACGAGACGTGCTGGCCGTGCGGCGCGAGCTCGTCCTGGAGGGCGCGCAGCGGGGTGCCTGCGCGGACCGAGACGGTCATGTCCCCGGGGTTGTGGGTGATCACGCCGGTGAGGCCGGTGGTGTCGAGTACCGCGTCGACCGGGCCGAGCCGGCCGGCCCAGCCCGCGGCGGTGCCGGCTCCGGCGATCCCGATCGTGCCCGCGGTGTCGAGCACGGCATCCCGCAGCGACCGCAGGTCGCTCGGGCGGAGTGTGGTCGTCGTGGTGCTCACAGCCGCTCGATCACTCCCGCTTCCTCCAGGGGGTGGGGCCGGTACCTGCCGGGGCGCTCGCCGCACAGGCGGGGCGTGGGCAGTACCTTGCCGGGGTTGCACAGCCCGTCCGGGTCGAAGGCCTTCCGCAGGCGGGCCATGACGGCGAGGTCGTCCTCCCCGAACATCTTCGGCATGGAGCACGCCTTGTCGGTGCCGATCCCGTGCTCGCCGGACAGGGACCCGCCCAGCTCCACGCAGAGCTCCGCGATCCGCCCCGACAGCTCCTCGGCGCGCTCGGTCTCGCCCGCCGCGGCGCTGTAGAGCACCAGCGGGTGCAGGTTGCCGTCGCCCGCGTGGAAGACGTTGGCGACCCGCAGCCCGGCGTCGGCGCCCATCCCGGCGATGCGGTCGAGGACCTCGGCAAGCCGGGTGCGCGGCACGACGCCGTCCTGCACGAAGTAGTCGGGGGAGATGCGCCCGACCGCGGCGAACGCCGCCTTGCGGCCCCGCCAGATCGCCGCTCGCTCCTCCGGCGAGCCCGCGATGTGGAGCCGGGTGCAGCCGTGCCGGTCGCAGATCTCCTTGACCTGTTCGAACTGCGCGTCGCACTCCTCGGCCGGCCCGTCCAGCTCGACGACGAGCGCCGCCGGCACGCCGACGGTGTAGCCGGCGTGCACCGCCTCCTCGGCGGCCTCGATGGCGAGCGTGTCCATCATCTCGACGGCCGCCGGGACGATGCCGGCGGCGACGATGTCGGAGACCACGTCGCCCGCCGCCGCGATGGACGGGAAGTCGGCGAGCAGCGTGCGCACCGACTCCGGGGTGCGCAGCAGCCGCACCGTGATCTTGGTGGTGATGCCGAGCGTGCCCTCGGAGCCGAGGAACGCGCCGCGCAGGTCCGGGCCGGCCTGCTCACCGGTGTCGGAGCCCAGCGTCACCAGCGAACCGTCGGGCAGGACGACCTCGCAGGACAGCACGTGGTTGGTGGTGAAGCCGTACTTGAGGCAGTGGGCGCCGCCGGAGTTCTCCGCGACGTTGCCGCCGATCGTGCAGACCTGCTGGCTGGACGGGTCGGGGGCGTAGTACAGCCCGTGCGGGGCCGCGGCCGCGGTGATCTCCAGGTTGGTGACGCCCGGCTCGACGACCGCGCGCCGGTCGACCGGGTCGACCTCCAGCACCCGCTTGAGCCGGGCCAGGCTGATCACCACGCCGTCGGCCACCGGGAGCGCGCCGCCGGACAGGCCCGTGCCCGCCCCGCGCGCGACGAACGGCACGCCGTGCTCGGCGCACACCCGCACCGCGGCGGCCACCTGCTCCGCGCTCCGCGGGAGCAGCACCAGCTGCGGGACGACCCGGTACCCGGTGAGCCCGTCGCACTCGTACGAGCGACACCGGACCGGGTCACTGATCACGTCCTCCGGGGCGAGCGCCCGCTCGAACGCCTGCTCGACCCCGCTGCCGATACTCATCGAGGGGCCCCCTTCGTCGCGGGTTGTCGACTGCCATGGAGACTACGACCGCGATCCCCGGATCGCCCGGTCCTCGTGCCCGGACCGGCCGCCAACCAACGACAGATCGTTCGGGAGGTCGACGCTGTGGGTCCCCGCCGGAAGCTGCAGATGGCCCTCGTGCTCGTGGCCGCCGTCGTCGTGGGATTGGCGCTGACGGGGGCCGTCGGTCCCGCGTCGGTGGATCCCGTGCCCACAGCCGTCGTCACGCGGTGAGTCTCGCTTCCGCGATGCGGAAGTTCAAGTCCGTCTGGTAAAAAAGCTGCCGGGCGGGTACCCGCCGTGCGCTGGCTGCTGACCGGAGGGTGAGACATGAGTGCACCACTGCAGATCGACCCCGCGCTGCGGGCCTTCGTGGACGACGAGCTGCTGACGGGCCTCGACCTGGAGCCGGAGTGGTTCTGGTCCACCCTGACCGCGCTGCACAACCGGTTCGACGGGCGGATCAAGCAGCTGTTGCAGCGGCGTGACGAGCTGCAGGCCCAGCTCGACGCCTGGCACCGGGAGAACGGCGGAGGAGACCCCGCGGCCTACGAGGCGTTCCTCACCGAGATCGGATACCTGGTGCCGCCGGCCTCACCGAAGGTGCAGGTGGACCGGGTCGACCCGGAGATCGCCGAGATCGCGGGACCGCAGCTCGTGGTGCCCGCCACCGTGCCCCGCTACGCCCTGAACGCGGCCAACGCCCGCTGGGGCTCGCTCTACGACGCGCTCTACGGCACCGACGCCCTCCCGCTCGACCACGAGCTCGCCCGCGGCTACGACGAGAAGCGCGGTGCGCAGGTCATCGCGGAGGCCGACCGGCTGCTCGACGAGTTCTTCCCCCTGACCCAGGGCAGCCACGCCGACGCCACCGCGTACCGGGTGGAGAACGGGCGGCTCGTCGTCGCGACCGGCACCGGGGAGAGCGGCCTCGCCGATCCGGCGCAGTTCGCCGGCCACCGCAGCGGCTCCGACGGCGGCGGCGGGTCCGCGGGCGCCGTGGCGGCGATCCTGCTGCGCCGCCACAACCTGCACGTCGAGCTCACGATCGACCCCGAGCACCAGGTCGGGCGCCAGCACCACGCCGACGTCGCCGATGTCGCGGTGGAGGCGGCGATCACCACGATCGTCGACCTCGAGGACTCGGTCGCCACCGTCGACGGCGAGGACAAGGCGCTCGCGTACCGCACCTGGCTCGGGCTGATGACGGGCGAGCTCTCCTCGACGTTCGAGAAGGGCGGCGAGACGATCGAGCGGCGGGTCAACGGCGACCGCAGCTACACCGCGCCGGACGGCTCGACGCTCACCCTCCCTGGCCGCGCGCTGCTGCTCGTGCGCAACTGCGGCCACCACATGTTCACCGACGCCGTGCGCGTCGCGCCGCGGAGCGCAGGCGGAGCGGCCATCGACGCTGCGCAGCCGGTCGCCGAGGGCATCCTCGACGCGCTCGTCTCCGCCGTCGCCGCCCTGCACGACCTGCGCGGGCTCGGCCGGTACTCGAACTCGCGGGCGGGCAGCGTCTACATCGTCAAGCCCAAGCAGCACGGGCCGGACGAGGTGGCGCTCACCGTCGAGCTGTTCGCCGCGGTCGAGGAGGCGCTCGGGCTCGAGCCCGCCACCCTCAAGATCGGGATCATGGACGAGGAGAAGCGCACGTCGCTCACCCTCGACGCGTGCATCGCGCGGGCGCAGGACCGGGTGATGTTCGTGAACACCGGCTTCCTCGACCGCACCGGTGACGAGATCCACTCCGACTTCCACGCCGGCCCGGTTGTGCGCAAGAACGACATGAAGTCCACCCCGTGGCTCCTGGGCTACGAGGACCGCAACGTGGACGTGGCGCTGCGCGCCGGGTTCGTCGGGCAGGCGCAGGTCGGCAAGGGCATGTTCGCCAAGCCCGCCGCGATGGCCGAGCTGCTCGCCACCAAGGGCGCGCACCCGGACGCGGGCGCCAACACCGCGTGGGTGCCCTCGCCCACCGCCGCCACCTTGCACGCGCTGCACTACCTGCGGATCGACGTGGCGGCGCGCCAGCGCGAGCTCGCCGGCCGCGAGACCGACCGCCGGCAGCTGCTGGAGGTGCCGCTGCTCACCACCGAGCTCACCGACGACGAGAAGCGGCACGAGCTGGAGACCAACGCCCAGTCGATCCTCGGCTACGTGGTGCGCTGGGTGGGCCTGGGCATCGGCTGTTCCACGGTGCCCGACCTCGAGGGCGTCGGCCTGATGGAGGACCGCGCCACCCTGCGGATCTCCAGCCAGCTCATCGCGAACTGGCTGCACCACGGGCTGGTCGACGAGGCGACCGTGCGCGAGACGTTCGCGCGGATGGCCGCGCTCGTCGACGAGCAGAACGCCCGCGAGCCGGGGTACGCGCCGATGGCGAAGGACCTCGACGCGAGCCCGTCCTTCCAGGCGGCCCTGGAACTGGTCTTCACCGGCCGGACCGAGCCGAACGGCTACACCGAGCGCGTGCTGACGACGTGGCGCCGCACGGCCAAGGCGGGTGCCGGCGTGTGAGGCCCCACACCCGGGCGGCGGCGGCGCTCTTCGCCATCGGCTACGGGGCCAACCAGTTCAGCTCCCTGATGGTGATGTACCGGGAGCAGGCGCACTACTCGGCCGTCACGGTCGCGGCGTTCTTCGGCGTCTACGCCGCCGGGCTCGTACCGGGGCTGCTGCTGGGCGGCCCCGCCTCCGACCGGTGGGGGCGGCGTCGGCTGCTGCTGCCGGCGCTCGTGGTGTCGGTGCCGGCGAGCGGCGTTCTCGCGCTCGGCGGGGTCCCCGCGGTGTCGGAGCCCGCCCTCTACACCGGCCGGTTCGCGTTCGGGGTGGTCACCGGGATCGCGATGGCGGTGGGCACCTCGTGGGTGAAGGAGCTCTCGCAGGCGCCGTGGGACCCGGATGCGGACGCAGGCGCGGGCGCGCGCCGGGCGGCCATCGCCCTGTCGGCGGGGTTCGGCGCCGGCCCGCTGGTGGCCGGGCTGCTCGCGCAGTGGGCGCCGCTGCCGATGGAGCTGCCCTACCTGGTGCACGTCGTGTTGACGCTCGCCGTCGTCGCCGCGGTCGTGGGCGTGCCCGAGACCCGGCCTGCCGGCGCGTTCCGGTCCGGCCTGCGGGTGCACCTGCCCCGGCGGTTCCGCCGGGTCGTCGCGCCGATGGCGCCGTGGGCGTTCGGGGCGCCGGCGCTGTCGTTCGCCGTGCAGCCCGCCGCGCTCGGCTCGCGCCTGGCCGGGTTCGGGCTCGTCTACGCCACGCTGCTCACCACCGTCACGCTCGGCGTCGGCGTCGTCGTGCAGTCGTGGGCCCGGCGGCTCTCCCCGGTGACGGGCTCGCGGCTCGGGCTCGCCGCACTGGTCGCGGGGCTGCTGGTCGCCGCCTGCGCGGCCGCGCTCGGGTCGCCGGTGCTCGCCGTCCCGGCGTCCGCGGTGATCGGCGCGGCCTACGGGCTGATGCTGGTCGCGGGCCTGCTCGAGGTGCAGCGGATGGCGGAACCCGCCCAGCTCGGCGGCCTCACCGCCGTCTACTACGCGGTGACGTACGTCGGGTTCGTCCTGCCGGTGGCCCTGGCGGCGCTCAGCGGGGTGGCGGGCTACCCGGTCCTCCTGGTCGGGGTGGCCGTGCTCGCCGGGGTCAGCCTCGCCGTCGTGGCGTGGACCGGGCGGGTACGGGAGCCGGTGGAGCTGCCCGCGGCCGGGTGATCCGTACCCTCGGATCGTGCTCGAGCTGCGCCCCACTCCCTTCGACCACCCCGACGCGCTGCGCCTGATCGCCGAGCTCCAGCAGGTCTACCGCGAGCGGTACGGCGGCGAGGACGCCACCGAGGTCGACCCGCGCGAGTTCGACGCGCCGGGCGGGTTCTTCGTCGTCGGGTACGCGGACGGCGAGCCGGTGGCGTGCGGCGGCTGGCGGGAGCGGCGTGCCGCGCAGGGCGCCGCGCTGCGCGACGGCGACGCCGAGGTCAAGCGGATGTACGTGGCCGCGTCGCACCGCGGGAAGGGGTACGCCCGCGCCGTGCTGGCCGAGCTGGAGCGCACCGCGCACGCCGCCGGGCTGCGCCGCATCGTGCTCGAGACGGGCACGGCGCAGCCGGAGGCGATCGGGCTCTACACCGGCGCAGGCTACGGTCCGATGCCCGCCTTCGGCGCGTACGCCGACTCGCCCGCGAGCCGCTACTTCGCCAAGGCCCTCCCGGTCGCAGGGCACCCGGCGCCCGTTCCCGTTCGTCCATGAGCGGGATACCCCGGACGTGACGGCGCTTCGGGTGGCGCGATCGCGCGGAGCGGCGAATCATCCCCATCCGCGGGGGTGGCGGCCGGAGCGAGAGAGGGGGACGTGGTGGGAACTGGAAGTCTGGTGCTCGCACAAGCGGACCTGCGACTGAACACGACGTTCATCGACTACGTGTTCGTCGTCTTCTACTTCGTGCTCGTGCTGGGCATCGGCGTGATGGCCCGCCGGTCGATCGCGTCCAGCCTGGACTTCCTGCTGTCCGGGCGGGCGCTGCCGGCGTGGGTCACGGGCCTGGCGTTCATCTCCGCGAACCTGGGCGCGATCGAGCTGATCGGCATGATGGCCAACGGCGTCCAGTACGGCGTGGCCACGTTCCACTACTACTGGATCGGCGCCATTCCGGCGATGGTGTTCCTCGGCATCGTGATGATGCCGTTCTACTACGGCAGCAAGGCGCGCAGCGTCCCCGAGTTCCTCCTGATGCGGTTCAACGCGACGACGCAGCGGGTCAACGGCATCACGTTCGCGCTGGCGGCAGTGCTCATCGCCGGCGTGAACCTCTACGCGCTCGGCCTGATCCTCGAGGCGCTGCTGGGCTGGTCGCTGGCGGTCGCGATCCCGGTGGCCGCACTCGTCGTGCTGAGCTACACGTTCCTCGGCGGGTTGAACGCGGCGATCTACAACGAGGTCCTGCAGTTCTTCGTCATCCTCGCCCTCCTGATCCCGCTCACCGTCGCCGGGTTGGCGCGGGTCGGCGGCTGGGACGGGCTGCAGGCGCGGGTGGTCGGTCTCCCGCCGGGGCCGGAGCAGGTGTCGTCGTGGCCGGGCACCACCCTCACCGAGATCGCCAGCCCGACCCTCTCGGTGATCGGCATCGTCTTCGGGCTCGGGTTCGTGCTCTCGTTCGGCTACTGGACCACCAACTTCGCCGAGGTGCAGCGCGCGCTCTCGGCCCGCAACATGTCGGCCGCCCGGCGCACGCCGATCATCGCGGCGTACCCGAAGGCGCTGATCCCGCTCGTCATCGTGATCCCCGGGATGATCGCCGGGGTGCTGGTGCCGCAGCTGACCACGCTCAAGCAGGGCGGCGCGACCGACGTCACCTACAACAACGCGCTGTCGCTGCTGATGAAGGAGGTGCTGCCGAACGGGATCCTCGGCGTCGCGCTGGCCGGGCTGCTGGCCTCCTTCATGGCCGGTATGGCGGCCAACGTCAGCTCGCTCAACACCGTGTTCACCTACGACCTGTGGCAGGACTGGATCCGGCCCGGCCGGCCGGATGAGTACTACCTGCGGGTGGGGCGAACGGTCACGGTGGTCGGCTGCGTGCTGGCGATCGGGACGGCGTTCATCGCGGGGAGCTTCGCGAACCTGATGGACTACATCCAGGCGCTGTTCAGCTTCTTCAACGCCCCGCTGTTCGCGATCTTCATCCTGGGGCTGTTCTGGAAACGGATGACCGGGACGGCCGGCTGGACCGGGCTGATCTCCGGCACGATCGCGGCGGTGATCGTCGACGCGCTGGTGCGGGGCGGGACGATCCCGGTGTCGTCGCAGGCGGGGTCGTTCATGGGGGCCAGCGCCGCGTTCGTGGTCGGCATCGCGGTCGCGGCGGTGGTCACGGCGTTCACGACGTCGAAGCCGGACTCGGAGCTGGTGGGGCTGGTGTGGGCGCTGACGCCGCGCGAGGGCCGTGGCAGGACCCGGGTTGCGCCGTCCGCGGCGGGCGAGGAGGTCCCGGCCGGGGTGGCGGCGGCGCCGAGGCGCCATGCGGCGGTCGAGGAGGTGCCGGCCGCGATGCACGAGGAAGAGGGCGCGTGGTGGCAGTCCCCCGCGGTGATGGGCGGGCTGGTGCTCGCGCTCACGCTCGTCCTGTACCTGATCTTCGCGTGACCGGATAGGGGGCCATCGTGGCGGAACACGAACACGCGCACCACGCCATCTCGGAGAGTGCCGCGTCGCAGCTGTTCGACCTGCGCACCGTCATCGCGGTGCTGTTCGGCGTCTACGGGATCATCCTGACGGTGATGGGCCTGTTCTTCGAGGACGAGGCCGAGCTCGCGAAGGCCGGCGGTATCGACCTCAACCTGTGGTCGGGCCTCGGGATGATCGTGGTCGCGGTGCTGTTCGTCGTGTGGGTGCGGGTGCGGCCGC
The DNA here is from genome assembly GCF_039543345.1 of Pseudonocardia adelaidensis. NCBI lineage: Bacteria > Bacillati > Actinomycetota > Actinomycetes > Pseudonocardiales > Pseudonocardiaceae > Pseudonocardia > Pseudonocardia adelaidensis. The sequence goes on along the minus strand of NZ_BAABJO010000031.1, from coordinate 48,932 downwards.
TGGTCCCGCCGGGGGAGCGCGGGTAGCGCCCCGCCCCGGCGGGGGTGGTGTCAGCGCGCCGGGTAGCGCGGGTTGAACACGTCCAGGGTCCACGTGTCGAGGGCACGCAGGGCCCGGCGGACGGTGCTGGTGAAGCGCATCGTGGTCATGCCGTCCTCCTCCGAGGCTTGTTGTTTGCGGTTGCACCAGGTACATCGCCTTGGGCTTCTGGATCGTTCCAGGAAGTGGCTGTGAGCCTCCGCACCCGTCTTCTCGCGAGGGACACCGGCCGGCTAGGGGTCGCCGTCAACCGCGCACCGGGCTCGCCGGGAGCGCCGCGAGCAGCAGCTTCGTGTACTCGTGCTCCGGTGCGAGCAGTACCTGCTCGGTGGGGCCGGCCTCCACGATCCGTCCCTGGTGCAGCACCACCACCCGGTCGGCGATGGTCCACGCCAGCCCGAGGTCGTGGGTGATCACCAGGGCGCCGACGCCCGGGTCCGAACGCAGCCGCAGCAGCAGCGCGAGGATCTCGCCGCGCACCGACGCGTCCAGCGAGGCCACCGGCTCGTCGGCCACGAGGAACCGCGGCCGCAACGCCAGCGCGCCCGCGATCACCACCCGCTGCCGCTGCCCGCCGGACAGCTCGCCCGGCAGCGCGCCGCGGAAGCGCTCGGGCGGTCGCAGCTCCGCCTGCTCCAGCGCGGCGTCCACCAGCTCGCGCTCGTCGCCGGGCAGCCGGTGCACCCGCAGCCCCTCGGCCACCGCCTCGTGCACGCTGTGCCGCGGGTTCAGTGCGCCGGTCGGGTCCTGCAGCACCAGCTGCACGTGCCGGCGGTACCCGCGCAGGCCCCGCCCGGAACGGGGCAGCGGCCGCCCGTCGTAGCGCACCTCGCCCGCCGTGGGCCGCTGCAGGCCCAGCAGGCACCGGGCGAGCGTGGTCTTGCCCGACCCCGACTGCCCGACGAGCGCGACGATCTCCCGCGGTCGCAGCTCGATCGACACGTCGTCGACGGCCCGCAGGGTGCCGCCCCCGCGCAGCGGGAAGTCGACGGTGAGCCGCTCCGCGGCCAGCACGGGGGCGTCGTCCGGCCGGCCCGGTTCCACCGTCCGCGACGCCGGGTCGCCGACGGTCGGGAAGGCCGCGGCGAGTGCCCGCGCGTGCGGGTGGGTCGGGTGGCGCAGCAGCCGCACCGACGGCCCGGACTCGACCACGACGCCGTCCTGCATCACCGCGACGCGCTCGCACGCCGCCGCGAGCACCGACAGGTCGTGGCTGATCAGCAGCAGCCCGATGCCCCGCTCGGCGACCAGCGTGCCCAGCCGGTCGAGCACCTGCTTCTGGACGACGACGTCGAGCGCCGTCGTCGGTTCATCGGCGATCACCAGGTCGGGTGCGCACGCGAGGGCCATCGCGATCATCACCCGCTGCCGTTGGCCCCCCGACAGCTCGTGCGGGTACGCCGATGCTCGCGCGGCCGGCAGCTCCACCTGTTCGAGCAGGTCCGCCACCCGCTCGTCGACGTCGGTGGCGTCCGGCTCGTGCAGCCGGATCGGCTCGGCGATCTGCGCCGCGATCCGCTGCACGGGGTTGAGCGAGTGCATCGCGCCCTGGAACACGATCGCGGCGTCGGCCCACCGCAGCGCGCGCAGCTTGCCCCAGGACAGCGCGCCGACGTCGGTGCCGCGCACGAGGACCTGCCCTCCGATCTCCGCCGTGCGGGGCAGCAGCCGCAGGGCGGCGAGCGCGAGCGTGGACTTGCCGCACCCGGACTCGCCTGCCAGCCCGAGCGTCTCTCCCGCGTCGAGCGCGAGCGACACGCCGCGCACGGCGGGTTCGACGCCGCGGGCGGTGCGGTAGGAGACGGTGAGGCCGCGGTACTCCAGCAGCGGCGGGCTCATCGGCGCGCCGCCAGCGCCGGGTTCGCGACGACCTCGAGCGCGCGGCCGACCAGTGTGAAGCCCAGCACGACGAGCACGATCGCGAGCCCCGGCGGCAGCACGTACCACCAGGCGCCCGCGGTGATGGCCCCGGAGTCGAGCGCCGACTTCAGCATCCCGCCCCAGGACACCGTGGTGGGGTCGCCGAGGCCGAGGAACGCCAGCGTCGACTCGGCCACGATCGCGCTGCCGACGGCCAAGGTGGTGCTGGCCAGCACCAGCGGCAGCACCGCGGGGAGCACGTGCCTGCCCAGCACGTGCAGGTGCCCGCCGCCGAGGACCTGCGCGCGCTCGATGAACGGCCGCGCCTCGATGGTGAGCGTCTGGGCGCGCACCAGGCGCGCGGTGGACGGCCACGCCGTCACGCCGATCGCCACGATGATCGTCAGCACACCGCGTTCCAGCACGGTCGACAGCACGATCGCGAGCACCAGCGAGGGCAGCACCAGGAAGAAGTCGGTGAGCCGCAGCAGCACCGCCGACAGCCAGCCGCCGAAGTGCGCAGCGGCCATCCCGACCACCGTGCCGATCACCACCGAGAGCACGGTGGCGGCGACCCCGACCAGCAGCGAGATCCGCGTCCCGGTCAGAGTGAGGGCGAGCACCGACAGGCCGTTCTCGTCGGTGCCCAGCGGGAACGCGGTGCTGGATGGTTCGAGACTGGGCGGGTCCAGCACCCCGCCGGTCGCGGCCACGACCGACAGCTGATCGGGCGGCACGACCAGCGGCGCGGCGAGCGCCAGGAGCAGCACCACCAGCAGCAGGACCGCGCCCGCCACCCCGGGCGGCTGGGCCAGGTATGCGCGCGCGGCGCGAGCGGCGGCGGCGCGCCTGCGCCGCCGGACCACCGCGGCCGTCACGACGCCCGCACCCGCGGGTCGAGCAGCCGGTAGCCGAGGTCTGCGAGCACGTTCATGAGCACGACCGCCACCGACAGCACGATCAGCGTGCCCTGCAGCAGCGGGATGTCCGGCACCGCGAGGGCCTGGTAGGTCAGCAGGCCCAGCCCCGGCCATGAGAACACCGTCTCGACGGTGACCGCGCCTGCCACCACGAGCCCGACGTGCAGGAAGATGATCGTGACCGTGGGCAGCAGTGCGTTGGGCACCGCGTGCCTGCGGCGCACCAGGTCCTCGCGCAGGCCCTTCGCCCTGGCGGTGGTGAGGTAGTCGGCCGACATCTCCTCCAGGAGCGACGAGCGCATGACCATGAGGTACTGGGCGTAGACGACCGCCACCATCGTCAGGCACGGCAGCACGAGGTGGTGGGCGACGTCCAGGACGGCGGGCAGGAACCCGTCGACCCCGCCGGGGGAGGTCATCCCGCCGGTGGGGAACAGGTCGAGGCCCACCGCGAACACCATGAGCGCGAGCAGCCCCAGCCAGAACGTGGGCACCGACCACAGCACGAGCGCCGTTCCGGTGGCCAGCCGGTCGAACACGCTCCCGTGCCGCCACGCGGCCCGGCTGCCCAGCCACAGCCCGAGCACCACCGAGACGATCAGGGCGGAGCCGGTGAGCAGCACGGTCGGTCCCAGCCGACCGAGGATGATCTCGGTGACCGGCCTGCTGTAGACGTAGGACGTGCCGAGGTCGCCGCGGGCCAGGTCGGCGAGGTAGTCGACGAACTGCGCGGGCAGCGGCCGGTCCAGCCCGAACTCGGCGCGTAGCCGGGCGAGCTGCTCGGGGTTGCCGGGGCGATTGCGGGTCATCGTGGTGACCGGGTCGCCGGGGAGCACCCGGAACAGGAGGAACCCGAGCACGACGATCAGACCGATGCTCATCAGCCCACCGCCGAGCGTGCGCAGCACGAACACGGCCGTGCCGCGGCCCCGGCGGGGCGGCTCGGCGAGGTCGGCGGCCACCGCCGTGGTGGGCAGCTCACTCACGGCCCGACCTCACCGGTGCCCGGCGCCTCCGGCGGGGTGGGGATCGGCCTCATTCGCGCTCGTCCTGGCTGCGCCTGCGGTTGCGCGTCACGAGGAACGCCCCGCCCCCCAACACCACGACGGCGGCGAGCACGCCGGCCACGACGCCTCCCGCGCCACCGCCGGAGTCCGCGGCCGTCTGGTCGGCGGCCACCGGGGTGGCGCCGTAGTAGCCCCAGTAGCCGGTCTGGCCGGTGATCACCCCGCCGTCCTCGGGCTGGAGGACGAAGCCGGTGAAGCGGTCGGCCCGGTAGGCCTCCAGCATCGCGTCGTGGGTCAGCACGATCGCGTGCACGTCGTCGTAGAGCATCGACTGCATCCGCTGCACGATGTCGCGTCGCTGGTTCTCGTCCAGCGCGGCCTGCTGCTCGGCGTAGAGCTGGTCGTAGGCGGGGTTGCAGTAGCCGGAGTCGGCCCGCGACGTCCCGTTGACGGCGCAGGTCTGCTGCTCGAGCGTGGCGTCCGGGTCCGGGTTGACGCTCCAGCCGCTCACCGCGATGTCGAAGGTGCCCGCGACGGTGGCGTCGTCGATCTGGTTGGACGACATGATCTGGGGGGTGACCCCGACCCCGACCTCCTTGAGCCACCCGGCGAGGAACTCCAGCAGCTGCGGGTTGGTGGGCACCTGGTTCCCGGCGATGAGCCGGAGGGTGAGCGGCCTGCCGTCGGGACCGACGCGCACGCCGTCCGGGCCGGGCCGGTAGCCGGCCTCGTCGAGCAGCGCCTTCGCCTTCTCCGGGTCGTGGTCGCGCCGCTGGGCGTCCGACGGCGTGAACGTCCACTTCGGGTAGACGGGCGGGATGATCCCGTGCCCGGGCTCCGAGTAGCCCTGCTTGACCCGGTCCACGACCGCGGCGGCGTCGACGGCGTGGTGCAGCGCCTGGCGCACCCGCACGTCGCGCAGGGCCGGGTGGCCGTCGCCGAAGGGCTTCCCGTCCACGCCGCTCGGGTTCGACCAGTTGAGCAGCAGCTCGGTGTAGCGCCGGTTGCGACCCTCGTTGCGGCCGACCGCAGCGTTGCCGTCCAGCGAGTCGAACTGCGCCGGGGTGAGGTCGCGCACCAGGTCGACGTCGCCCTTGAGCAGGCCCTGCACCGCGGCGTCCGCGTTCTCGTACCGGACGAACTGGAGCGTGTCGACGTGCGGGCGGCCGCGCCAGAAGCGGTCGTTCGCGCTGAGCGTGACCGACTGGCCCTCCTGGTAGCCGGTGATGACGTACGGCCCGCTGCCCACCACCGGGAGCTGCTCGGCGCCGGTCGCGGTGCCCATCTGCCCCACCCGGGAGGTCCAGACGTGCTCGGGCACGATCGGGACGTCCGTGGCGAGGAGCGAGGCCTGCGGCCGCTTCGTGGTGATCTGCGCGGTGCGGTCGTCGACCGCGGTGACCGAGGCGAAGTTGGCGACGGCCGAACCGTTCGCGTCCTGGGCCGCCGGGTTGGCCATGATCTGGGTGTAGGTGAACGCGACGTCCCGCGCCGTGATCGGCGTGCCGTCCGACCACTGCGCGTCGCGGATCCGGAACGTCCAGGTGAGGCCGTCGGGCGAGGCCTCCCAGCTCTCCGCGAGCCCCGGCTGCACCGCGTTGTCCGGGCCCACCATGGTCAGGTTCTCGTAGGTGAGGCGCATGACCTGCGTGGAGGACAGGAACACCGCGACGAACGGGTTGAGCGAGTCGATGTCCTGCGTGATCGCGACCCGGAGGGTGGTGCCGCCCGGAGCCGGAGCCGCCTGTGCCACGCCGGCGCCGCCGGCCGCGAGCGCCGCCGCGAGCAGCGCGGCGGCCGCGCGGCCCGCCCAGGTGCGGAACGAGACCCATCGCATGGCTTCCCCCCGAAGATGCGCCGTTGCGGTGGGGGGAATGAATCATCGTGACGCCATGGCGTCAATGGGTCACGTGCGGCTAGCCTGGGTGATCATGCAGGTGTTGGTGTCCGCCGACATGGAGGGCGCCACCGGCGTCACCTGGACCGACGACTGCGTGCCCGGCACCGAGCCGTGGCAGCGGATGCGGCGGCTGTTCGCGGGCGACGTCAACGCGTGCGTGGCCGGCCTGTCCGCGGGCGGCGCCACCGCGGTGCTGGTGAACGAGGCCCACTCCGCGCAGCGCAACCTGCTGCTGGAGGAGCTCGACCCGCGCGCCAGCATGCTGACCGGGCGCCACAAGCCGCTGTCGATGATGCAGGGCATCGACTCGGGCGTGGACGGGGTGGTGTTCCTCGGCTACCACGCCGGCGCGGGGCAGCAAGGCGTGCTGGCGCACACGTACCTGACGAACTCGATCACCGGCGTGTGGCTGGACGGCGAGCCGGCGGGCGAGGGCGGCCTGAACGCCGCGCTCGCCGCCGAGCACGGCGTGCCGGTGCTGCTCGTCACCGGGGACGACCGGGCGTGCGGTGAGGCGGCGGCGTACGCGCCCGACGCGGAGCGGGTGGCCGTGAAGCGGTGCGTGAGCAGGTACGCGGCGATCTGCCTGCCCCCGGCCCGCACCGCGGAGCTGATCACGGAGGCGGCCACCGCGGCCATGCGCCGCGCGGGCCGGGGCCCGCGGCGGCCCGCGCCGCACCGGATCGAGGTGGAGTTCGACGCGGCCCACCTCGCCGATGCCGCGGCGGTCGTGCCGACCGTCGAGCAGGTCGGCGTGCGCCGGGTCGGGTTCGACGCGCCGGACATGACCGAGGGGATGCGCGCCTTCAAGATCGTGACGGCCATCGCGTCCGGGGCGGTGCAGGGTGTCTACGGCTGATCCGGTGACCGGCCCGGCGCACGGCGTCGCCGAGCTCTGCTCCGCGCTCGTGGCCATCGACACCACCAACCGGGCCCGCGGCGACGCGGTCGGCGAGCGGGAGGCGGCCGAGTTCGTCGCCGGGGTGCTCACCGACGAGGCGGGTGTCGAGCCGGTGCTGCTGGAGCCGGCCCCACGGCGCACGAGCGTGGTGGCGCGCGTCCCCGGCCGCGATCCGGGGCTCGGCGCGCTGCTGGTGCAGGGGCACCTGGACGTCGTGCCCGCCGACCCGGACGGCTGGACGGTGCCGCCGTTCTCGGGCGCCGTGCGGGACGGCTACGTGTGGGGTCGCGGGGCGGTGGACATGAAGGACGCGTGCGCGAGCGTGCTGGCCGTGGTGCGCTCGTGGGCCGCCCGCGGGGTGCGTCCCCGCCGCGACCTGGTGCTCGCGTTCGTCGCCGACGAGGAGACCGGGGGCGCCTACGGCGCCGAGTGGCTGGTGGCGCAGCACCGGGAGCTGTTCGACGGGTGCGTGGCGGCCATCGGCGAGGGCGGCGGGTTCCCGCACCCGGCGGACGGGGTGCGGTTCTACCCCGTCGGCACGGCCGAGCGGGGCACCCTGCACCTGCGGCTGACCGCCACCGGGCGGGGCGGGCACGGCTCGCGGCCGAACCGCGACAACGCCGTCGTCACGCTGGTCGAGGCGCTGGCCAGGGTTGCGGCGCACCGGTTCCCGGTCCGGCTCACGCCGACGGTCCGCGAGTACCTGCTGCGCACGGCGGAGGCGCTGGGCGTGCCCGCGGAGCTGGACTCCGACGCCGGCGTGGAGGCGACGATCGCGCGCCTGGGCCACGCGGGCCGGCTGGCGGCCGGGGTGGTGCGTCCCACGATGACGCCCACCGTGCTGGCCGCGGGCAGCGCCGTCAACGTGATCCCGCCGGTGGCCGAGGCGATGGTCGACACCCGGGTGCTGCCCGGCGGCATGGCCGAGGTGACCGCCGCGCTGGCCGACCTGCTCGGTCCCCGGGTCCGGTACGAGGTCGTGGCGCAGGGCGACCCGGTGCAGGCGCCGTTCGACTCCCCGTGGTTCACGGCGATGGCCGAGTCGCTCCGGGCGGAGGACCCGCACGCCGTGGTCGTGCCCTACTGCCTCGGCGGTGGCACCGACGCCAAGGCCTTCTCCGCGCTCGGGATCCCCTGCTACGGCTTCGCGCCGCTGGGGCCCGCCCCGGACGGGGACGGCTACGACCACCGGGCGATGGCGCACGCCGTGGACGAGCGGGTTCCCGTGAGCGGGCTGGAGTTCGGCGCCCGGGTGCTCGACCGCTTCCTGCTGCAGGCCTGACCGGGCGATACGGGGGCCGGGCGCGCGGCGGATGCGGCTGCGGCGGAGACCGGCCGGTAGGCTGGGCCCGCGACCTCGGCCCGGATTGTCCGCTTCGCGGCCGCCCACCGGTGGGTTTCCGGGTGTCGGGGAACGATGATCGGGCCGTTCCGGGGTACCTCGCCGCAGGGGGCTCTCGCCCGTCCACACCGGGAGGAGGACCCGCGTGCTCGCGCTCGTCACCGCGCACCTCGTCGTCGCGGGCCTGCTGCCTCTGGTGTCGGCGCGCAGCACCCGTGCGGCGTTCGGGGTGGCCGCCGTGCTGCCGGCGGCCACGCTGCTGTGGGCACTGGCGAACGCGGGCCCCGCGCTCTCCGGCGGGCTGGTCGAGACCACGGCCTGGTCGCCCGCGCTCGGCCTGGAGCTGGCCTTCCGGCTCGACGCGCTCGGGCTCGCGATGATCGTGCTGGTGTCCGGCATCGGCGCGGTCATCCTGGCCTACAGCGTCGGCTACTTCGGGCGTGGCTCGCCGGAGGCCCCCCGCTCCGCCGCGCTGCTCCTCGCGTTCGCAGGCGCGATGCTCGGCCTCGTCCTCGCCGACGACCTGCTCACGCTGTACGTGTTCTGGGAGCTCACGTCGGTCGCGTCGTTCCTGCTGGTGGGGCAGGGTGGCGAGCGCCGCGAGGAGCGCCGCGCCGCCGTGCAGGCGCTGCTCGTCACGGTGTTCGGCGGGCTGGCGATGCTGCTCGGCTTCGTGCTGCTGGGCGAGGCCGCGGGCACCTACCGGATCTCGGAGATCCTCGCCGACCCGCCCCGCGGCGGACCGGTCACCGCCGCGCTGCTGCTGATCCTGCTCGGGGCGTTCACGAAGTCGGCACAGCTGCCGTTCCACCCGTGGCTGCCCGCCGCGATGGTGGCGCCCACCCCGGTGAGCGCGTACCTGCATGCCGCCTCGATGGTCAAGGCGGGCGTCTACCTGGTGGCCCGGCTCTCGCCCGCGTTCGCCGACCTCGCGGTGTGGACGGTGCCGGTGCTCGTCGCCGGTGTGGCCACCATGCTCGTCGGCGGCTGGCGGGCGCTCTCCGCCACCGACCTCAAGCGGCTGCTCGCGTTCGGCACGGTGAGCCAGCTCGGGTTCCTGATGGTGCTCTTCGGCGCGGGTGGCCGGGTGGCCGCGATGGCCGGTATCGCGATGCTGCTCGCGCACGGCGGGTTCAAGGCCACCCTCTTCCTCACCGTCGGCGCCGTCGACCACGCCACCGGCACGCGTGACGTGCGCGAGCTGTCCGGCGTCGGCCGCGCGCTGCCCGGCCTGGCGGTCGCCGCGACGCTCGCGGCCGCCTCGATGGCCGGCCTGCCGCCGCTGATCGGGTTCGTCGGCAAGGAGGCGGCGTTCGAGGCGTTCCTCCACGGCACGGTCGCGAACTGGACGGTCGCGGGCGGCCTGCTGCTCGGCTCGGTGCTCACCGTCGCCTACAGCGCGCGGTTCCTGTGGGGCGCCTTCGCCCGCAAGCCCGGCCGCGATGCCGTGGAGGTGCACGGGCTCGGCCCCGCGCTGACCGTCCCGGTGTGGCTGTGCGCGGTCGCGGGGCCCGTGCTCGGGATCGCCGCACCGATCGTCGACGCCGACGCGGCGAGCTACGCCGCCGCGCTGCCGGGCGATCCGGGCTACCACCTCGCGCTCTGGCACGGGTTCGGCCTCCCCCTGCTGTTCTCGGCGGTCGCGCTGGCCGGCGGCCTCGCCGTGCACGCCGCGCGGGCCGGGCTCGCACCGCTCGCCGGCCGCAGCCCGCTGGACGCCCAGCGCGCGTACGAGAGGACGATCGCGGGCATCGGCCGGGTCGCCGTCGGCGTCACCGGGCGGATGCAGGTCGGCTCGCTGCCCGCCTACCTCGCCACCATCCTGGTGGCGTTCGTGCTGCTCCCGGGGGTGGCCACGGTGCTCGCGGGCGCGTGGCCGGCCTCCGTGCCGATCTACCACGAGGCGATCCAGGTGCCGCTCGCGATCGTGGTGGTGATCGCGGCGCTCGCCGTCACCCGGGCGCGGCGCCGGTTCACCGCCGTGCTGCTCGTCGGCGTGATCGGCTACGGCGTCGGTGGCCTGTTCATCGTCGACGGGGCGCCGGACCTCGCGCTCGCCCAGTTCCTCGTCGAGACGCTCTCCCTCGTCGCGTTCGTGTTCGTGCTGCGCAGGCTGCCCGCGCACTTCACCGAGACGCGCCCGCCGCGGCGGGTACGCGTACCCAAGTCGCTGCTGGGGGCCGTCGCCGGGCTCGCCGTCGCGGTCTTCGCACTGGTGCTCTCCGCGGCGCGGACCGCCCCGGCCACCACGAGCGCCGAGCTCGCCCGCCTCGCGCCCGAAGCCGGCGCCACCAACGTGATCAGCGCGATCCTCGTCGACTTCAGGGCACTGGACACCGTCGGCGAGATCGGCGTCCTGTTCGTCACGGCAGCGGGCGTCGCGAGCCTCGTGCTGGCCACGCGCTACGACCGGCGGCGGGGCCGGGCGCCGGTGGAGAGCGGCCAGAGCACGCCGCGGCACGAGGAGGACGTGCTCGGATGACCGACCCGGACCAGGAACCGGTGCCGTTCGAGGAATGGGACCGGCCCCGGCAGGCGTGGATGCTCTCCGGCGACTGCCGCGGCTACCGCCAGCGCACGCTCCTGCTGGAGATCACCACGCGCGCGCTGTTCCCGACAGTGCTGGTGTTCTCGATCTACCTGCTGCTCGTCGGGCACTACGGGCCCGGCGGCGGCTTCGCGGCCGGGTTGGTCGCCGGCCTCGCGTTCGTGCTGCGCTACATCGCGGGCGGCAGCGACGCCGCCGTGCGCATCCGCCCGCCGGCGCTCATCGGCCTCGGGCTCACCGTCGCCCTGCTCACCGCGCTCGCCCCCACCGTCGTCGGCGCGCCGGTGCTCACCACCACGAAGATCGCGCTCGACGTCCCGCTCCTCGGGCACGTCGAGACCCAGACGAGCGTGTTCCTCGACACCGGTGTGTACCTGCTGATCGTCGGTGTCGTGCTCGACCTGCTGCGCTCGCTCGGCGCCGGGATCGAGCGCGACATGCGGGATGCGGGGGAGCCCCGGTGAACAGCGTGAACCTCGTGATGGCCGCCACCGTCGGCGTGCTCTACGGCACCGGCTTCACGCTGCTCCTGTCGCGCTCGCTGATGCGGGTGCTGATCGGGGTCGTCGTGCTCGGGCACGGCACCAACCTGCTCCTGCAGCTGGCCGGCGGGCCGCCGGGCCGGGCGCCGATCCTCGGCGCGGTGCCGTCGGAGGAGTTCACCGACGCGTTGCCCCAGGCGCTCGCCCTCACCGCGATCGTGATCACGTTCGCGCTCACGACGTTCCTGCTCGCGCTCGGCTACCGCTCCTACGTCCTGGTCGGCCACGACGAGGTGCAGGACGACGTCGAGGACCGCCGGATCGCGCGGCAGAAGACACCGTCCGCGCCGCTGGAGGACGGCGGGGAGGACGAGGCGGATCCGCTCGCGGCCGCCGAGCGCACCGACGACCAGGTCGAGGCCGAGGCGAGGCGGGAGGTGCAATGACCGAGCTCGCGAGCGAATCCTCGATGCTGAACATCCTCCTGCCCTTCCCCGTGCTGCTGCCGATGTTCGGTGCGGCGCTCACGGTGGTCGGAAGCCGGTCGGCCACGCTGCAGCGCGTCGTCGGGATCGTGGTGCTCGCGGCGGTGGCGGCGCTCGCCTGCGTGCTGCTGGTGGCCGCCGACCGGCACGGCCCGATCGTCGCCGAGCTCGGCGGCTGGCCCGCTCCCGTCGGGATCGCGCTGGTGGCCGACCGCCTGTCGGCGCTCCTCCTGCTCGTGTCCACGCTGGTCACGCTCGCCGTGCTCGTCTACGCGATCGACCAGCGGATCGCCGACTACGGCCGCGCCACCGCCAGCACCACGTTCCACCCGATGTACCTCATGCTCTGCGCGGGCGTCTCGCTCGCGTACCTCACCGGCGACCTGTTCACGCTGTTCGTGGCGTTCGAGCTGATGCTCACCGCGTCCTACGTGCTGATCACCCGGCGCACCGGCGCCAACCGGATCCGGGCCGGCATGACGTACGTGACGGTCAGCCTGCTGTCGTCGCTGCTCTTCCTCACGGCGGTCGCGATGGTCTACGCCGCCACCGGCACCGTGAACCTCGCGGACCTCGCCGGCCGGGTGGGAGAGCTGCCCCCGGGGCTGCAGACGGTACTGGGGATGATGCTGCTCGTCGTCTTCGGGATCAAGGCGGCGATCGTCCCGCTGCACTTCTGGCTGCCCGACAGCTACCCGAACGCGCCCGGCCCGGTGGCGGCGCTCTTCGCGGGCCTGCTCACGAAGGTCAGCTTCTACGCGCTCCTGCGCACGCAGACGCTGCTCTTCCCGCGCGAGGAGCCGTGGACGCTCGTGCTGGTGCTGGCGGTCGCCACGATGCTCGTGGGCGTGCTGGGCGCGCTGGCGCAGAACGACCTCAACCGGCTGCTGTCGTTCCTGCTGGTCAGCCACATCGGGTTCCTGCTCTACGGGCTGGCCGTCTTCGACGCGGCGGGGGTCTCCGGCGCGGCGCTCTACGCCGCCCACCACATCACGGTGCTCGCCACCCTGTTCCTCGTGAGCGGGCTCATCACCCGGCGCACCGGCACCGTGGCGCTGGACCGGATGGGCGGTCTGCTGCGCAGCTCACCGGGCCTGGCGATCCTGTTCGCCGTCCCCGCGCTGACGCTCGCCGGGGTGCCGCCGACGGCCGGGTTCGTCGCGAAGCTCGCGCTGCTGCGGGCCGGGGCGGGCAGCGGCGTCCCGGAACAGGCCGTCGCCGGCGTCGTGATCGTCGCGAGCCTGCTCACCCTCTACGCGCTGGTGCGCGTGTGGGTGCGGGTGTTCTGGGGCGAGCCCGTGGCCCCGGTGCCCGACGTCGACCCCACCGACGAGGTGCTCGTCGGCACGGCACGCACGTCCGTACCGATGTACGCCGCCACGGCCGGGCTCATCGCGGTGAGCCTCGCGATCGCCGCCTTCGCCGGCCCGCTGGCCGGCGTGACCGGGCGGGCCGGCGTGGACCTGCTCGACCGCGAGCCCTACCGCGTCGCCGTGCTGGGGGAGGGGCCGCCGTGACCGCCCGGTTGCCGTCCGCGCTGTGGCTCGCGCTGGTGTGGGTGCTGCTGTGGGGCACCTTCACCCCGGCGTCGATCGTCGGCGGTGTGCTGGTCGCGGTGCTGGTCATCGCGCTGTTCCGGCTGCCGCCCGCCACCGACCGGCTGCCGGTGCGCCCGCTGCGCCTCGCGGGGCTCGTCCTGTTCCTGCTCTGGGATCTCGTCGTGTCCGGAGCCGAAGTGGGCTGGCAGGTGCTGCGGTACGGCCCCCGCGCCCGCGGGGCGATCATGGCGATCCCGCTGATCTCGTCCTCGGATCTCGTGGTCACGGTCATGGCCACCGCCCTCACGCTCTCCCCGGGCACGATGGCGCTGCAGATCGACCACGACCACGACGTCTGGTACGTCTACTCGCTGGGCCCCCGTGACGGCGCCGGGGTGGAACGGGCCCGGAGGCGGGCCCTGGACATGCAACGCCGCGTCCTCGCGGCCCTGGGCACCCCGCAGGAGCTGTCGATCGCGAGGCGCCTGCTGGAGGAGGGGGTGGCGCGATGACCGTCGTCTTCGTCGTCGTCCTGGCGATGCTCTGCCTGGCCGGGGCCCTCACGCTCGTCCGGCTGCTGCGCGGCCCGGACACGCTGGACCGGATCGCCGCGCTCGACGTGTTCGTGATCCTCATCGTGGCCGCGGCGTCGGTGTACGTCGCGATCTACCGCGACGGGTCCAACATCCCGCTGCTCGCGGCCGTCGCCCTCCTCGGGTTCGTGGGGTCGGCCACGGCCACCCGGCTGGCGGAGCGCAGGAAGGGGCACCGGTGATCATCGACCCCGTGGTGATCGACGCCGCCTCCGCCGTGCTGATGCTCGTCGGCGCACTGTCCTGCCTGCTCGGGGCCCTCGGGCTCGTGCGCCTCCCGGACCTGCCGGGCCGCATGCAGGCCGCCACCAAGCCCCAGACGCTGGGCCTGCTGCTGATCCTCGCCGGCACCGCCCTGCGGGTCGAGATGGAGAGCGCGGTCACGTTGCTGCTGGTGGGGCTGTTCCAGGTGATCACGGCGCCGGTGATCGCGCAGCTGCTCGGGCGTTCCGCGTACCGCGGCGGGAGCGTGCGATCGGAGCTGCTGGTCGTCGACGAGCTGGCCGGGAAGATGCCGGAGGACGGGTCGTCCTAAGCTCCCGCGGGTGCCCCTCTACGCGCTCGGTGACGTCGAACCGGACATCCATCCCGATGCCTACGTCCACCCGGACGCCGTCGTGATCGGCGCCGTCACGATCGGGGCGGAGGCGTCGGTCTGGCCCACCGCGGTGCTGCGGGGCGACGACGGGCGCATCGAGGTGGGCGCCCGCACCAGCGTGCAGGACGGGTCGATCATCCACTGCACACCGCACGAGCCCACGATCATCGGGGCCGAGGTCACCGTCGGGCACAACGTGCACATCGAGGGCGCGCTGATCGGGGACCGCGCCCTCATCTCGTCCGGTTCGGTGGTGCTGAACGGCGCCCGCATCGGGGCCGGTGCGGTGGTCGCGGCGGGCGCCGTCGTGTCGCCGAAGACGGAGATCCCGGACCGGCGGATGGCGATCGGCGTCCCGGCGCGGGTCCGGGAGGGCCACGAGGTCCCCGAGGGGTACTTCGACCACGCGGTGCAGAGCTACATCCGGCGCGGCAAGAGGTTCCGCGCGGAGCTGAGGAGGATCGCCTGATGCCGGCACGACCGCTCGAGGAGGTCGTCGAGGCCGGGTGGGCCAAGGCGCTGGCCCCGGTGGCCCCGGTGATCGCCGACATGGGGGCGTTCCTGCGCGCCGAGCTCGCCGCGGGCCGCCGCTACCTGCCGGCGGGCGCCAACGTGCTGCGCGCGTTCCAGCAGCCGTTCGACGGGGTGCGCGTGCTGATCGTGGGCCAGGACCCGTACCCGACGCCCGGGCACGCGATCGGGCTGTCGTTCTCGGTGTCGCCGCAGACCCGCCCCGTGCCGCGCTCGCTCGCGAACATCTTCCGCGAGTACTCCGCGGACCTCGGCCACCCCACCCCGTCCACCGGCGACCTGACGCCGTGGGCCGAGCAGGGCGTGCTGCTGCTCAACAGGGTGCTCACGGTGGAGCCGGGCAATCCGGGATCGCACCGGGACAAGGGCTGGGAGAAGGTCACCGAGCAGGCCATCCGCGCCCTCGTGGCCCGGGACGGCGAGCCGCTCGTCGCGATCCTCTGGGGCCGCGACGCCCGCAACCTCGCCCCGCTGCTCGAGGACGTGCCGTGCATCGAGTCGGCCCACCCGAGCCCGATGTCGGCCGACCGCGGCTTCTTCGGCTCCCGCCCCTTCAGCCGCGCCAACGCCCTGATCGAGGAGCTGGGCGGGGAGCCGGTGGACTGGAAGCTCCCCTGAGCCTGCCGCTCGGCGTCACGCGACGTGCACCTCGTCCCCGGCGGACCGGTAGGTCGTCTCGTCGAGGCCGGACTGGGTCGGGTCGTGGTCGACGTCCCCGACGTCGTACATCGTGGTCATCCAGTGGTAGAAGTTGTCGCCGCGGTCGCGCAGCCGGCGGTAGAGGCGCCGCATCAGCCGGGTCCGGACGGGCGCGATCTCCGGGTGGCGGTAGACGTTCAGCAGCTCGTCCGGGTCGTTCGCGAGGTCGTAGAGCTCGTTCGTCGAGTCCGGGTTGACCACCAGCTTGTAGCGGTCCTCGCGCAGCATCCGCTGGGGGTACGGGAAGTGGTGCCCGTGGAACTCGCAGACGATGTCGGGATCCC
The DNA here is from genome assembly GCF_039543345.1 of Pseudonocardia adelaidensis. Classification (NCBI taxonomy): domain Bacteria; kingdom Bacillati; phylum Actinomycetota; class Actinomycetes; order Pseudonocardiales; family Pseudonocardiaceae; genus Pseudonocardia; species Pseudonocardia adelaidensis. The sequence goes on along the minus strand of NZ_BAABJO010000031.1, from coordinate 33,205 downwards.
ACTCCACCTGGTGGCCCTCGACCAGCGGCACGAGACTGCGCGAGTCGACCGCCGGTGCCGGGTCGATGCCGGCGAGGTCGAGGATCGTCGCCGTGCAGTCCAGCAGGCTGACGAACTCGTCGCGCACCTGGCCCGGGGGCGCTCCGGGGATCCGCACGATCCCGGGTGTGCGGTAGATGTCCTCGTACATCGCGGGGCCCTTGTCGTGCAGCCGGTGCGAGCCGGTGAACTCCCCGTGGTCGCTGGTGAAGAACACCGCGGTGTCGTCGGCTAGCCCGAGCCGGTCGAGCGCGGCCAGGACCCGGCCGATCTGCTCGTCGATCAGCGCCACGTAGCCCCAGTACACCGCGATGAGCTTGCGCGTCACCTCGATCGGCATGGTGTCGAACGTCCAGTGGGCGCTGTAGTTGCGCTGCACCGGCGGCTTGCCCTCGAACGTCTCCGCGATCGACTTCGGCAGCTCGACCAGTCCCGAGTCGAACATGTCGAAGTAGGAGTCCGGCACGATGTAGGGGAGGTGCGGCCCGAAGAAGCTGAGCTCCAGGAAGAACGGGGTGTCGGCGGCGGCCGCGTAGCGTTCGAGCAGCTCGATCGTGCGGGTGGCGAGGTAGTGCTCGAACGTGGCCTCCAGCGGCTGGTGGAGGCGGGCGGCCAGCAGGTTGCCCGGCCCGCCGTTGGGCAGCGTGCCGCGGATCCGGTCGCTGATCCGGTACGGCGGGAGCCCGTGCTCGCGCAGGTAGCCGAGGTAGTCCTCGTTGTCGACGGGGTTGTGCCAGCCGGGGAGGTCGGGGCCGTCGAAGCCGAAGTCGGCGGCGTTGCGTTCGGTGCCCGCGTGCCACTTGCCCACGAGGCCGGTGTGGTAGCCGCGTTCCCGCAGCGCCTCCACGAAGGTGAACGTGCCGTCGGCCAGGTCCTCGCGGTACCCGACGTTGCGTTCGTGGTTCGCCAGCACCTGGTGCCGGAACGGGGCCTGGCCCGTGAGCAGGCTCGCGCGCGCGGGCGTGCAGATCGCCGTGGGCGTGTACCAGCGGTCGAACCGGGTGCCCGAGCGGGCGAGCCCGTCGAGCACCGGCGTGGCCGCGTGCGGGTTGCCGTAGGCCCCGAGCGTGTCCACCCGGTGCTGGTCGGTCATCAGGAAGAGGATGTTCCGCCGGCTCATTCGCTGGCCCGGAGGAAGAGATCGCCGGTGTAGTACTGCGCCGGGTCCACCGCCGCCGGCAGCTTGCCCGCACCGACGAAGTAGTCACCGAGGCCGGCGAGCCACTTGCCGATCGTCCCGTCCCGGGTCAGCCCGTCGAGCTCGTCGAGGGACAGGACCTGCACGTTCCGGGCGTCGGCCTGCACCTGGGCGGGGTCGAGGGCGGAGAAGTCCGCGGTGAGCTCGACTGCCTGGTCCGGGTTCGCGGCGCGGAAGGCGATCGCCTCGCGCAGGACCTTCAGCACGCGCGCCACCTTCTCCGGCTGGTTCGCGACGACGTCGTTGCCCGCGACGAACGCCGTCGGGAACGCGACGGTCTGTTCGAAGTCCTGGTTCGTCGCCAGCTCGACGAGGTCGGGGACCCGCTGCTTCACGGTCGCCAGCGCCGGGTACCAGATGCCGGCCGCGTCGACCTGCTTCGACGACAGCGCGGTGATGATGGCGGCCGGCTCCATCGCCACGAGGTTCACGTCCGCCTTCGTCATCCCGGCCTTCTGGAGCGCGAGCGTGAGGATCATGTCGCCGGACGTGCCCTCGGGGACAGCGACGGTGCGACCGCGCAGGTCCTCGATCGAGTTGATGCCCGGCTGCGCCACGACGCGGTCGGCCCGGCCGAGCGTGTTGATGGCGATGATCTTGGCCTGCCCGGACGCCGGCAGCCAGATCGCGCCCGGACCGATGTAGCCGAAGTCGAGGTCGCCGGTGCCGAGCGCCTGGACCTGCAGCGGCCCGTTGGTGAACGACGTCGTCGTGACGTTCACCCCGTGCTTCTCCCACAGCCCCTGGTCCTCGGCGATCGCGAGCAGGCTCGTGCCGTTGAAGTCGGGGATGTAGCCGAAGTTCACGTCGACGGGCTCCGGCCCGTCCGGGGTCCCGGTGGCGCCGGCGCACCCCGCGGCGAGCACGGCGAGGGCCGCGCCGGCCGCGATGACACCGACCCGCCGTCTGCTGATCCGCTTGCTGAACCGCTGGCTGAACCGCTTGCTGAACCGCTTGCTGAACCGCATTGCCGTTCCTCTCACTGGCCGGCGGCGATGCCGGGAGCCTGGTGGTAGACCGAGTGCCACACGCGGTTGCGGAGCTCGGCGAACCCCGGGCTCAGGCGGGCTTCCTCGGTGCGCGGGTGGGGCAGGCCGACATCGATCACGTCGTAGATGCGGCCGGGCCGGGCCGCCATCACCACCACGCGGTTCGCGAGGAAGACGGCCTCGTCGACGTCGTGGGTGATGAACAGGACCGTGCGCTTCTCGCGGTTCCACGTGTCGAGCAGCTGTTCCTGCAGCGTGACCCGGGTGAGCGCGTCCAGCGCGCCGAAGGGCTCGTCCATGAGCAGGATCGAGGGGTTCACCGCGTAGGCGCGGGCGATGGCGCAGCGCTGCTTCATCCCGCCCGAGAGCATCTTCGGCAGCGCGTCGGCGAACTGCTCGAGGCCGACCATGCGGATGAAGTGGTCGGCCCGCTCCCGCCGCTGCACGGCGTCGAGGCCCGCGACCTTCAGCCCGAACTCGACGTTCTTGCGGACGGTGAGCCAGGGGAAGAGGGCGTACTGCTGGAAGATGACACCCCGCTCGGGCCCGGGGCCGAGGACGTCCTTCCCGTCGACGAGCGCGCGTCCCGAGGTCGGGGTGTCGAGCCCGGCGAGGATGTTCATCAGCGTCGACTTGCCGCACCCGGATGGCCCGACGACGGTGACGAACTCGTTGTCCGCGATGTCGAGCGAGACCCCGTCGAGCGCGACGAACTCCTCGTCCTTCAGCGGGAAGGTCCTGCGGACCTCCTGCACCGAGATCTTCGTGTTCATCGCCGTTCCTGCCATCCGGTGAGCCTGGTCTCGGCGAGGAGCAGCAGCCGGTCCATCACCAGGCCGAGAACACCGATGACGACGATGCTGACGAAGATCGTGGCGAGGTCGTAGTAGAGCTGCGCCTGCTGCATGCGGTAGCCCAGACCGGCGGGAGCGGCCAGCAGTTCGGCGGCCACCAGGGTGGCCCACGCCGAGCCGAGGCCCACCCGCATGCCGACGAGGATGAACGGTGTCGACGCGGGGACCACGACCCTCGCGAAGATCGTCCCGTCCTTCGCGCCGAGCACGCGCGCGGCGTCGATGAGCGTGCGGTCCACGCTCACGACGCCCTGGTAGGTCGAGATCACGCACGCCAGGAACGCGGCGAGGAAGATGACGAACACCTTCGGGACCTCGCCGATGCCGAGCAGCACCAGCACCAGCGGCAGCAGCGCGAGCGGCGGGATGGTGCGGAAGAACTGGATCCAGGGCTCCAGGAGCCCGCGGGCCAGGGTGTACCAGCCCATGAGGAAACCGACGGGAACCGCGACGGCCGAGCCGATGAGGAAGCCCGTGAGAACGCGGGCCAGGCTCGCGAGGAGGTCCTCCTGCAGGGTCCCGTTGGCCGCGAGCTGCATCGCCTTCGCGACGACCTCGGGCGGCGTCGGGAACTGGAAGCCGGCGCGCGCGAGGAGCCACCAGCAGGCGATACCGCCGACGATGGACAGCGCGTTCAGCACGACGAGCGTGGACCGCCGGGGAAGCCTTCTCCGGGATGCCGGCGGCGCCGCTGCGGGTGGCCGGGACAGCGCCGACGTGGGCGGCGCCTCGACGCGCGGGACGTTCTGCGTCCCGGTCATGACGGCTGCGACCTCACGATGTGCTCCTTCGCTGGCTGGGGGAGGAACCGGCAGGCGGCGCGGCTTCGGCGTACTCGGCGAGCAGCGGGGACTGGTGGAAGAGCGCGGCGATCGCGCCGACGGCTCCGTCGCTGTCCCGCAGTTGCGCGGCGCGCACCACGACGGGTTCCGCGGCGGGGATCGAGTAGAGCTCGAAGCGCAGCGTGGCCGCCGCCTGCTCGACGATCACCGGCGCGAGGTGCACGATCTCGCCGCCGATGACGACCTCGTCGGGGTTCAGCACCATGGCCGTCGCGCCGAGGACCCGCCCGAGCGTCACCCCGACCTCGCGCAGCACCGCCTCGACCGCGGGATCGCGGCGGGCGAGCGCCTGCGCGAGGTCGTCGAGCGACCCCACGGAGGCGCCGCGCTCCCGGCACGCGCGCAGGATCGCCGGGGTGGACGCGACGGTCTCGAGGCATCCACGCTTCCCGCACCGGCAGGTGGCGCCGTTCGGGTCGGCCGTGACGTGGCCGAGCTCGCCGGCGAACCCCCGGCCTCCCGTCACGAGCCTGCCGGCGACGACGAGGCCGCCGCCCACGCCGTCGGAGAGCCGCACGTAGACGAGGTCGCTGACGGCGGACTTGTGCGAGATCGCCTCCGCGAGCGCCGCGAACCGGGTGTTGTTGTCCACGATGACCGGAGCGCCGAAGCGTTCGGCGAACGCGGTGTCGACCCCTCTGGGTGCGAGGCTGCGGTTCCAGCTGATCTCCGGCACCCCGGCCTGGTCGCCGACGTAGGGCCCGGGAACGCCGATCCCCACGGCCTGCAGGGCGCCGAGGTGCGTTCCCGTCTCGCGGGCGAGCCGTTCGGTCAGCGCGAACGCGATCTCGAGCCGCTCGTCCCACGGGGTGCCGTCGGCGTAGCGGCTGACGCCACCGGCGATGATCTCGTGCGCGGCGTCGGCCACCGCGACCTGCACGCGGCGGTGCCCGAAGTCGACCCCGAGGAACTGGCCCGACGACGGGTCGAGGCAGAGCCGCTCGGCCGGCCGGCCGCTCCCGACGCGGACCGCGGCATCGGTCTCGGCAACGATGATCGCGCCCCTGGTCAGCAGGTTGCCCGTGATCTCGGAGACGGTCGTGCGGGACAGCCCGACCCGCTCGGCGAGCTCGGCCCGGCTCATCGCCCCGCCCGTGCGGAGTGCGGTCAGCACCCGCTTCTCGTGCATGCTCCGCGTGAGCGCGTGCAGCCCGGTCGACCTCGACATGCGATATGCCTAGCCGCGCCCATTTTTTCCGTCAACGGCCCGACAGAATTCGGTCGACCGGCCCGGCGAGGGCGGGTCCGGCGGGGGCTAGAACGACTTCACACAGCCAATAGCCACTTCACACAGGGCGGGCCCTGTGTGAAGTGGCTACGGGATGTGTGAAGTGCGCGGTGGGACGCTCAGGCGCGCGCGACCTTGCCGGCCTTGAGGCAGGAGGTGCACACGTTCAGGCGCCGGCGGTTCCCGCCGCTGTCGCTCGCACGCACGGTCTGGATGTTCGGGTTCCAGCGGCGGTGGGTGCGGCGGTGCGAGTGCGAGACGGACATGCCGAAGCCCGGACCCTTTCCACAGACGTCACAGACGGCAGCCACGTCGGACACTCCTCGGGTAGACGATGAGGGAAGCCGGGGTTGCCCCGGTCGCGAAGAACCAGGGTACCTGCGCCGTCGCGCCATCGTGCACGGGCCCTACGGCCTAGGCTCGCGGACGTGCCCCCGACCCTCGACACCGCGCTGCTCACCGGCTGGACGCGGGCCGCCACCACGGCGCTCGAGCGGCACTGCGCCGAGATCGACCGGATCAACGTCTTCCCGGTGCCCGACGGCGACACGGGCACGAACCTGCTGCTCACCATGCGCGCGGCGGCCGACGCCGTGCGGCGGGTGGTGCGCGAGAACGGGGCCGGGCGCGGGGTGGCGGCAGCGACGGCCGCACTGGCCCGGGGTGCGCTGGTCGGCGCCCGCGGCAACTCCGGGGTGATCCTCTCGCAGGTGCTGCGGGGTCTCGCGGAGGCGGTGACGCCGGTCCCGCGGCCCGCGGGTGCGGTGTTGGCCGACGCGCTGCAGCGGGCGCACCGGCTCGCCACCGCCGCGGTGAGCAGCCCCAAGGAGGGCACCGTGCTGTCCGTGCTCGCCGCCGCGGCGCGGGCGGCCGCGGAGGCCGACCCGGACCGGCTCGACGACGTGGCCGTCGCGGCGGCGGACGCGGCGGGCACGGCCGTGCGCGCCACCACGGGGCAGCTGCCGGAGCTCGCCAGGGCGGGGGTCGTGGACGCCGGCGGGCTCGGCCTCTACCTCGTGCTGGACGCCCTCGCGGCGTTCGTGACCGGGCGGGCGCCGGGCGGTGAGCTGCCCGGGGCGGCCGCGCCGGTGGCACGGGATCGGGAGGTGCTGGTGGCGGAGCGCGAGGCCGGGTCGGACGAGCACGACTACGAGGTCATGTACCTGCTGGACGGCACCGACGACGCCCGCGTCGACGAGCTGCGTGGCCGGCTGGCCGCGCTCGGGGACTGCGTGGCGGTGGCGGGCGACTCCGACGGGCTGTGGAACGTCCACGTGCACTGCACCGACATCGGTGCCGTGATCGAGGCCGGCATCGCCGCGGGGCGGCCGCACCGGATCACGGTGGTGCGCTTCGCCGATCAGGGCGCCCCGGCCGAGGCGCCCGGCCGGTTCTCCCGCGAGCGGGCCGTGCTGATGGTCGTCACCGGGGCGGAGCTGGCGGAGCTGGCCCGGTCCGCGGGGGCGGTGGTGCTGGAGCGCGAGCCGCGCGGCAACGTCGACGAGGGCGAGATCGTGGCGGCGCTGGCGGGCGCCCGCGCCCGGCACGTCGTGCTGCTGCCCGACGACGCGGAGCTCGCCCCGGTGGCCGAGCGGGCGGCGGCCGTGGCCCGCCGCGACGGGCAGGAGGTGCTGGTGCTGCCCACCGCATCGGTCCTGCAGGGGCTGTCCGCGCTCGCCGTGCACGACCCGGACCGGCGGGCGGGGGACGACGTGGTCGCGATGGCCGAGGCCGCGGCCGGCACCCGCACCGGTGGGCTGGTCGTGGCCGAGTCCGAGGCGCTCACGTGGGTGGGCCGCTGCGAGCCCGGCGAGGTGCTCGGCATCACCGACGGCGAGGTCGTGCTCATCGCCCCCGACCTGGCTGTCGGTGCCCTGTGGTTGGCTCACCGCATGCTCACCGCGGGTGGTGAGATCGTCACCGTGCTGCTCGGCGAGGGGGCCGACGCGGCACTGGGGGAGGGCCTGGCGGCCGACCTGCGCCGCACCCACCCCGAGGTCGACGTCGTCGTGCACCGCGGCGGGCAGACCGACTACCCGCTCGTGCTGGGGGTGGAATGACAGGGATCGACATGTCGAGCGCGCTCGAGCCGCTCGTCGGCAAGCGCACCGCGGCGGCGCTGGAGTCGCTCGACATCGGCACCGTCGGCGAGCTGGTGCGCCACTACCCCCGCCGCTACGTCGACCGCGGCAAGCTCACCGACATCGCAGGGCTGGAGATCGGCGAGCAGGCCACCCTCGTGGCGCAGGTGGAGAAGTCGGTGCTGCGCGACATGCGGTCGCGGCGCGGCAAGCTGCTGAACGTCGTCATCCGCGACGAGAAGGGCGCCACGATCGACTGCACCTTCTTCAACGGGCACAAGGTGCAGCACATCATCAAGCCCGGGGTGCGCGCGGTGTTCTCCGGCAAGGTGGGCGTCTTCGCGGGCAAGCTGCAGCTCACCCACCCCCAGTTCGAGCCCCTCGACGAGGCCGACGAGATCCGCCCGTTCCTGTCCGTCTACCCGGCCACCGGCAAGATCACCTCGCAGCAGGTGGCCCGCTGCGTGCGGCAGGTCCTCGACCTGCTCGACGACCCCACCGACCCGCTCCCCGAGCTCGTACGGGGCCGCGAGAAGCTCGCCGAGCTCGGGCGCGCGCTGCGGCGGATCCACGTTCCGGAGTCCGAGGCCGACATCCACGCGGCCCGCCACCGGCTCGTGTGGGACGAGGCGATGGGCGTGCAGCTCGCGCTGGCGCTGCGCCGCCAGGCCACCGCCCAGCGCCCGGCCGCGGCGTGCCCCCCGGTGCCCGGTGGGCTGCTCGACGCGTTCGACGCCCAGCTGCCGTTCGCGCTCACCGCGGGCCAGCACGCCGTCGGCACCGAGATCGCCACCGACCTCGCGCGCGAGCACCCGATGAACCGGCTCGTGCAGGGCGACGTGGGCGCGGGCAAGACCGTCGTCGCGCTGCGAGCGATGCTGCAGGTCGTCGACGGTGGCCGGCAGGCGGCGCTGCTCGCCCCCACCGAGGTGCTGGCCGCCCAGCACGCCCGCTCCCTGCGGGCGCTGCTCGGCCCGCTCGGGAAGGCAGGCGAGCTGGGCGCGTCCGAGCACGCCACCAGCATCACGCTGCTCACCGGCTCGCTGGGCGCGAAGGCCCGCCGGAAGGCGCTGCTCGACGCGCAGTCCGGGGCGGCGGGCATCGTCGTGGGCACCCACGCGCTGATCCAGGAGCACGTCGGGTTCGCCGACCTCGGCCTCGTCGTCGTCGACGAGCAGCACCGGTTCGGCGTTGAGCAGCGCGACGCCCTGCGCAACCGCGGCGAGCTGGCCCCGCACATGCTCGTCATGACGGCCACGCCGATCCCGCGCACGGTCGCGATGACCGTGTACGGCGACCTGGAGGTCTCCGCACTGCGCGAGCTCCCCCGCGGCCGCTCGCCGATCGCCACCACGGTCGTGCCGCTCGCGGAGAAGCCGAGCTGGTTCGACCGCGTGTGGCGCCGGGTGCGCGAGGAGGTGGCGGCCGGCCACCAGGCGTACGTCGTGTGCCCGCGCGTGGGGGGCCCGGAAAATGGCGCCGACGCGGAGGCCGAGCTCGTCGACACCGAGGACCCGGACATCGGCGCCGACGCCGACGACGGCCAGGCCAAGCGCCCACCGCTCGCGGTGCTCGAGGTGGCGCCCAAGCTCGCCGACGGCGCCCTGCAGGGCCTGCGGATCGGCGTCCTGCACGGCAAGCTGCCGCCCGACGAGAAGGACGCCGTGATGCGGGCGTTCGAGCGCGGCGAGCTCGACGTCCTGGTCGCCACCACGGTGATCGAGGTCGGCGTCGACGTGCCCAACGCCACCGGCATGGTCATCCTCGACGCCGACCGCTTCGGGCTGTCCCAGCTGCACCAGCTGCGTGGGCGCGTCGGGCGCGGTTCGGCGGCGGGCGTGTGCCTGCTGGTCACGGACATGCCGGCCGGCAGCACGGCCCGGGAGCGCCTCGACGCCGTCGCAGGCACCACCGACGGCTTCGAGCTCGCCCACCTCGACCTCGAGCTGCGGCGTGAGGGCGACGTACTGGGCGCCCTGCAGTCCGGCCGCCGCTCCGGGCTGCGGTTGTTGTCCTTGCTGCGCCACGAGGAGGTCATCTCCAAGGCGCAGGTCTACGCTGCGCACATCGTGGCGGACGACCCCGGCCTGCGCCGCCACCCCGGCCTCGCCGCGCTCGTCGGCGAGACGGTGGGCGACGAGGAACGGGCGGCCTACCTGGACAAGGTGTGAGGGGTCGGCCGCGTCCCGCTGGGTATCCGGACCGTGTCGTCGAGAGGATGCAGCCGTGAACGAGCCGTTCCGGCACCCCGCGTTGTTCTACCGCGGTGTCGACGAGTACCTCGGCGGAACGGTGCCCTTCATCGAGGAGGGCCTCGCCGCGGGCGAGCCCGTCGCGGTGGCCGTGCCGGGCGCGAGGCACGAGTTGCTGCGGGGCGCGCTGGGGGGTTCGGCCGCCCGCGTGCAGCTGATCGACATGACCCGGGCGGGACGCAACCCGGGCCGGATCCTGCCCGGCGTGCTCTTCGACTTCGCCGACCGCCACCGCCACGCCGGGAGCGTGCGGATCATCGGCGAGCCGATCTGGCCGGGGCGCAGCGAGGTCGAGTACCCGGCGTGCGTGCAGCACGAGGCCCTGATCAACGAGGCGTTCGCGGGCCGCGACGTCGAGATCCTCTGCCCCTACGACGTCGTGGGCCTGCCGCACGACGTCCTCCAGGATGCCGAGCGCACCCACCCGACGGTGATCGGGCCGGCGGGGCGTCGCGGCAGCGGCCGGTACGCGCCCGACGAGGTGCTCGCCGACTACAACGAGGCCATGCCCGCGCCGCCGGGGGTAGACCCGCTGCTCGTCGACGCCGCCGCGATGTCGCAGGCCAGGGCGTACGCGATCGCGGCGGCGAGGCGCGCAGGCCTCCACCCCCACCGCGCCGACGACTTCGAGTTCGCGGTCAACGAGCTGATGACCAACAGCATCGAGCACGCCCGCACCCGGTGCGCGCTGCGGGTGTGGATCGCCGACGGGCACCTCGTCGCCGAGGTGTCCGACGGTGGCCGGCTGGAGGACCCGCTGGCCGGACGCCGCCCCGCCCCGCCCGAGCAGCCAGGCGGGCGCGGCCTGCTGCTGGTGAACCACCTCACCGACCTCGTGCGGGTCCACCGGTCGGACCGGGGCACCACGATCCGGGTCTACATGAGGGTTTAGGCGGGCAGCTCGCCGCGGGCGGCCTCGTCGAGGGCCGCCTGGGCGGTGCGGGGCAGGTGGATCACGCCCGAGCGGTCGAGCTTGGCGAGCTCGCTGCGGGCGCGGGCGTAGGCGGCGAGGCGCTCGGGGTCGCTGTCGGAGTCGCGGGCCGTGGTGAGGAGCTTGATCACGCGTTCCACGGTGCCGCGCTCGGCGGGGGAGAGGCCCGAGAGGCGGATCCGCTCGGCCGCCTCGGCGGCGGCGCGCCAGGCCCGCTCGGCGCGGTCGACGGCCGACACGAACGACGTGGCGTGCTCGGCGGGTGGGAACGAGTCGGTCTCCAGCGCCTGCGCCTCGGCGAACGCGTCGACGAACCGGGCCGTGCTGGCCACCGAGACGTCGGCGAGCGCGGGCCGGCGCAGCACCTCCATCGGGTCGCACTCGAAGGCGGCGTACTCGGCGCGCAGCGCGGTGAACCGCTCGCGGGCCTTGGTCCACACGGCTTCGAGGCGCGGCGGGGCGGCCGGGCGGGCCGGGAGCGGGGCGGTGCCGGCGGCCACGGCGCGGCGGCGCCTGCCGCGGCGGGTGAGCGCGACGGCCGTGCCGCCCACGATGAGCGCCGGGCCCGCGATGGCGGCCACCGCGATCGTCATGGCGATGATCGCGCCGATGGCCGCTGCCGCGCTGCCCGCCACCGCCGTGGTGACCAGCAGGATCACGAGCGCAACGGCCAACGGCGGCCGGGCGTGTGCCCGGCGCCTCGCCATCCGCCGGATGTGCCGCGCTCGGTGCATCTCCATGCGGGTGAGGTGGGCCTCCATGCGGGCGGCGTGCCGCGCGCGGCGGCGCTCGGCCCGCTGGCGCAGGCGTCGGCCTTCGGCGAATGCGGCGCCGTGGAGGGCCGCCGGGTCGGGACGCATGGCGACACCCCTCGGCTCGGTCGACTTCTCCTCCTTGGTACCGCAGAAGTGGCGTTCTTCGCACGGGTCCGATCGAGTGCCCACGGGTACGGTTCCCTGGTGACGAACCGGATGCTCCGCAAGGTGCTTGTCGCCAACCGCGGCGAGATCGCCATTCGCGCCTTCCGTGCCGCCTACGAACTGGGCGTGTCGACGGTGGCGGTGTTCCCGTACGAGGACCGCAACTCGCTGCACCGGGCGAAGGCCGACGAGTCCTACCAGATCGGCGAGCCCGGCCACCCGGTGCGGGCGTACCTGTCGGTCGAGGAGATCATCAAGGCCGCGCGGCGCGCGGGCGCGGACGCGATCTACCCCGGGTACGGGTTCCTGTCCGAGAACCCCGATCTCGCCGAGGCGTGCGAGCGCGAGGGCATCACGTTCGTCGGCCCGCCCACCGGGGTGCTGCACCTCACCGGCAACAAGGCGCGCGCGGTCGCGGCCGCCCGGGAGGCCGGGGTGGCGGTGCTGGCGTCGTCGCAGCCGTCGGACGACGTCGAGACGCTGATGGCCGCCGCCGACGAGGTCGGCTTCCCGATCTTCGTCAAGGCCGTGGCAGGTGGCGGTGGGCGCGGGATGCGCCGCGTCGACGAGCCGTCCGCCTTGCGCGAGGCGATCGAGGCGGCGATGCGGGAGGCCGAGTCGGCGTTCGGGGACGCCACGGTGTTCCTGGAGCAGGCGGTGGTGAACCCCCGCCACATCGAGGTGCAGATCCTCGCCGACGGTGACGGCAACGTCGTGCACCTCTACGAGCGCGACTGCTCGGTGCAGCGCCGCCACCAGAAGGTCATCGAGATCGCGCCTGCGCCGAACCTCGACCCGCAGCTGCGCGAGCGGATCTGCAACGACGCCGTCGCGTTCGCCCGCCACATCGGCTACGTCAACGCGGGCACCGTCGAGTTCCTGCTCGACGAGCGCGGCAACCACGTGTTCATCGAGATGAACCCGCGCATCCAGGTGGAGCACACGGTCACCGAGCAGGTCACCGATCGGGACCTGGTGATCGCCCAGCTGCGGATCGCGTCCGGCAGGACGTTGCCCGAGCTGCGGCTGAACCAGGAGGACGTCACGCTGAACGGCGCGGCGCTGCAGTGCCGGGTCACCACCGAGGACCCGCAGAACGGCTTCCGGCCCGACACCGGCACGATCAGCGCCTACCGCTCACCGGGCGGCCCGGGCGTGCGGCTCGACGGCGGCACCACCCACACCGGCGCCGAGGTGAGCGCCCACTTCGACTCCATGCTGGTGAAGCTCACCTGCTACGGCCACGACTTCCCGAACGCGGTGCGCCGGGCGCGGCGGGCGATCGCGGAGTTCCGGATCCGCGGCGTCTCCACGAACCTGCCGTTCCTCGGGGCCGTGCTCGACGACCCCGACTTCGCCGACGGCCGGGTCACCACGAGCTTCATCGACGAGCGCCCGCAGCTGCTCGAAGCGCGCAAGCCTGCCGACCGCGGCACGCGGGTGCTGAACTACCTCGCCGACGTCACGGTGAACAAGCCGAACGGGCCGAGGCCGCAGGTCGTCGAGCCGGTGGACAAGCTGCCCCGCTGCGACCTCGCCGCCCCCGCCCCGGAGGGTTCGCGGCAGCTGCTGCGCGAGCGGGGCCCCGAGGGCTTCGCCCGGTGGCTGCGGGAGCAGACCACGGTGCCCGTCACCGACACGACGTTCCGCGACGCCCACCAGTCGCTGCTCGCCACGCGCGTACGCACGCGCGACCTGCTGGCGGTCGCCCCGCACGTGGCCCACATGGCGCCGCAGCTGCTGTCGCTCGAGTGCTGGGGCGGTGCCACCTACGACGTGGCGTTGCGCTTCCTCGCCGAGGACCCGTGGGAACGGCTGGCCGCCATCAGCGAGGCGGTGCCGAACATCTGCACGCAGATGCTGCTGCGCGGGCGCAACACCGTGGGCTACACCCCGTACCCGACGGAGGTCACCGACGCCTTCGTCGAGGAGGCGGCCCGCACCGGGATGGACATCTTCCGGATCTTCGACGCGCTCAACGACGTCGAGCAGATGCGCCCGGCCATCGACGCCGTGCGCGCCACCGGCACCGGGGTCGCCGAGGTGGCGCTCTGCTACACCGCCGACCTGTCCGATCCGGCCGAGAAGCTCTACACGCTGGACTACTACCTGCGCCTCGCCGAGCAGATCGTCGAGGCAGGGGCCCACGTCCTCGCGATCAAGGACATGGCGGGCCTGCTGCGCCCGCCCGCGGCCCGCACGCTCGTCACGGCGTTGCGCGAGCGCTTCGACCTGCCGGTGCACCTGCACACGCACGACACGGCGGGCGGCCAGCTGGCCACCCTCGTCACGGCGATCGACGCGGGCGTGGACGCCGTCGACGCGGCCGTCGCCTCCATGGCAGGCACCACCAGCCAGCCGTCGCTCTCCGCCCTGGTCGCCGCCACCGACCACACCGACCGCCCCACCGGCCTCTCGCTGGAGGCGGTCGGCGACCTGGAGCCGTACTGGGAGGCCGTGCGGAAGGTGTACGCGCCGTTCGAGGCGGCGCTGCCGTCGCCCACCGGGCGGGTCTACCACCACGAGATCCCCGGCGGTCAGCTGTCCAACCTGCGCCAGCAGGCCATCGCGCTCGGGCTGGGCGACCGGTTCGAGCTGATCGAGGACTGCTACGCGGCCGCCGACCGGATGCTGGGGCGGCTGGTCAAGGTCACCCCCTCCTCGAAGGTGGTGGGCGACCTCGCGCTGCACCTGGTCGGCGCCGGGGTGGAACCCGAGGACTTCGAGGCCGAGCCGGGCCGGTTCGACGTGCCCGACTCGGTGATCGGGTTCCTGCGCGGCGAGCTGGGCGACCCGCCCGGCGGCTGGCCCGAGCCGTTCCGCAGCCGGGCCCTGGAGGGTCGTTCCGCGGACCGCGAGGCGGCGGAGCTGTCCGACGAGGACCGCGCAGCGCTGAAGGACGACCGCCGGGGCACCCTGAACCGGCTGCTCTTCCCCGGCCCGACGAAGGAGTTCCTCGCCCACCGCGAGGCCTACGGCGACACGTCCGTGCTCTCGACCCGGGACTTCCTCTACGGGCTCGAGTCCGACGTCGAGCACACCGCGCGGCTGGAGCAGGGCGTCACGCTGATCATCGAGCTGGAGGCGATCTCCGAGCCCGACGAGCGCGGCTTCCGCAACGTCGTCACCACGCTCAACGGCCAGCTGCGGCCGGTGTCGGTGCGGGACCGGTCGGTCGCCACCGACGTGAAGGCCGCGGAGAAGGCCGACCGGACCGACCCGAAGCAGGTGGCGGCCCCGTTCGCCGGTGTCGTGACGCTGCAGGTGGGTGAGGGCGACGAGGTCGAGGCGGGCCAGACCGTCGCCACCATCGAGGCGATGAAGATGGAGGCCTCGATCACCACGCACCAGGCAGGCAGGGTCGGGCGCCTCGCGATCGGCAAGGTGCAGCAGGTCGAGGGGGGCGACTTGCTCCTCGTCCTGGGATGACCCGGATCATCGCCGGGGCCGCGGGCGGGCGGCGGATCGCGGTGCCGCCCAAGGGCACCCGGCCCACATCGGACCGGGTGCGCGAGGCCCTGTTCTCCGCCCTCTCCGCGGATCCGGGGCTCGACGGCGCCGCCGTGCTCGACCTGTGCGCCGGGTCGGGGGCGCTGGGGCTGGAGGCGCTGTCGCGGGGGGCGGAGCACGCGCTGTTCGTCGAGTCCGACCGGCGTGCGGCCGGCGTGCTGCGCCGCAACGTCGACGCTCTCGGCGTGCCCGGCGCCGTCGTGCGCGTGGCCCCCGCCGCGGCGGTGCTCGCCGCGCCCGCCGAGCGCGCGTACGACGTCGTGCTCGTCGACCCGCCCTACGACGTGCCCGCCGCGGAGGTGGCCGGGTGGCTCCGCAGCGCGGAGGCGAACGGGTGGCTGGCCGAGGACGCCACCGTGGTCGTCGAGCGGGCGGGGCGCGACGGGCCGTTCCCGTGGCCCGCGCCACTGCGGCCGGTCCGTGAGCGTCGCTACGGAGAGACGACCCTGCACGTCGGGTTCCGGTACGGTCCCGGTCTGTGACGCGCGCCGTCTGTCCCGGATCGTTCGACCCGCCCACCAACGGGCACCTCGACGTCATCGGCCGCACTGCGGCGTTGTTCGACGAGGTCGTCGTCGCCGTGCTCGTGAACAAGTCCAAGAAGGGCATGTTCAGCGTGGACGAGCGGATGGCGATGCTCGTCGAGATCACGGCCCCGTACCCGAACGTCCGCGTGGACTCGTTCCACGGCCTGCTGGTCGACTACTGCCGCGCCCACGAGATCCAGGCGATCGTCAAGGGCCTGCGGGTGGTCACGGACTTCGACTACGAGCTGCAGATGGCCCAGATGAACCAGCGGCTGTCCGGAGTCGACACCCTGTTCATGTCGACGAGCCCGGAGTACGGCTTCGTGTCGAGCTCGCTGGTCAAGGAGGTCGCCACCTACGGCGGCGACGTCGGGCACCTGCTGCCCGAGACGGTCCACCGGCAGCTGCGGGAGCGGATCGCGGAGCGCGGGTAGCGGCCCAGGGCAGGTAGCCGGCGTCTGCATCACTCGTTCGGAACTTGACACGCGCGGGCCACGCCGAATACAGGGCTCGGGCGGACGGCGGTGAGAGGATGCGCAGCGTGTACCGGGTCTTCGAATCGCTCGACGCGCTGGTCACGGTCGTCGAGGAGGCTCGGGGCGTCCCGATGACCTCGAACTGCGTCGTGCCGCGCGGTGACGTGCTCGACCTGCTCGACGACGTGCGCGAGGCGCTGCCCGGTGAGCTCGACGACGCACAGGACGTCCTGGACCGGCGCGACGAGATCGTCGACGACGCCACGCAGGAGGCCGAGCAGACGCGCAGCGGCGCCCAGGCCGAAGCCGAGCAGCTGGTGTCGGACGCGCGCGAGGAGGCGGAGCGGCTGCTCGCCGAGGCGCGGGCGGAGGCCGAGCAGACGGTGGCGCGGGCCCGCCACGAGGCGGAGCGGGCGGTGGCGGAGGGCCGCCGGCAGTACGCCGAGCTCACCGACCGGGCGCAGGCGGATGCCGAGCGGATCGCCCACGCCGGCCGCGCCGCGCACGACCGGTACGTGGCCGACGGCCAGGCCGAGCAGGCGCGGCTCGTGTCGCAGAGCGAGGTCGTGCGCGCGGCGCAGGCCGAGGCGGCCCGGATCGTCGACAGCGCCGACGCCGAGGCCGAGCGGCTGCGCCAGGAGTGCGACGGCTACGTCGACGCGAAGCTCGCCGAGTTCGAGGACGCCCTCGGCAAGGCGCTGCGCACCATCAGCCGGGGCCGCAGCAACCTGTGGCGCGGCGGTCAGCAGAACGGCGCAGCCGGAGTTGGCCTGAACGGGCGCTCCGGTACGGGCATGGATCTCATCGACTGAGCACCGTCGAGGGTCTCTGATCGATCACCATCGGGGGACGGCGGCGACTCTCCGCGTTAGGCTCACCGCGTGGTGCGCCGTCCTGTCGAGCCGGATCCCTCGATCTGGTGGGAACGGTACGGTCACCGGCTGGAACCGGTGCCGTACACCGGGTGGGGGCCCGAACAGCCAGGGGGTGCAGTGAGTTCCACGGGGTCCGCGTCTCCGCTCGGTCCTCCGCAGGGGGAGCCCGGTGGCAGCGCGGCGGCGCTCGACGCCGACGCGATCCTCCGGGCCCGGCCCGACGAGCCGTCCATGGGATGGCGGCGCGCCGTGCTGCGGGCCACCGGAGGCATGATCAACCCGGGGCCGAGCGCGGCCGAGGTGCGCTGGCGCGACCTGGTGCACCGCATCCGGCGTCCGCTGATCCAGTCCCACCGCATCGCGGTCAGCTCCATCAAGGGCGGGGTCGGCAAGACCACGGTGTCCACGCTGCTCGGGCTCGTCATGGCCGAGAACCGCGGCGACCGCGTGATCGTCCTCGACGCCAACCCCGACGCCGGCACGCTCGCCGACCGGCTCACCGGGGAGTCCTCGGTCACCGTGCGGGAGCTGCTGCGCGACCTCGACCGCATCCACTCCTGGACCGAGGTCTCGCGGTACACGAGCCTGGCCGGGCGGCTGCAGGTGCTCGCGTCCGAGCAGGACCCGGCGTCCAGCGAGGCGTTCAGCCGCGAGGAGTACCAGCAGATCTGCGCGCTGCTCGACCGCTTCTTCAACATCATCATCACCGACTCGGGCACCGGACTGGTGCACTCGGCGATGGAGGGCACGCTCAAGCTCGCCGACAGCCTCATCGTGGTGGGCGCGCCCACCGTCGACGGCGCCGGGCGGGCCAGCAAGACGCTCGACTGGCTGCTGGCCCACGGCCACTCCGCGCTCGCCACGGAGGCGGTCGTCGTGCTGTCGTGCGACCGCACCAGCGCCGAGGTCGACCAGGACCGGATCCGCAAGCACTTCGCGGCGCGGAGCCGTGCGGTCGTCGAGATCCCGCACGACCCGCACCTCGCCACGGGCGGCCGGGTCGAGCTCGCCCACCTGCGCCCGGCCACGCGGGACGCGGCCTACGAGCTGGCCGCGCTGATGGCCGACCGCTTCGTCACATGAGCGAGACCAGCGAGGCGCTCGAGGGCAGATCGGGCGAGCTCACCGAGGACGCGATCGTCCGCTTCCGCGGTGAGCGACCCGAGCGGGGCTGGCGCAGCCTGCTGTACCGCCTCACCGGCGGGCTGGTGAACCCGGGCCTCGGCGCGGCCGAGCGGACCCGCCGCGACCGGTTGCGCCGGATCCGCCGCGGGGTGCCGGGCACGCACCAGATCGCTGTGAGCTCGATCAAGGGCGGGGTCGGCAAGACCACCGTGTCGGCGTGCCTCGGCCTCGTGCTCGCGGAGCACCGCGGCGACCGGGTGATCGCCCTCGACGCCAACCCGGACGCAGGCACGCTCGCCGACCGGCTCACCGGCGACACGTCGGTCACCGTGCGCCACATGCTGGAGCACCTGGAGTCCGCGTACTCCCTCGCCGACGTGGCCCGGTACACGAGCCTGGCCGGACGGCTGCAGGTGCTCGCCTCCGAGCAGGACCCCGCGATGAGCGAGGCGTTCGACCGCGCCGGGTACGAGCGGGTCTGTTCGGTGCTCACCCGCTTCTACAACGTCATCATCACCGACTCGGGCACCGGGCTCGTGCACTCGGCGATGGAAGGCACGCTCGCGCTGGTCGACAGCCTCGTCGTGGTCGGCGCCCCCACGGTGGACGGCGCGAGCCGGGCCAGCAAGACCCTCGACTGGCTCGTGGCGCACGGCTACGCGGCCGCGGTCGCGAACGCCGTGGTCGTGCTGTCGTGCGACCGGAAGAGCGCTGAGGTCGACCCGAAGCGCGTGCGCGGGCACTTCGAGTCCCGCTGCCGCGGTGTCGTGGACATCCCGCACGACCCGCACCTCGCCTCCGGCGGCCGCATCGAGCTCGAGCGGCTGCGCCCGGCCACCCACGACGCGTTCCTCGCACTGGCCGCCCTGCTCGCCGACGGTTTCGGCGGCCGCCCGGCCGACCGGAGGGCCTAGGTGTAGTGGTCCCCGCCGGGAACCACTAGCAACGACACGAGCCCCGCTGCACCAGGTGCAGCGGGGCTCGCGCGTCGCCGGGAAGGTCAGTCGTCGTCGCCGGAGTCGCCGCCGTCGTCGTGGCCCTTGTCCGACTTCTTGTCGGACTTGCCGCCGTCGTCGTCCTTGTCGCCGTGGTCGGACTTCTTGTCGGAGTCGTCGTCGGAGTCCTTCTTCTTGTGGTCCCCGTCGTCCTCCTTGTCCTTGCGGTCGGAGTCCTTGTGGCCGGAGCCCTTGCGGTCGTCCCGGTCGCTCTTGTCGCGACCCTTCTTGTCGTCCTCGTCGGAGTCGCTCTTGTCGGAGTCGCTCTTGTGGTGGCGGTTCTTCGACTCCTCGCGGTCCTTGTCGCGCTTGCGCTCGGCCTTGCCGCTGGGGCGCTTGTGGTCGCCGTCGTCGTCCCGGTCGGCCTTGTCGGAGTCGGCCTTGTCGGAGTCGCTCTTGTGGTGGCGGTTCTTCGACTCCTCGCGGTCCTTGTCGCGCTTGCGCTCGGCCTTGCCGCTGGGGCGCTTGTGGTCGCCGTCGTCGTCCCGGTCGGCCTTGTCGGAGTCGGCCTTGTCCGAGTCGGCCTTGTCGCCGCGCTTGCCGTCATCGTCGTCGTCACCGCCCAGCAGGCGGTCGGCGATGCCCCGGACCCCGTTGTGGTCGTCGTCCCGGTCGGACTTGTCGCCGCGGTCGGACTTGCGGTCGTCGTCGCCGCTGTCGGACCGGTCGTCGTCGCGGTCGCCCCGGTCGGAGAGCCAGCCCGAGCGGTCGTTCCGGTCGTCGCCGTCGTCGCCGCGTTCCTTGTTGCGCTCGCGGCGCGCGTCGCTGTCGCCGTGGTCGTCGTCGCGGCTGGAGCCGCCGAGCAGCGCACCGCCCACGCCGCGCACGACGTCGCCGAGCCCGCCACCGTGGTCGCCGCTCTCGCCGCTGCTGTTGCCGCTGTTGTTGCTGCTGCTGTCGTCGGCGCCGCGGGCCTCGCGCCTGTTGGCGCTCTCGTCCCGGTTGGTGGTGTCGCCCTGGCCGAGCGCGCTGCCCAGCGCGCTCGCCACCGACCGGACGGGCTCCTCGGCCCTGTCGCCACCGTTGTCGCCCGCCGCCTTGCCGGCGGCGGCGTTCTGGTCGCCACCGTTCGCGTCGTGCGAGCCGCCATCGGCGAGGATGTCGGGGGTGTTCGGGCGCTCCGGGTCGGGCGGCGCGGTGGTGCCGACGTCGCCGCGCTCCTCGTCGCCGTCGTCGCGGCGCGGGCTGGTGGCCGGCTCCTGCTGGCCGGCGGCCTTGTGCTCCTGGTCGTCGTCCTTGTCGCCGGGGTCGGGACGGCCCGCGACGACCGCCTTCACCCGTTCGACGACGTGGGTGGTCTTGACGTTGTCCTTGTCGGCGGGCAGCGGGGAGCTGAGGGCCTGCTCCACGCCGTTGCGCAGGTCGGTGAGCGCCTGGGCGGCGTGGTCACGCTGCTGCCGGCGGATGTCCCGCTGGGACTGGAGCTGCCGCAGGGCCTCCTGGTAGTCCGGGGAGGCGGCGGTGCTGGTGGACTCGCTGAGGGTGCGCTCGACGGCGTCGAGCTGGGCCTGCGCCGAGGTCAGCTCCGCGGTGCGGTCGGGCAGGGCCTTGAACGCCTCGAGCTGGGACATCAGGGTGGCGCGTTGCTGCTCGAGCAGCGCCTTGCGGTCCTTGAGGGCCTGCACGGCCGCCGGCTCCTGCGCGCGGCGCTTCTCGGGAAGGGCGAGCCAGCTGGCCTCGGCCTGGGCGACCGCGTCGAGCTGGCTGCTGAGCGACGCGAGCGTGACCTCCGCCTTGCTCGCCCACACGTCGGCGTCCATCGACGGGTCGTTCGCCGCCTGCGGCGGCAGCGGGGTGGGCGCCGTGGGAATGACGTTGTTGGTGACGAAGTAGCTGGCGCCACCGGCCACGAGGCTGGCGATGGCCACGCTCGCGATCGCGCGGCGCCGCACGTGCGTGCCGGCGTTCTTGCGGTCGGCCGCCGTGCGCGCCGGCTTCTGCTTCTTGACCCGCTTCGACGTGATGGTGCGGACCGTGCGGGCGGAAGGGAGCGAGGCGGGCGACAGCGTGGGGGGAGACACCGCCCACGCCGCGGCCGGGCTCCACTCGCGGTCGGGCACCGCTGCCGGCTCGGGCCCGTCCTCGCGGGGCGCACCGAGGGCCGCGGGCAGCTCGGTGGTCGGCTGCTCGGACGGCTCGCCGTCCGGCGCCTTCACGATCGGTTGTGTGATCTCTTCTGAGTGTGCGACTTCCGAGTGTGCGACGTGCGACTCTGCGACCTCGGCCGCCGGCGGGGCCGCGGATGCCTCCATCCGGGCCGCGTGGCGGGCCTTGCGGGCCGCCGCCCGGTGGGCGGGCGAGCAGTACAGGCGGCGCGGGCCGCCGTCGTTCGGCTGCTCGACGGTCTCGCTGCATCCGGGCAGGGCACACAGCTGTGGCCCGTCGGTCATGTCGTCCCCCCAAGGACAGCTCAGCGCTGCCGTGTGTCGTCGTCACGGCGTGCCTTCACCCGATCGGGAGAAGCGTACTGCCAATCGGGTGGCGGCACGATGTCGAGTCGACCTTGTACAGATGAAGTTGCTCTCCGTGATCGACTCGACTTCGATCGGTCACGATGAACCGCTTCGGTCGTTCGATTGTTGTACGATCCTTCAAAGCGCACAACCCCTGCATGCCAGAACCGCTGGAGGCGAGTTGACCACCGAGGCCTTGGCCGCCGACCGCGCCCTGCTGTCGCGGACGAGCACCGCTGAGCGGGTCGCGGCCATCCTGCGCACACGCATCATCGAGGGCTACTTCCCGCCCGGCACCCGGCTCGCCGAGGACGCCATCGGCAGCGCACTCGGTGTTTCCCGCAACACCCTGCGCGAGGCGTTCCGGCTCCTGTCGCACGAGCGGCTGCTCACGCACGAGCTCAACCGCGGGATGTTCGTGCGGACGCTCTCGGTCGAGGACGTGGTCGACCTGTACCAGATGCGCAGGCTCGTCGAGTGCGGCGTGATCCGCGCGGTCACCGGGCCGCATCCGGGGCTCGCCGCCCTCGCCGCCGCCGTCGACGACGGGGAGGAGGCGCTGAGCAGCAGCGAGTGGCAGGCGCTCGGCACGGCCAACATCAAGTTCCACCAGGCGCTCGTGGCGCTCGCGGGCAGCCCCCGCGCCGACGATCTGATGGGCGGCATCCTCGCCGAGCTGCGGCTCGTGTTCCACGTGATGGCCGATCCGCGGCGGTTCCACGAGCCCTACCTCGCCCGCAACCGGCAGATCCTGCAGCAGCTGCAGCGGGGTGACGGCCCCGGTGCGGCCGAGGCGCTGGACGTCTACCTGCGCGACGCCGAGAACCAGCTCGTGCAGGCCTTCGCCGAGCAGGGGGTCGAGGCGGCACCGTGATCGGGCCCGCGAACCGCTCGAGCGGGGCCGGGGCAAGATAGGCACGTTCGCGGTCGGACCGGGGGAACGGGTAACGCATGCCGAAGCGATCGTTTGCACCGGCGGACGCGGGGGCCGCCCAGCAGGAGCCGACGCCGGAGCGCCCCGCGCCGGAGAACCCGGCATCGGAGGACTCGACGGTGCCGGTCGAGCCCGAGGCGCCCCCCCAACCGGTGCTGCCCGAGCCGCCGCGTCCAGCGCCGGTCCCGCACGCGCGACCGGTTGTCGAACCGCCCGCCCCGCTCCCGCCCACGGTGGAGCGGCCCGCCGTGGATCCGCGCTCCCACACCGCGTCCGAGCTGACGGAGTACACGATCGTCCGCAGGCGGTCGGACAAGCCGGGTACGGGCTGGCGCCGGGCCGTGCACGTCGCGAGCGGCGGCCTGGTCAACCCGGGGATCGGCCCGGACGAACAGCGCAGGCAGGAGCTGGCGCTGCGGATCCGGTGCCCGCTGCGGGGTCCGCGGCAGATCGCGGTCGGGTCGATGAAGGGCGGGGTCGGCAAGACCACGGTCACCGCGATGCTGGGGCTGATGCTCGCCGAGCACCGCGGCGACCGGATCGTGGCCCTCGACGCCAACCCGGATGCCGGCACGCTCGCCGACCGGCTCACGGGCCGCACCGACTCCACCGTGCGCGACCTGCTCGACTCGCTGGGCAACGTCGGGTCGTTGAGCGACATCGCCCGGTTCACCACGCTGTCGGGCAGGCTCCAGGTGCTCGCCTCGGAGCAGGATCCGGCCCGTGGCGAGGCGTTCGACCGGGCCGAGTACGAGCGCGTGTGCGCAGTGCTGACCCGCTTCTACAACGTCGTCGTCACCGACTCCGGCACCGGCATGGTGCACTCGGCGATGGACGGCACGCTCGCGCTCGCGAACGGCCTGGTGGTCGTCGGGTCCCACACCGTCGACGGCGCGAGCCGCGCGAGCAAGACCCTGGACTGGCTGGTGGCGCACGGGCACCACGAGCTCGTCGAGCGGGCGGTCGTCGTGCTGTCCTGCGACCGGACGAGCCCCGAGGTCGACGGTGAGCGGCTCGTCGCCCACTTCGAGGCGCGCTGCCGAGGCGTCGTGCTCGTGCCCCGCGACCCGCACCTGGCCACCGGCGGCCGGATCGAGCTCGAAAAGCTGAGCCAGGCCACGTCGGATGCCTTCCTCGAGCTGGCCGCACTCGTCGCCGACGACTTCGGCAACCCCCCGCCGGTCCGCCGGGAGTAGGGGACATCCGCTGCGCGGTTCCCGGACCCGCGTGGCAGCCGCGAGAGGGCAACGGCACCATGCCTGCTGTGAAGATCTTGCGAACGCAGTCACGGACCGCGGCGGTGCGCCTGCTCGTCGGAGTGGCGACGGTCGCGCTGTGGACGTCGGGATGCTCGTCGAGCGTCCCGGGCGAGGCGTCCCCCGCGTCCGACGACCGGCCGGGCGCGAGCGCGTCGCCGTCGCCGTCGCGCTCGTCGGGCCGGCCCGCCGCAGGGACCTGCCAGATCAAGGTCTCGTCGAACGGGTCCATCGTGAGCCGCGGCGCGGGTGGGCGGACGATCACGACGAACGGCCGCACCTCCTTCTCGTGCGGCCGGGGACCGCTGATCGCGATCGAGTCGATCGACTCGTCGGGGGTGACCTTCTCCGCGGACGGGGCCACCGTGCCGGTGGCGCCAGGGGGCACCGAGACGGTCGGCGCGTACCGGATCACGGTGAGCAGTGCGGACTCCGGCGGCGCCGAGTTCCAGGTCGAGCCCGCCTGATCGCCGGCCCGGGGTAGCCTGCCCCCGTGCCGAGATCATCGGCGATCGGCCGGGGCCGGGGGGTGGACTGGTGAGCTCGGAGGACGCGGACCCGTATCCCGGGCCGGAGATCGGGGCAGCGGACCTCACCGACGACACGATCGTCCGCCGCCGGGTCGACCGGCCGCAGGGCGGCTGGCGCGGGGCGGTGTTCGCCGCGAGCCGCGGGTTGCTCAACCCGGGTGTGGGCCCCGAGGAGCACGCGTTCCGGGATCAGGTGCGCCGCATCCGGCGCCCCCTCGGCAGCGCCCACCAGATCGGTATCACCTCGATCAACGGCGGCGTCGGGAAGACCACCGTGGCGGCCTGCGTCGGGCTGGTGCTCGCCGAGCACCGGGGCGACCGCGTGGTGGCGCTCGACGCGAGCCAGAACGCCGGCACGCTCGCCGACCGGCTCACCGGCGACACGTCCACCACCGTGCGGGACATGCTGGGAGAGATCGACTCGCTGACCTCCCTCGCCGACGTCTCCCGGTTCACGAGCCTCGCCGGCAGGCTGCAGGTGCTCGCCTCCGAGCAGGACCCCGCGATGAGCGAGGGTATGGACCGTGCCGAGTACGAGCGCGTCTGCGAGGTGTTGCGCCGCTTCTACAACGTGGTGATCACGGACTCGGGCAGCGGCCTCGTCCACTCGGCGGTCGGCGGCACGCTCGCGCTCGCGGACAGCCTGGTGATCGTCGGGTCGCCCACGGCGGACGGGGCCACCCGGGTGAACAAGACCCTCGACTGGCTCCTCGTGCGCGGTCCCGCCGAGCGCGTGGCCGACGCGATGCTCGTGCTCACCTGCGACCGCGCAAGCAAGCACATCGACACCGAGCGGGTGCGCCGCCACTTCGAGGCGCGCTGCCGGGCGGTGGTGGAGGTGCCGTTCGACCCGCACCTCGCCACCGGCGCCCTGATCGACATGGCCCGCGTGCGGCCGGCCACGCTCGACGCGTTCCGCGCGATCGCCGCCCACCTCGCCGACCGGTTCGACGCCACCCCCGTCGGGGTGGGGGCGGAGATGGTGGCGGTGGACGGGGTGTGACGGGCTGCTGCTGACGCACCCCGTGTCGCCCGGCACACCCCTGTGGTCCGGCGCTGCCGCTCGCCGGGGGGTGTGAGGGGAGACGGGGTGCGGGAACGGGCGTCACGGCAGCACGATCAGAGGTCCTCGCCCAAAGCCGATCTTCCTTGCGTTGGGCGCCACCCACTGTCGGCGAGACCTGGCGCGTTCCGCTGGAACCCGGTGCGCGGGCCTCGAGGCCGCCGGTTGCACCTAGCCGGCCTCGGCGAACCGCAGCCGGATCCGCGCCCCGCCGAGCGCCGCGCGCTCGACGTGGATCGTCCCGCCGGTCGCTTCGACGGCGTCGCGGGCGATGTCGAGGCCGAGCCCGGTGCCCTCGGACCGGCTGCTCCTGCCGCGACTCAGGGCGGCGGCCGGGTCGGCGACGCCCGGTCCGGCGTCGTCCACGACGAGGCTGACCCACCCGGCGTGGCGGACCACCACGACGGCGAAGGCGGTGCCGGCCGGGGTGTGGGCGAAGACGTTGCCGAGCAGGACGTCGACGACGGCGCCGAGGTCGTCGGCGGCGAGCGCGATCGTGGCCGGGGCGGACGCGGTGTGCAGCTCGCACGGCCGCCCGCTGTGCTGCGCGAGCGCCGACCAGAAGCTCAACCGCTGCCGCACCACCTCCACCACGTCGCACCGGGCAGGCCCGTCGACGGCTGGTGCGGCGCGGATGAGGGCGTCCACGTCGCCCTGGAGGGATCCGACGGTCCGCCGCAGCCGGTCGGCGGCCGGGCCGTCCTCGATCGCGCTCGCGTCGAGGGCGAGCGCGGTGAGCGGGGTGCGCAGGCGGTGCGACAGGTCGGCGGCGATCCTGCGTTCGAGCGTGCGGGCCTCGGCGAAGCGGGCCGTCAGCGCGGCGAGGGAGGTGGCGAGCGCCTCGGTCTCGGGCACGTGCATGGGACGACTCCCGGATGGCGGGTCGTCGTTCCCGATCGCGGCCGCACCCGCGGTGAGCTCGGCGAGATCGGCGGCGACGGGGCGCAGCCCGCGGGCGGCCACGACCGCGGCCGCCCCCGCGGCGAGCGCACCGGCGGCGAGGAGCAGCGCCGCCCATCCCAGCTCCGCGGTGCCGGGGGCGACCGCGGGGACGAACACCTCGACGGTGGCCGGGCCGGCGGCCCGGACCAGCAGCGTCCCGCCCGGGCCGTGCCGGGAGGAGCCGACGGTCACCCCGTCGACGTGCACCGCCAACCTGCCCTCGCGGCCCGCGGGGGTGCGCGCGATACCGCGTAGCAGCGCCTCCCGGTCCGAGGTGACCTCGGCGAGGCTGACGAGTGCCGCGAGGTCGGCCTCCGACGCAGCCCGCAACCGGTCGCGCTCGTCGACCAGGTGCAGCACCAGCGCGATGGCGGTGACGGCGGTGACGGCGGCCCCGGCCGTCGCGAGGATCAGGCGGAGGACGAGGTGCCGCACGGGTCGATCAGCTTGACTCCCACCCCGCGGACCGTGTGCAGGAACCTCGGGTCGGCCGCGGTCTCACCGAGCTTGCGCCGCAGCCAGGACAGGTGCACGTCGATGGTCTGGTCGAGGTGCAGGTTCGGCTGGCGCCACACCTCGCGGCACAGCTCCGACTTCGACACGACCTTCCCGCTGCGCGCCGCGAGGTAGGCGAGCAGGTCGAACTCGCGGCGGGTCAGCGTGAGGAGCTCGTCCCCGAGCCGCGCCTCCCGCCGCTCACCGTCCACGACGAGTGGGCCGACCCGGATCGGTTGGTCGGCTTCGGGCGGCACGGACCTGGCCCGGCGCAGCACGGCGCCGACGCGCGCGCTGAGGTGTTCGCTCGAGAAGGGCTTCGTGACGTAGTCGTCGGCGCCCGCGTTGAGCAGCCGCACGATCGTCGGCTCGTCGGTGCGGGCCGTCGCGATGATCACCGGCACGTCGCTGACGCCGCGCAGCAGCCGCAGTGCCTCGAACCCGTCCAGGTCGGGCAGGCCCAGGTCCAGCACGACGAGGTCGACGTGGTCGTCGGTGACGGTGCGGAGGGCGTCGAGGGCGGTGCCGACCGGCTGCACGACGTGCCCGGCGTCGCGCAGCGCCCCCGTCATCGCCGTCCGGACGGCGTGGTCGTCCTCGACCAGCAACACCAGCGCCATGAACGCACCGTAGAGCACCTGCCTACGATGCGGCTCTCGGCGAGGTCGACGGGAGCATCGTGGCGGGGATCGAGCTGGACCGCGTCAGCAAGGTCTATGCCGACGGCACGCGCGCGGTCACCGACCTCTCCATCGACGTGATGGACGGCGAGTTCCTCGTGGTGGTCGGCCCGTCCGGCTGTGGCAAGACCACCGCACTGCGCATGATCGCGGGCCTGGAGCGGATCAGCGACGGCGAGGTGCGCATCGACGGCGAGGTCGTCAACGAGGTGCCCGCCCGCGACCGGGACGTCGCGATGGTGTTCCAGTCCTACGCGCTGTACCCGCACCTCACGGTGTTCGACAACATCGCGTTCGGGCTCACGCTGCGCAAGGTGCCGCGCTCCGTGGTCGAGCGCAGGGTGCGGGAGGTGGCCGAGGTGCTGGAGCTCGGCGAGCACCTGCGCCGCAAGCCGCGCCACCTGTCCGGCGGTCAGCGGCAGCGGGTGGCGATGGGGCGGGCGATCGTGCGCGAGCCTCGGGCGTTCCTGATGGACGAGCCGCTGTCCAACCTGGACGCCAAGCTCCGCATGCAGATGCGCGCCCAGATCGCCCGGATCCAGCGCGACCTGGGCGTCACCACCGTCTACGTCACGCACGACCAGACCGAGGCGATGACGCTCGGCGACCGCGTGGCCGTCGTGCGCGCGGGCGTGCTGCAGCAGATCGCGTCCCCGCAGGACCTCTACGACCAGCCCGTGGACATGTCCGTGGCCGGGTTCATCGGCGCGCCCGCGATGAACATGGTGATCGCCGGGTTCGACGTCGACGACGACGGCGGGGCCGCGGTCTCGTTCGGCGGGCACCGGCTCACCGTGCCGGGGATCGTGCTGCGCAGGCGGCCCGCGCTGCGCGCCTACGCCGGCAGGCGGCTGGTGCTCGGCATCCGGCCGGAGGACATGGAGGACGCCTCGATCGTCGGCGGCCCCGATGGCAGCACGATCGAGTCGGTCGCGGACCTGGTCGAGGCGATGGGTGCGGACGTGATGGTGCACTTCCCGGTGGCCGCCGAGCAGGCGCGCACCGAGGAGCGCGAGACGCTCGACCGGGAGTCGGGGCGTGTGCGCGCGGCGGACGGCGGCACCCTGCTCGTCGGCCGGTTCAGCCCGCGCACGCGGGTCTTCGAGGGACAGCCGATCACGGTCCGCGTCGACACCGAGGGGCTGCACTTCTTCGACCCCGAGACCGGCCGCTCGATCCGGCGTTGACCATGCGGGGGAAGCAGGTTGCCTTCGGGCTGGTCACGGCGTTCCTCGTCGTCGCCGGATGCGCTGGTCCGCAGCCCGCGCCGGCCCGGCCCGGGCCGCTCGCGGGGCAGACGATCGAGGTCCTCGCGGTCTGGTCGGACGAGGAGCAGGCGGCGTTCGAGCGGGTGCTCGACGTCTTCGAGCAGCGCACGGGGGCCACCGTCACCTACGTCTCGGGTGGCGACGAGGTACCCACCGTGCTCGCCACCCGGCTGGCAGGCGGCTCGCCCCCGGACGTCGCGGGCGTCGCCCAGCCCGCGCTGGTGCGCACGCTGGCCCGCGCCGGGTCGCTCGTGCCGCTGGACCCCAGCACCGAGTCCGTGATCGACGCCCAGTTCGCGCCGGTCTGGAAGGAGCTCGGCACGGTCGACGGCGAGCTGTACGGGTTCGTGTTCAAGGCCGCGAACAAGTCCACGGTCTGGTACGACGCCGGCCAGCTCGGTCCCGGCTTCGTGCCGCCGCGGACGTGGGACGAGTTCGTGGAGACGCTGCGGAAGCTGTCCGACACCGGGCGCACGCCGCTCTCGGTCGGCGGCGCCGACGGCTGGACCCTCACCGACTGGTTCGAGAACGTCTACCTGCAGACCGCAGGCGGGGCCATGTACGACCGGCTCGCGCGCCACGAGATCTCCTGGACCGACCCGTCCGTCCGCACCGCCCTGCAGACGCTGGGCCGGGTGTTCCGGCCGGAGTACCTGCCCGGCGGGATCTCGAGCGCCCTGCAGACCGAGTTCACCGAGTCGGTCGTGGACGTGTTCGGTGCGGACCCGAAGGCCTCGATCGTGTTCGAGGCGGACTTCGTGGCCGGCGCGATCGCGGAGAGCACCCCGGCGCGGGTCGGTGCGGACGCGCGGGTCTTCCCGTTCCCGCGGATCGGGCCGACGTCGTCCGTGGTGAGCGGTGGCGACACCCTGGTCGCTCTCACCGACGAGCCGGGCACGAAGGCGCTCATGCAGTTCCTGGCGAGCTCGGAGGCCGCGTCGATCTGGGCGGCGCAGGGCGGCTTCGTCTCGCCGAACCGGCAGGTCGCGCTGGACGAGTACCCCGACGACAGCACCCGCCAGATCGCCGAGGAGCTGGTGGGCGCGGACAACCTGCGCTTCGACATGTCCGACCTGATGCCGAGCGCGCTGGGCGCCACCCGGGGTGACGGCTTCTGGCGGGCGATGCAGGACTACCTCGCCGACCCGGCGCAGGTCGACCGGATCCTCGCCGAGCTCGAGGCCGAGGCCACCGCGGCGTACGAGGAGGGCGACTCGTGACCCGGCCGACCGGGCCGCTGTCGGGCGGGAGCCACCGGCTGGCTGCGCTCTTCCTCACGCCCGCGCTGCTGCTCGTGGTCGTCTTCCTCGTGTACCCGACCGCCTACTCGCTCGTCCGCAGCATGTTCGACGCCCGCGGCGACGAGTTCGTCGGCGTCGAGAACTACGTCACCGCGTTCACCGACGACCGCACGCTCGTCGCCCTGCGCAACAGCGTGATCTGGGTGCTCGTCGCCCCGAGCCTGGTGACCACGATCGGGCTCGTGCTCGCCGTGGTCACCGAGCGGATCCGGTGGGCCACCGCGTTCCGGCTGGTGATGTTCATGCCGCTCGCGATATCCCTGGTCGCCTCGGGGATCATCTTCCGCTTGGTCTACGAGGAGGACCCGGACCGCGGCCTCGTCAACGCCGTGGCGGTGTCGGTGCACGACGTGTTCTCGCCCGCCTCGCCCTACCAGGGGGCGCGCCCGCGGGAGGGCGGCGGGCTCGTCGTCGGGCCCGACGGCGCGCTGGAGACCGCACCGGTCGGGGCGCAGGGCGCGGTGGGACTGCCGATCACCGGCTTCGACCCCGTGGAGCTGCCGGCGCAGGCCGCCTCCGCGGTGCTGCCCGAGCCCGGTGCCGGGCTGCGCGGTCTGGTCTGGCTGGACGTCGGTGGCACCCCGGACCGCACCGGCGAGGTGGACGCGGGGGAGCGCGGCGTGCCGGGCATCGCCGTCGAGGTGTGGGAGGCGGGCCGGGTCGTCGCCACCGCGACCACCGGGGACGACGGGAGGTTCACCGTGCCCGACCTCACCGGCGGGCCCTACACCATCCGGTTGGCGGCGGCGAACTTCGCCGAACCGTTCCGCGGGCTGACCTGGCTCGGGCCGGTGCTGGTGACGCCGGTCGTGATAGCGGCCTGGCTGTGGATCATGACGGGGTTCGCGATGACGCTGATCGTGGCCGGGCTGGCGAGCATCCCGCGCGACGCGCTCGAGGCGGCGCGGGTGGACGGCGCCACCGAGTGGCAGGTGTTCCGGCGCGTGACGGTGCCGCTGCTCTCACCGGTGCTGCTCGTCGTTTTCGTGACGCTGGTGATCAACGTGCTGAAAGTGTTCGACCTGGTCTTCGTCATCGCGCCGGGCTCGGTGCAGGAGGAGGCGAACGTGCTCGCCCTGCAGGTGTGGCAGGTCTCCTTCGGGGCGGGTGGCGGCGACCAGGGCCTGGGCAGCGCGCTGGCCGTGCTGCTGTTCCTGCTGGTGCTGCCGGCGGTGGTGTTCAACATCAGGCGGTTCAGGGGGGACCGGTCGTGACCGTGCCCCGGCGGTCGGTGGCCGCGCGGGTGGTGGCCCGGTTGGGCGGGCCGGTCGTGCGGGTCGGGCTGGTGGCCGTCGCGCTGTTCTGGATGCTCCCGGTGCTCGGCCTGCTGGTGGCCTCGCTGCGGCCGGAGGCGAACAACGTGCGCAGCGGCTGGTGGACCGTCGTCACCGCGCCCGCGCAGCTCACGCTCGCCAACTACGCGGGCCTGCTGGCCGACCGGACCGTCATGGGCTCGCTGTGGAACACCGTGCTGATCGCCGTGCCGTCCACCGTGCTCGTGGTGGTCGTCGGGGCGTTCGCGGCGTACGCGCTGGCGTGGATCGAGTTCCCCGGACGGGACGTCGTGACGATCGGCGTCGTCGCGCTGCTGGTGGTGCCGGTCCAGGTGGCGCTCGTCCCCGTTGCCAAGCTGCTCGGCGGCATCGGCCTCTACGGCTCGATCCCCGGCCTCGTCGCGTTCCACGTCGCGTTCGGGATGCCGTTCGCGGTGTTCCTGCTGCGCAACTCGTTCGTGGGAATTCCGCGCGACCTGCTCGAGGCCGCCCGCCTCGACGGGGGGCGCGAGCTGCGCATATTCTGGCGGCTGGTGCTGCCGATCTCGCGGCCGGCCGTCGCGGCACTCGCGACCTTCCAGTTCCTCTGGGTGTGGAACGACCTGCTCGTGGCGCTGGTGTTCGCCGACGAGGCGTCCGCCCCGATCACGGTGGCGCTGCGCAGTCAGCTGCGGCAGTTCGGCAGCAACGTCGACGTGCTCGCCAGCGGCGCGTTCCTGTCGATGATCGTGCCGCTCGTCGTGTTCTTCGCGTTCCAGCGCGCATTCGTGCAAGGCGTCCTGGCGGGGTCGACGAAGTGAACGCCGAGCGTCTGCTGCACCATGATCCGAGTTCGCTCCCCGAACCATGGAGGTCCCTCTGATGTCGTCCGGTCGCGTCTTCGCGGTGGAGCCGTGGGTGGTGCGGGAGCCACGGTTGGATCTGGACCGGATGGGCCAGGTCGAGTCGGTGTTCGCGCTGTCCAACGGGCACATCGGGCTGCGGGCGAACCTCGACGAGGGCGATCCGCACGCGATGCCGGGGACGTACCTGAACTCGTTCTACGAGCGGCGGCCGCTGCCCTACGCGGAAGGCGGGTACGGGTACCCGGAGTCCGGGCAGACGATCATCAACGTCACCAACGGCAAGCTGATCCGGCTGCTGGTGGAGGACGAGCCGTTCGACCTGCGCTACGGCCGGTTGCGCCGCCACGAGCGGGTCCTCGATCTGCGGGCCGGCACGTTGTCACGGGACGTCGAGTGGGAGTCGCCCGCCGGCCGGGTGGTGCGGGTCCGTTCCACGCGGCTGGTGTCGCTCACCCAGCGGGCGATCGCCGCGATCGAGTACGAGGTGGAGGTCGTCGACGCCCCGGCCATGGTCGTCCTGCAGTCGGAGCTGGTGGCGAACGAGCAGCTGCCCGGCCGCAACGAGGCCGACCCGCGCGTCGAGGCGGCCCTCACCGACCCGTTGCGGGCCGAGCAGCACGGCTGCTCCGGCGCGGGCGCGTACCTCATCCACGGCACGCGCCGGTCGGGGCTCAACGTCGCGGCCGCGGTGGACCACGAGGTGCACGGCCCGGAGACCGCCGAGGTGACGTCGGAGGCGGCCGAGGACATCGCCCGCACCACGGTGATCGCGCGCCTCGAGCCGGGCAAGCCGCTGCGGCTGGTGAAGTACCTGGCCTACGGCTGGTCGTCACGTCGGTCGCTGCCCGCACTGCACGACCAGGTCCGGGCCGCGCTGGCGGCGGCCCGCTACACCGGCTGGGACGGGCTCGTCGCCGAGCAGCGGGCCTACCTCGACGAGTTCTGGGAGACCGCCGACATCGAGATCGACGGCGACGCCGAGCTCCAGCAGGCCGTGCGGCTGGCCACCTTCCACGTGCTGCAGGCCGGCGCACGGGTCGAGCGCCGCGCCATCGGGGCGAAGGGGCTCACCGGCGGGGGCTACGACGGCCACACCTTCTGGGACACCGAGACCTTCTGCCTGCCGGTGCTCGCGCACCTGGCCCCGCACGCGGCCGCGGACGCGCTGCGGTGGCGCCAGTCGATCCTGCCGCAGGCCTACGAGCGCGCCGAGCAGCTGGGCCTGCGCGGGGCGGCGTTCCCGTGGCGCACCATCCGGGGCCAGGAGTGTTCGGGCTACTGGCCCGCCGGCACCGCGGCGTTCCACATCAACGCCGACATCG
>NZ_BAABJO010000030.1:0-118091 GCF_039543345.1 Pseudonocardia adelaidensis | reverse complement strand
CGCCGACAACAGCCGCCACGCCAGCCCGTGGGCCGCCAAGATCTACCGCGACGCCATCGCCGCCGGCAAAGACCACCCCCACGCCGTGCGCATCCTGGCCCGCGCCTGGATCCGCGTGATCTGGCGCTGCTGGCTCGACGGCGTGCCCTACAACCCCACCAAACACGGCGCGCTCCAACGCCTCACCACACCCGCAGCGGCCTAATCTCGATCTTGGGGTTGCCACAGGGGGTGTCATGCGGTGACGAGCCCGCCGGCCCGGGACCGGTTGAGCCTGCCGATCAGGGCGATCGTGCGCGCCTGCTCCTCCGGCGTGCCGATGTCCGTGTACGCGATCGACACCTCGGTCGCACCGGCCTCGACGTAGCGCTCGATCGCCGCGGCCACGGTCTCCTCGTCGCCGATCGCCGCGAGCTCGTGGGCGTGCGCGACGCCCTCGCGCCGCATCGAGAGCCGCGCGGCCGGGACGTCGTCGTAGAACGCCATGTGTGCTGCGGCCCGGTCGCGCACCCCCTCGACGTCGGACGTGACGACCGCGGGCACGACCATGACGATCCGCGGGGCGGGGCGACCGGCGGACGCAGCGGCGGCCGAGATGGTGGGCACGATCGACTCGGCGAGCGTTGCCGGGCCCGCGAGGTACGGGAACGTCCCGTCGGCCAGTTCGCCCGCCAGGCGCAGCGACTGCTCGCCGACCGACGCGAACAGGATCGGGGGTGGGGTGTCCGCGCCGGGCACGACGACGGGCATCGGGGCGACCGCGGTCAGCGTCTCCCCGTGCAGGTCCACCCGGCCCGTCGCCAGGGCGGAGCGCAGCGCGGTCAGGTACTCGCGGGCATGCCGGCTCGGGCGCGCCACCTCGGAGCCGAAGGCCCGTTGGACGAGCGGCGGGGACCCGAGCCCCATGCCGAGCTGGAAGCGGCCGTGGCTGGCCGCCTGCGCCGTCAGCGCCTGCGAGGCGACCACCAGCGGGTGGCGCGGGTAGATCGGCACCACGGCGGTGCCGACGGCGACGCCCGGCACGGCGTGACCGACGAGCGCGGCGATCGAGAGCGCGTCGACCTCGAAGAACTGGCTGATCCAGATCGCACCGACGCCGGCGTCGGCGGCCATCGCCGCGACCTCGACGTAGTGGTCGACGGCGTTCTTCGCGGGCGTCGGGGAGAGGGTGAGGCCGATGGTCATGCCGAGCACGCTATGAGCACTCCTCGATCGTTCCCATGCCAGCAGCGCTCCGATTCATGTCCGATCGTCTCCCGCATCGCGTCCATCGGTACGGTGCCGGTGTGGACGTGCTCAGCGACGCGATCGCCGCCGTGCGACTCGGCCGGCCCCACGCCTCGCGCACCCTCGTGGCCGCACCGTGGGGCTTCCGGTTCCTGCCGGCCAGCAGCGCGGGGTTCCACGTCGTCCTGCACGGCTCCTGCTGGGTGCTCCCGCCCGGCGACGCCCCGCCGGTCCACGTCCACGCGGGCGACGTCGTCTTCCTGCCCACCGGTCGCGGGCACGGGCTCGCCGACAGCCCCGGCACGCCGCTGGTCGACGTGCCGCCGACGGCGCTCGTCGAGTTCGGCGCGCCCGCACCGCCCGGGTCACCGCTGGCCGACACCTCCCCCGCCGCTGCCGAGGGGGCGGGCCCGGCCCTGTTGCTGTGCGGCGCCTACCAGCTCGATCGCGGGTACGCCCACCCCCTGCTGCTCGGGATGCCAG
Organism: Pseudonocardia adelaidensis; assembly: GCF_039543345.1. Lineage (NCBI taxonomy): Bacteria > Bacillati > Actinomycetota > Actinomycetes > Pseudonocardiales > Pseudonocardiaceae > Pseudonocardia > Pseudonocardia adelaidensis. The sequence goes on along the minus strand of NZ_BAABJO010000030.1, from coordinate 116,381 downwards.
ACGTCATCCACCTGCCCGCACGGATCGGGCACCACCCGGCGCTGCGCGCCGCCGTCGACCTGCTCGGCACCGAGCTGGAGTCCCGCCGGCCCGGATCGGACGCCGTCGTCACCGCCCTGCTCGACGCCCTCCTGCTCTACATCGTCCGCGCGTGGCTCGAGGCGGCGCCCGCGCAGGACGCACCCGCCGGATGGGCCGCCGCCCTCACCGATCCCGTCGTCCACACCGCGCTCCGGCACATGCACCAACGGCCGGGCGATCCGTGGACCGTCGAGAGCCTCGCCGCAGCAGTGGGGCTGTCGCGTGCCGCGTTCGCCCGCCGCTTCAGCACGCTGACCGGCCGGCCGCCACTGGCCTACCTCACGTGGTGGCGGATGGTGCTGGCCGGCCGCCTGCTGCGCTCGTCGGACGCGTCGCTGGGCGCCGTCGCCTACCAGGTGGGCTACACGTCCGAGTTCGCGTTCGCGAAGGCGTTCAAGCGCCACTTCGGAGTGGCGCCGGGCAGGTACCGCAGGCACCCCACGCTCACCGCGGCCGGCTGACCGCGCCCCGTCGTCAGTCGATCGCGAGCAGGGCCAGCAGGATCCGCTGCAGCTCCGTGCGGTCGCGAGGCGCGATCCTCGCCAGCCTGCGGTCGAACTCCGTCGCGAGCGCGGCGAGCGCACGGTCCCGCGCCGCCTCGCCATCGGCGGTCAGCACGAGCCGGTGCCGCCGCAGGTCCGCGTCGTCGATCTCTCGTCGCACGAACCCCTTCGCGACGAGGTTCCGCACGTAGGCCGTCACGCTCGCCTTGGGGATCATCAGCGTCGCCGCGAGCTCCGCCGGGTACGGCGAGGCGGTCACCTCGGCGAGCACGAAGAACTCCTTCGTCTCGAGCCCGAGTTCGGCCAGTTCGGGGCCGCAGGCGTGCAGCACGACGGTCAGCAGGCGGTGGTTCAACGTCCACAGCTGCGCGGCGTCGACCGACACGCGAGCCCCCTCGTCCGGGTGGTACGGTTCGGAACTAGTTCGAAACTGTACTAACTAGATGCCGAACTGATCGGCGTCCGAACGAACTTTACGCGGAAGGTGCCATCGGGTGCTTCAGCACATCACGATCCCGCGCGGGCCGATCGAACTCGCGGCCGACCTCCACCTGCCCGGGCAGATCGACGAAGCGGCGCCGTTGCGCGCCGTCGTGCTCTCCACGCCCGGCAGCAGCGTGAAGGAGCAGATCGGCGCGAACTACGCATCCCGCCTCGCCGCCCGGGGCATCGCGGCGCTCGTGTTCGACCCCGCCCACCAGGGCCAGAGCGGTGGCGAGCCCCGCGACCTCGAAGACCCGTACCGCCGCGGTGAGGACATCTCCTACGCGATCGACGCGCTCGCCGCGATCCCCGGCATCGACCCGGAACGCATCGGCGTCCTCGGCATCTGCGCAGGCGGCGGCTACGCGGTGCACACCGCCCGCACGGACCACCGCATCAAGGCGGTCGGCACGGTCGTCCCGGTCAACATCGGAACGTCGTCCCGCAGCCGTGCCGGCGGCCCGGTGGCCCCGCTCGAGGCCTTGGCCGCCGCGCGCACCGACGAGAGCCGCACCGGCGAGCTGACCCGCGTGAACTGGCTGCCCGACACGTTGGAGGAGGCCGCCGCGGCCGGGCTGACCGACATCGACACGACCCAGGCCATCACGTTCTACCGCACCGGGCGGGGCCGGAACGAGCACTCGACGAACCGCCGCCTCTCGCGTAGCGACTCGCTGCTCCTGGGCTACGACGCGTACCACGTGGTCGACCAGCTCATGACCCAGCCGCTGCAGGTCATCGTCGCCGGACGCATCGGGAACACCGGCTCGTACGAGTCCGGCATGCAGCTGTGGAAGCTGGCACCCAACCCGGTCGATCTCATGGTGGTCGAGGGCGCGGGCCACTACGAGATGTACGACGTGCCCGAGTACGTCGACGCCGCCGTCGACCGGCTCGTCGACTTCTACACGGACCACCTGTAGCCGGAGGATGATCACGTCCTGGCCGGTGGGGTTCGCCGGTCCGAGCGAGCAGCAACTGGCGGCGGACGACCGATGCGGCATGCGAACTCGGCACGACCGTCGCGCACAACGCCCGGGTATGGAACTACTGGCTGGGCGGCAAGGACAAACTACGTGGCGGACCGCGAGGCGGGCGCGGCCGTGCAGAGGATGTTCCCGTCGATCGTGGACGTCGCGCGGCCGACCGCGCGTTCCTCGGGCGGGTGACGGCGCACCTCGCGGGCCAGGAGGGCGTCCGGCAGTTCCTCGACATCGGCACCGGCCTGCCCACCTCGTCCAACACGCACGAGGTGGCCCAGCGGATCGCCCCGGAGAACCGGGTGTCGTGCCCTGTTCGCGCCGGCGCCCGGACGACACGCAGGCCGGCGGCATCGCGGACGTTCCCCAGTTCGGCGCGGTGGGACGCAAGGCCTGATCACCGCCCGGGCCGAGCCGCGGAGGAACCGGTCAACCGCGCGAGGACGAGGGCCAGCGGCGCCCACCTCTCCCGGCCCCTCGCGACCACGGCGCGGGCGCGCAGCCGGACCCCGGGCCCGCGGAGCGGCAGTACCCGCACCCCGCGCCGCGGGCCCGGGTGCTCGGGCAGCAGGCCCACACCGAGCCCGGAGACGATGAGGTCCTCCACCAGGCTGAGGCTGTCGGCGCGGTGGGAGAGCCGGGGCGTGAACCCGGCGAGCGCGGCCAGCACGGCCACCGCGTCCTCGTCGGCCGTGTTGCGGGAGTTCACGATCCAGTCGCGGTCGGCGTACCTGCGGAACACCGCGACCGCGTCCCCAGCGGGGTCCGCGTCGGCGGCCGGCACGCCCAGGCCCCATGGCGCGCTCCACAGCGGGGTGGCCTGCACCCGGCGGCCGAACGGGCGCGGCGCCAGGTCGTACTCGTAGACCAGCGCGAGGTCGACGGCGTCGTCCGCCAGCAGCGCGAGCGCCTCGGTGGGCTCGTGCTCGGCGCACACGAGCCGCACGTGCGGGTGGGAGGCGGCCAGGTCGGGCAGCAGCGGCAGCAACGAGCGCCGGATCGCGGTCGCGAACCCGGCGACGCGGACCGTGCCGGCCGGCTCCGCGCCCGGGTCGAGGTCGCGCCGTGCGACGTCGACCGCGGCCAGGATCGTGATGCCGTGGTCGGCCAGTCGGCGGCCGGCGGGCGTCAGCCGGACCCGCCGCCCGACCGGCTCGACGAGCGGCGCTCCCACCTCCTGGGCCAGCGCCGCGATCTGCTGCGACACGGTCGACGTGGTCACGCCGAGCACATCGGCGACCTCCCGCATCGAGCCGAGCCGGGCCAGCTCCACGAGGAACTCCAGGCGCCGCGTCTCCATTCACGAATCCTGAACGGTATGTGCAGGAAAGTCACGTGGACGCGAACGGTCCGGTCGCCTTGACTGGGAGGCATGACCCCGTCCCGCACCGGAGCCGCGTTCGCGCTCGTCGCCATGCTCTGCGTCCAGCTCGGGCTGGCCGTGTCCGTCGGGCTGATCGACCGGATCGGCACCGAAGGCACGGCGTGGCTGCGGCTGGCGTGGGCCGGGGCGATCCTGCTGGTGGTGGTGCGACCGCGCCCGTCGGCGTTCAGCAGGCGCGGGTTGGTCACGGCCGTCGCGCTCGGGGTGGTGACTGCCGCGCTCACCCTGTTCTTCATGGCCGCGGTCGCCCGCCTGCCGCTCGGCACGGCGAGCGCACTGGAGTTCCTCGGCCCGCTCGGGGTGGCGGTCGCCCGCGGGCGCGGCGTGGCGAAAGCGTGGGCGCTGGTCGCCGCTGCCGGGGTCGTGCTGCTGACCGAGCCGTGGCAGGGCGGAGCCGATCCGGTCGGGGTGGCGTACGCGCTCGCCGCGGCCTCGTGCTGGGCGGCCTACATCCTGCTCACCCAGCGGGTCGGCGACGAGGTGGCGGGGCTGCGCGGGCTGGCGGTCTCGATGCCCGTCGCCGGGCTGGCGGCGACCGCGGTGGTGAGCGTGTCCGACGGCCCCGAGGTGTTCGGCCACCTGACCGGTGAGCTGCTCCTGGTCGGGCTCGGCCTTGCGGTCCTGCTGCCCGTCGTCCCGTTCAGCCTCGAGATGCTCGCACTGCGCCGGCTGACCACCGCCGCGTTCGGCGTGCTGATGGCGCTGGAACCGGCGATCGCGCTGGTCGTCGGCGTGGTGGCGCTGCGCCAGCTGCCCGGGTGGTGGCCCGTCGCCGGGATCGCGCTGGTGGTGGCGGCCGGCATCGGGGCCGAGCGGGCAGGCGCCCGGCAGGTCCCGGAGGTCGACGGGATCACCAACCGCGCCTGACCCACTCGTCGAGCCGGGGACGCTCGATCGCGACGGTGGTGCCGGGGCCGTGGCCGGGATGGATCAAGGTCTCACCCGGGAGGGCGAGGAGCCTGCGCACCGAGCCGATGATCGTGGGGAAGTCGGAGAGCGGAGGACCGGTGAGCCCGGGCCCGCCGGGGAAGAGCGTGTCGCCGCTCAGCAGGTGGTCCCCGACGAGGAGGCCGATCCCACCCGGCGTGTGGCCGGGTGTGTGCAGCACCCGGGCGGTGAGCGGCCCGATCGGGATGTCCTCGAGGTCGGCGACGGGGGTGAACGCACCGTCCCACAGCCGGTCCGGCGCTGCGAGCCGCGAAGGGTCGACGGCGAGTACGTCGGCCGTCGCCGTACCGGCGTCCCAGTGCCCGTCCCGCCGGACGGTGGCCAGCTCGTGCGGCCACACCGGCGCCTCGGCGGGGTGGGCCAGCACGGGCACCGCCCACGCGTCGACCAGCGCGGGCACCGCCAGCACGTGGTCGAAGTGGGCGTGGGTGAGCAGGATGGCCGTGACGTCCAGGCCCTCGGTCGCCGCGAGGATCCGGTCGGGCTGGTCGCCGGGGTCGACGACGAGTGTCTGGCCGCCTGCGTCGACGATCCAGCAGTTGGTCTCGAGCACGCCGACGACCACCCTGCGCAGGGTCATCCGGCGCGCCGGAGGAGCTCGTCGTACACGCCTGCGTCGTGGGCGTCCACGACCGGGAAGCCCGCGGCGAACGGCCCCTCCCAGTGCACCTCGATCCCCGGGTTGGCAACCGTGGTGCCGTCCGCGAAGCGGAGCGTGGGGCTGGTGGGGATCGCGTCGGTGGCGGCGACGGCGAAGTCGGCCATCACATGCTTGCGGTGCCGTCCGTCGTCGAGCGCCGCGGTCAGCTCCTCGACGTCGACCTGCGCGACCCCCGCGGCGACGTCGAGGATCACCCGCCGGTGGCCGATCGAGCGCGACTCGGTCCAGAACGCACGGCGCAGCGCCAGGTCGAGCTCCACGCCCGCGGCGAGCCCCTGCGCGCTCGCGGCGTGCACGGCCTCGGCGGCGAGCAGCACGGTGTGCGGGTAGAGGTCGTCCGCTGCCGTCCACACCCGGAACCCGGCCTCGGGCTCGATCTGCCCCAGCCCGACGGCCTCGGTGTCGGTGCCCCGGCGCCGGTGCGGCCCGTCGAACAGCTCCAGCGGGAACGTGTGGTGCTCGATCCGCACGTCGAGCCCGAGCCGTTCGCGGGCGCGACGCAGCCGCAGCAGCCCCACGTAGGCGAACGGGCAGAGCAGGTCGGACCACACCTCGATCGTGGACATCGGCATCAGTTCTCCTCGTGCTCGGTGCCGGGCGGGTTGCTCGTGAACCGCGCAGGCCGCAGCAGCACCGCGGTGCGCCGCTCGGCGGCCATCGCCCGGTCGTACTCGTCGAGGTCGGGGTGCTCGCCTCCGGCGGCGACGTAGATGTCGCGCAGCAGCTCCCGCAGGTCCACGCCGGCGAGCGGGTCGTCAGGGCCGGCCAGCTCGACCGGCCCGCGGACGGCCACCCACTCCCACCCCGACCGGAACACGAGCGTGGCCCGCGGACCCTTGCGCAGGTTCGCGAGCTTGGCGGTCGCGCCGCGCGCGACGAACGCGACCGTCGGATCGCCGGTCACGGGGTGCGGCAGCACGCCTGCGTTGACGAGGCTGACCGACGGCGCGTCGCGTCCGCTGGTGACCAGCACCGCGAGCCAGTGCTCCGCGGCGCCGTAGGCGCGCACGAGGCGAAGTCCCTCCCCGGTGGGCAAGCTCATGGGCGGGACGATACGGACTGCGGTCCGATTACGTCAACGTTAGAGTCGAGCGGTGGACCTGCTGGCCGGCGACGCTCCCAAGGAGCGGGCCGACGCCGTGCGCAACCGGCGCAAGGTGCTCGCCGCCGCGGCCGAGCTGTTCGCGGAGCGCGGCGTCGCGAGGGTCAGCATGGACGACGTCGCGGCCGCCGCAGGCGTGGGAAAGGGCACCCTGTACCGGCGGTTCGGCGACAAGTCGGGGCTGGCCGCGGCACTGCTCGACGAGCGCGAGACGCAGCTGCAGCAGCAGCTGCTCAGCGGCCCGCCCCCGCTCGGCCCCGGCGCACCCGCCGTCGAGCGGCTCGCCGCGTTCACCGAGGCGTACCTCGCCTACGTCGACGCGCACGTCGACGTCGTCGCGCTCTCCCAGACCGCGAGCCCCGGCGCCCGGTTGCGGACCGGCTCGCATAGGTTCTGGCGCCTGCACTGCCGGATCCTGTTCGCCGAGGCCGGCGCGCCCGACCCGGACGTGCGCGCGGACGTGCTCCTCGCCGCGCTCACCGCGGAACAGGTCCGGCACTGGCGCCACGACGAGGGCCACCGGCTCGCCGACCTCAGGCGCGCGATGGGCGGCCTCGCCCACAGCCTCGCCGCAGGCTGACGCCATGGATGCCGACGAGGTCCACACCGTTCTGGACGCGCTCGCCGCCGCCGGTTGCGACGCGTGGATCAGCGGCGGGTGGGGGGTCGACGCGCTGGTCGGGCGCCGGACCCGCCCCCACCGCGACCTGGACCTCGCCATCGCCGCCGAGCACGAACCCGCTGCGTTGCGGGCCCTCGGCCGGCTGGGGTACCTCATCGAGACCGACTGGCGGCCGGTCCGGGTCGAGGTCGTCGCCGAGGGACGAGGCCGGGTGGACCTCCACCCCCTGACGTTCGACGACGCCGGCGATGGCCACCAGGCGGGCCTCGACGGTCACGTCTTCCACTGGCCCAGGGCCTGCTTCACCACCGGAACGATCGCCGGCCGCCCGGTCGGCTGCATCTCCGTGGAGCAGCAACTGCTGTTCCACAGCGGGTACGAGCCCCGCGACGTCGACCACGCCGACCTGGCCTCGCTGCGCGGGATCGCTGCGGCACCGCCCTACGCCCCGGCCCAGCTCGTCGACACCGCGCCCGGGGACGTGGCCCGCGACGACCCCACCTGACCGTCGGGGAGCAGCCGGACGCGCACCACCAGCAGGTCGGCGCCGAGCACCCGGACGTTCATGGCGTTGAGCATCCGCAGCGGGTGCCAGCGGATGATCGCCCGCTGCCGTGCCAGCGCGTCCTCGTCGGGGAGGATCTCGGCGAGTCCGGGGACCCAGCGGTAGCCCCAGCCGACGCGCAGCCGGACCCGCACCCGCGGGTCGCGCATGATGTTGCGCACGTACCCGGCCCGCGTCCCGTGCTCGGCGATGATCCAGAACTCGTCGCCGACCCGGCCGTTGCCGACCGGGGTCCGGCGTGGCTCGCCGCTCACCCTGCCCCGGGTCTCCAGCATCGCGAGGCCCAACGGGTTGAGCCCGAGCTGGTAGAGCAGCCGGACCAGCGGGTTCACCACGAACCCCTGCACCGCCCGCACGATGCGGACCTTCGTTCGCCTGCTCCTCGCCGTCACCACCAGGTTGGCCAGGTAGATCGTGGTCTGCGCGATCACGCCCGGCAGTCCCGGCCATGCGCCCGGATCGAGCAGGAACAGGCCCCACGCCAGGGTGATCGCCGCGGCGGTGCCCGCCATCAGCCCTCGCGGCAGCCCCATACGAGCGTATGCCCCCATACGACTGTATGGTTCCCGGGTGTGGCAGAACTGTCAACCCGCCCCACGAAGGACGTCCTCACCGACGTCCTCCTGGACATCACGGCGCAGCACGGCCTGGAGGCGGTGAGCGTCCGGCAGGTGGCGGCCGCCGCCGGCGTCTCGATCGGGACCGTCCAGCACCACTTCCCGACGAAGGACGCGATGTTGGGCGCCGCGTTCACCGAGGTGGTGCGGCGCATCCGCGAGCGCGTCGCGAACGTCGTGCTCGGTCCCGACGTGCAACGCAACCTGACCACGGTGCTGCGCGAGCTGCTGCCGCTCGACGAGCGGCGGGCCACCGAGGTCCGCATCCAGGTGGCGTTCGCCGCCCGCGCCGCCACGGCCCCGGCACTGGCGGCCGTTCAGGCCGACATCCTGGCCGAGGTCACCGAGTCGATCGCCCGGGTGATCGCACTGGCCGGACACGGCACGGACGGTCCGGAGACCTCCCGCCGGAAGGCGCACATCGCGCTCGCGGCCGTCGACGGGCTCGCGCTGCACGCCGTCAGCTCCGGCTCGTGGCTGGACCCGGCCACGCTGACCGACGCGCTGGACCACCTGATCGGCATGCTGCTCGTGCCGTGAGTGCACGCCACCGGCCACGGGGCCGCTACGCGAGCCCGAGCGCCGCGACCTCGTCGGGCGTCACCGTCTCCTCCGGCTCCACGCGGAGCGCTTGGGCGACGACGAGCGCGGCGAGGTGGCGCTCGTCCGGCGCCACGAGGCGCACCGCCGTCCCGCCGTCGTCGTTCGGCCCGACGCAGACGTGATCACCGCCGTCGCGGCCGTGGCCACGGGCCCACGTGGCGCGGACCGTGAAGCGCATCCGGCCGTTCAGGTGGCGCGGTTCGGCCAGGATCAGGGTCGTGGCGTCGTCCGGCGTCTCGACCCGGCACCGCACTCCCGCCCGTCGGACGATGCTCGCCACCAGGTTCATGTCCAGGTCCACCGCGGGGAGGGTGGCGACCCCCGGCGAGGTGGGCAGCGGGCTGTGGCCGGTGCGGCACGCGTGCATGTGGTACGGCCTCTCGGGGTGGGGCGGGCGGTTCGGCGGTCGAGGGCGGTGGTCCGGCGCGGTCGGCGGGGAGCTCCTCCCGGTCGACGAGGCGGCAGGCCGTTCCGAGGAGCCGCTGGACGGTGGTGCGCGTGTCCGCGGCCCAGACCGTCCAGCCGGCCGCCGTGCGGCGCAGGGCGATGTCGCCGATGCGTCGCCGCGGCCCGGCCGCAGCCGCCGTCACCGGGCGACCGAGCGCGTCCCGCACCAGGAGCTGCCCGGTGGAGGGCCGGCCCTCTGCCCGTCCTCGGGCACCTCCCACACTGCCGGTGGGGGGAGTCGCCGGCAGGGGCCGGCCTCGGCGAACTTCTCGCCCACGACATTGCCGAGGTCCGGCAGCGATCAGGCGCTGCTCACGCCGAAGCCGTACCGGGTCCCTCCGGTGGCCGAACAGTCCAGGCGGTCCCGGACGATCGCGATCGGGCAACGGGCGTGGCGCAGGACCGAGCGGCTCACGGAACCGCGCACCGTCCCGGTCAGCCTGCGGCGCCCCCTCGACCCGACGACGACCAGTGCTGCGCCGTGGGACTCGGCGGTGACGGCACGGGCGGGATCGTCGCGCACGAGCCGGGTGACGACCGGGACGTCGGGGTACTGGGCGTGCCACCGGTGGAGCGCGCGCTCGAGGGCCCTGCGCTCGATGGCTTCGGCCGCCGTCGAGGCGCAGTGCACCGCCTCGAGGTCCGCGGGCGGGTCCGGGGACCACGCGTGCACGGCCGCGAGGGGGACGCCGCGTTGCCGGGCGGCCTGGAACGCGAACCCGAGCGCGGGGCTGCGCGTCGAGGCGCCGTCGACGCCGACCACGACCCGCGGCGGACCGGAACCGTCCTCCGCTCGTGCCGGCCGGATGACGACCACCGGGCACGACGCGTGCGCGGCGACGTGGACCGACACCGACCTGGCCAGCCGGGCGCGCAGCCCGCTCCGCTCCCGGTTGCCCAGGACGAGCAGCTGCGCGCGGACGGCCTCGTCCAGCAGGATCCCCACCGCCGACCCGCACACCAGCCGCGCCGTCAACTCGATGTCGGACACCACGCCGCGGGCGCGCGCGACGCCCTCCGACAGCACGGACTCGGCCGCGGCAAGCGCCGCGTGGAGGCTGTCGAACGGCGAGCCCACCCCGTAGGGATCCGCGGGGAGCATCGGGTGCACGACGTGCACGATCCGCAGCGGGCATCCCCGGGTCGCGGCCTCCGCGGCCGCCCAGTCCACGGCGTCGTCGGCGGATCCCGCGTGGTCCACCGCCACGACGACGGGCGCCCGCACCCCGGTGGGGCTCATCGCTGCGCCACCGCGTGCCGGACCGCGTCCCCGGTCTCCGCCCGGCCGATGTGCGCACCCCGCCCGGCGGCCGGATCGTCGATCGTCAACATCCTTCTCCTCCGGCTTCCGTCACGGGTCACGAGTTCTGCCGGTGCGCATCGCCCGCCCACCGCCACGCCAGCCAGACGACCCCGGTCGCGACGGCGAACAGCACCGCCCCGCCCGGAGACCCGGCGACCAGCACGAAGGCGCTGAGAAGGAGCCCGGCGACGACGAGGATCTTGATACCCGGACCACCCACGTGGCGGCGCAAGCGCTGGGCGCGGGCGTCGAAGGACCGGACGAACGCGGGATCCTCGTTCAGGATCTGACGTTCGACACCGCGCAGCACCTGTCGGTCCCGATCACTGAGCACGACGCACCTCCGTCGACCACCGCTTTCTATCGTAGCGCGATGTATCGTGAAGCGATATAAGTTGTGGCGATGCGACGGGCCGAGGTACGTGAGTGGTGTCATGTGACGGTGGCGGCGAACGACGAGCAGGCAGGCCCCGCGGCGCTGACGAAGGAGGACTTCGAGGCGCTGGCGCGGTTCCGCTTCGGGATCCGCCGCTACCTGCGCTTCAGCGAGGAGACGGTGCGCAGCCACGGCCTGGCCCCACAGCAGTACCAGCTGCTCCTGGCGTTGAAGGGCTTTCCCGGCCGGGAGTGGGCCACCGTGCGGGAGCTCGCCGACCGGCTCCAGCTGCGGCACCACAGCGTCGTCGAACTGGTCAACCGGGCGCAGGGACAGGGCCTGGTCGAGCGGGTGCCGCATCCCGAGGACGCACGCGCGGTGCGCGTGCAGCTGAGCCCCGACGGGGAGCGCGTCCTCGTTCGCCTCAGCGCGCTGCACCGCGACGAGCTGCGCCGCCTGCACTCCACGCTCGCACTTCCCGAGTGGCAGGACGATCCAGCGGCGAGCCGCCCCGACAGCTCCTGAGCGACGCAACCGGTTTGCCGGGCCCCGGCAGCGAAACCGTCCGGTACTTGGCTGAGGACAACCCCTGCCGCCCCCGGCGCGGGCGTGCATCGTGAAGAAGAGCGAGGGCTCGCCGCCCTGGAGCCGGCGCGTCGGGACGCCGGTCGTGGGAGGTCAGCCCGTGGAGGTCAGCATGGTGCAGTCGTCCCTCGCCCGGTCACGGCGGCAGCTGCCCGCCTTGCGGGAGGAGCTCGAGCGGCAGCGCGACTTCCGCGAGGAACAGCTCGCCCATCTCCTCGCGCACGACGAGATCCGCACGTCACCCTCCGGGCACGAGCCTCACGCGGCCGACGATGACGGGAGCCGGGCTCTGCGCGAGATCCGCGGACTGGTCGCCGTCGGCGCGCGGCAGGCCCTCGCGGACATCGAACTCGCGCTGGCCCGGATGGACGACGGCACCTATGGACGGTGCCGCGCTTGCGACTCCGCCATCGCGCCCGCCGTCCTCACCGCCATCCCGGCCACCACCCTGTGCCCGGCGTGCCAGGTAGGAACCGAGCCCTAGGAGGTCCACGAACGCCGGTGAGGCCACCATGCCGCCGTTCGCCCGTCGAGCACACGCTACTGTCCGTTTCGCACGTTTGTCAGCGGTTCGCGAAGGATGACAGAGGAGGGCGAACTCGGATGGGTCTGCTCGACAAGCTCAAGGCGAAGCTCGCGGGTCCCGCCGGTCAGGGCCAGGGCTCCGAGGCGCAGGGGTACGGGGCCCAGGGGTACGGGGCTCCGCAGCCGCCGCAGGACCCGGACCAGGCGGCCATCGAGAGGTACCGCTACATGCTGCGCACGGCGCCGCCGGAGACGGTGGAGCAGGCGCACGCGGAGGCGTTCGCGAAGCTGACGCCGGAGCAGCGCCAGAAGGTGCTCACCGACGTGGGGGCGTCGGTGCCGGAGTCCGAGCGGGCCACGTCGACCGATCCGCAGGCGATGGCCCGGATGGCCACCCGGGCGGAGATGCGCCAGCCCGGCACTATGGAACGGGCACTGGGCGGCGGCGGCGGCGGTGCGGGCGGCCGCGGCATGGGGATGGGCGGGATGATCGCCGGCACGCTCCTGGCGAGCGTTGCGGGCGCGTTCATCGGCAGCGCGATCGCCGACGCGTTCTTCGCCGACGACACCGGGTTCTCCGAGGAGGCGCAGGCCGCGGAGGAGCCGGTTGACGAGGGCGGCCAGGAGGACGTCGGCGGGTTCGACGACGGCGGGGATTTCGGGGAGTTCTGACGACTCGTCCCGTGTCCCAACATTCGGAACGTTCATTGCACACGTTGAGACACTGACCCTCCTGTCGGCCCCATGGCGGGTGCGGATCAGAGCTACGGGCAGGGCCACGCCGAGAGCGTGGTGCGCTCCCAGACGTGGCGCACGGCGGACAACTCCGCGCCTACCTCGCCCCGCACCTCCGCCCGGGGCTCGCGGTGCTCGACGTCGGCTGCGGGCCGGGCACGATCACCGTCGACCTGGCCGCCCGGGTGGATGATCGACCTGTCCGAGGCCGTCCTCGAACAGGCCCGGGGCACGGCCGCGGCCCGTGGCGTGCCGAACGTGCGGTTCGAGCCCGGCAGCGCGTACGCGATCGCGGCGGACGGCGCGTCGGTCGACGTCGTGCACGCGCACCAGGCGCTGCTGCACCTGACCGATCCCGTCGCCACGCTGCGCGTGTTCCTCCGCGTGACCCGGCCCGGTGGGGTGGTGGCGGCGAGCGACACGGACTACGGCGGAGCGTTCTGGTGGCCGGCCGACCCCCGGCTCGAGCTCTGGCGGCAGGTCTACCAGGCGGTGGCCCGCGGCAACGGCTCCGAGCCCGACGCCGGCCGCCGCCTGCTCTGCTGGGCGCGGGCCGCGGGCGCGACCGACGTCACGCCCAGCGCCTCGATCTGGTGCCACGCCGCCCCGCCGAGCGCGAGTGGTGGGGCGGCATGTGGGCGCAGCGCATCCTGGACTCCCGCATCGCCGAGCAGGCGCTCGAGGGCGGCCACGCCACGCGCGCGGAGCTGCAGGCGATCTCCGTGGCTGGCGGCAGTGGCCGAGCACCCCGATGCCTGGTTCGCGATCCCGCACGGCGAGATCCTCGGCCGGGTCGGGGTGCCGGCAGTGTGATCGCGGCGGCACTCGTTCCACCGTTCGGGCTCGATCGGGCTATGCGAGCCAGCGGTCGCGGTGCTCGGCGACGAACTCCTCGTCCAGCCAGCCGGGATGGCGGTCCCGTACGTCCTGGATGCGCTCCCGTTGCCCGGGCGAGAGCCGCTCGGCCGCGGAGAGGCAGCGGGCGGAGCGCAGCAGGCCCTGCTGGCGCAGCACCTCGTTGACGCCGGCGACGCAGCCGGCGAAGCCGTGGTCGACGTCGAAGACGGCGGCGTTGATCTCGACGAGGTCGGCCGCGGCCGCGAGGAGCGGGGTGGGCACCGCGCCTGCGTCGCGGGCGGCGCAGGCCTCCGCCACGAGCCCGACCGCTGCGGCGGTGCCGACCGCCCACTGCCCGAGCAGCCCGCCGGCCGTCCGCACCTCGCGGGTGCGACCGCCGACGGTGCGGCGCACGGGCGTGACCAGGTCGTGCACGATCGCGTCGTCGTTGCCGGTGAGCACGGCGACATCGGCCCACCGGTCGTGTTCCAGCAGTGCCTGCACGACGTCGTTGCTGCGGTACCGGTCGAACGGGGCCGACTTGACGGCCACGACCGTCTCGATGTCGAACAGGTCCCGCCAGAACGCGCGGCCGAGTCGCCGGCCGCCCACGCTCTCCTGCAGGTAGAAGCCGATCGTCGGGAGGATCTCCCCGACCGCCCGGGCCCGCTCCAGCAGCGCCTCGTCGGTCGCCTCCTCCATGCCCCACGGGCACAGCAGCGCGGCGTCGTAGCCGAGCGCCGCCGCCGTCCCGGCCTCCCGGACCGCGTCGGCGACGTCTCCGCACACGCCCGCGACCAGCAGCGCGCCCCGGCCGGCGGCGGCGGCAAGCCGCCACACCTCGGCGAGCAACCCCTGGTCGGCGTGCAGCGCGAACTGCGTGGTGTGCACGCCGACGGCGACGCCGTGCGCGCCCGCCTCGGCGTAGTACCGGGTGAGCGCCCGCTGCGCGACGAGGTCGACCGCGCCGTCCTCGGTCAGCGCGAGCGGGTGGGCCGGGATGACGACCCCGCCCCGGAGCCGGTCGGTGAGGCGGGACATCAGAACCGCCCCTCCCGCTGCTGGAACTTCGTCGCCTTGCCCAGCTGACGGCCGCCCGCTCCGACCCACTCGGCCACCCAGCCGACGAGCCGCCGCAGCGGCACCGTGGGGTAACCGAAGCGCTCGTGGCACTCGGCTGCGTCGTTCAGCAGCGCGTCCGGCGCCTCCGCGCCGGAGAAGGTGGGCTCGACCCCCATGCGCTCGGCGAGCAGCAGGGCCAGGCGCCGCACCGGCACGGTCTCCGGGCCGGTCGCGTTGAGCACGTGCGGCGGCACGCCGGCAAGCGAGAGGCTCCGCAGCGCCCACGCGTTCACGTCGCCCTGCCACACGACGTTGACCGCGGGCATGGTCAGGTCCACGGGCTCGCCGGCCGCGAGCTTCACCGCGATGTCGGCGACCACGCCGTAGCGCAGCTCGCAGGCGTAGTTCAGGCGGAAGACCGTGGTGGGGGTGCCCCACTCGTGCGCGGCGTGCGTGAAGATCCGCTCACGGGCGAGGCAGGACTGCGCGTACTCCCCGACCGGCTCGGCGGGGTCGCCCTCCACGGCTCCGCCCGCGGCGAGCGGCCGCAGCGGGTAGACGTTGCCGGTGGAGTAGACCACCGTCGGCACCCCGCGGTAGCGCGCCGCGACGAGCGTGGGGATCGCCGCGTTGGACCACCAGGTCAGGTGCTCCTGGCCGGTGGTGCCGAACTTCATCGCCGCGAGGAAGTACACCGCCGCCGCGCCCGGGAGGTCGGCGTAGGCGGCCGGGTCGGCGAGGTCCACCGCGAGCGTGTGCACCCCGTCCGCCTCCAGCCCCGCCCGCACCCCGGCGTCGGAGAACCGGGACACGGCGAGGACCCGTGCGTCGGAGCCTGCGTCGTCGAGGGCCCGGCGGGCCATCCGGGCCATCGACGGGCCGATCTTGCCGCCGGCGCCGAGCAGGACGATGTCGCCACCGGCGGCGGCCAGCGCCCCGGCCACCCCGGGAACCGGGCGGGAGAGGCGCTCGTCGAGCGCGGGCTCGTCGGTGGGCGGCTCGGTCGGGTCGGTCGGGTCGGTCACAGCAGGTTCCCCAGGTAGGTCAGGGCGAGCACGAGCAGGAAGGCGACACCGGCGCAGGCCAGCACCGTCTGGGCGGCACCGAGCCGCAGCCGGCCGCGGTCGGCGTGGCGGGCGAGTGCCACGAGGACGATCCCGACGAGCGGCACGGCGAAGATCGTCACGGCCTGCGCGGTGACGATGAGCTGCACCGGGATCCCGCCGAAGACGACCGCGACGACACCGCCGATGACCATCACGACCGTGATGCACACCTTGACGCGTGCCGAGGACAGCCCGCCGGACTCCACGTCGAGCGCGCCGGCGATCATGTGGCCGCCGATCGTGCTGTTGCCGATCAGCGAGGAGAACGCGGCGGCCCACAGCCCCACCGCGAACAGCGCCGACGCCCAGCCGCCGATCGTGGGTTCCAGGATCGCCGCCATCGTGGCGGGCGACGTCACCTTGATGCCCTCGGGGTGCAGCACCGCGGCGGCGGCCAGCATGATCACGAGCGAGAGCACGCCGAGCACGATGGTGCCGCTGATGGCGTCCCGGCGCGCCTCGCGGTAGTGCTCGGCGGTCCAGCCCTTCTCGCGGACGAGCTGGATCTGGTAGAGCGCTCCGACCACCGAGAACGTGGTGGCGGCCATGCCCACCACGATGGCAGCGGACCCCTCGGGCAGGTGCGGCACCAGGCCGGCGACCACCGCCCCGAGGTCCGGGCGGCTCAGCACCGCGGTCACCACGAAGACCACCAGCATCACGACGACGATCGCGACCATCAGGGTCTCGAGCGAGCGGTAGAACGACGGCAGCCACAGGAACCCGATCGCGAGCACGGTGAACAGCGCGGCGAACACCGCCACGTTGCCACCGAAGAGCACAGTGGCCGCCGCGCCGGTCCCGACCGAGTTGCCCGCCTGGAACGACGCCGTCACCAGGAACGACCCGATGCCGACGAGCACGCCGACCGGGCGGGAGTAGCGCCGGGACACGGTGGCCACCGGGCCGCGGTCGGTCGTCAGGCCGATGCGCACCGACAGGTCCACGAAGCACAGCATCAGGACGGTGGCGATCACCGGAACCCAGACGAGCTGGTAGGCGTGCTGGGCCCCGATCGAGCTCGCGGTCGTGATGCTGCCGGGCCCGAACACGAGCGCCGCCGTGACGAACGCGGGGCCCAGCCGCGCCCGGCGCGACCGCGTGGGCGCACTGCCGCCAGTAGCCATGAGAAAACCTTTTCTACGAGGTGCGCAGACGGTAGATCCCCGGACGTGGAGACGTCAACCGGACCGGGTCAGCGCTGCGCCGTTCCCAGTGCCGCTCCCAGCTCCTCCACCAGGCGCACCGGCGCGAGCAGGTCGTCGTCGGGCTGGGCGGACGACGGCGCGGCGCAGGCTGCGAGGAACGCCTCGGCGGCCGGCAGCAGGTAGTCCCGCCCGAGGTCCACCACCTCGGTCCGGACCTGGTCCGCAGTCACGGCACTGAGGTGGAACGGGATGGGGCCACTGTCGCCGGGCGGCACGAACGTGCAGGTCACCGGGGTGCCCGCGAGCCTGGTGGTGGCCACGACCGCCTGCGCGGTGGGCTGCACCGCCATCGGCGCCCGCTCCCACCCGGCCGTGCCGAGTACCTCGACCGCCGACTCGAGCAGGTGGATCCCGTAGAACGCGATGCCCGAGTACGGGCTCGCCGGATCCGCGGGGCCCACCAGGTGCAGGTGCCGCAGCTCACCCCCTGCGGCGAGCCGGGCCGCCCGCCGCACCGCCGCCGGGAAGCGCAGCGCTGATCGCGACCACACGAGGGCGCCTGCCCGGCGAGCGGTCCCGATCAGCGCCCGCGCGTCGGCGAGGGACGTGGTGAACGGCTTGTCCACCCACACCGGCAGGCCCGCGGCGAGCAGCGGCTCGGCGAGAGCGCGGTGCGTGGCGCCGTCCCGGGTCAGCACGAGGGCGGCGTCGACGGCACCGATCAGCTCGTCGGGCGACCCGGCCACCAGCGCCGGGTCGATCCCCGCGGCACGCGGGTCCACGTCGACCGGCACCACGGCGACCACCCGCGCACCGGGTACCCGCCCCTCGTCGTTGACCAGCCGCAACAGCTCGCCGGTGTGGCTGCTCTCCGCCCCGACGATGCCGATCCGCCGCACGTCCCGCCCGCCTCGCACGTCCCTATCCTTCTCGACGTGGCGGTCAACCTGCGTGACGTCGCGCGCCGGGCCGGTGTGTCGGTGCCCACGGCGTCGCGGGTCCTGTCCGGCAGCGACTACACGGTCCGGGCCGAGCTGCGGGCCCGCGTGGAGCAGGCCGCCCGCGAGCTGCACTACGTGCCGAACGCGCATGCCCGCGCCCTGCTGGGCGGCGACCTCGCCACGGTCGGGGTGCTCGCGGGCGACGTCGGCGACCCCTACTTCTCCCAGATCATCGACGGGGTCCAGGAGCTGGCCTCCCGGCACCGGATGCTGGTGACCATCTGCAACACCGGCCGCGACGTCGACCGGGAGCTCGAGTACCTCACCCTCCTGCACACCCACCGGACCGGTGTGATCATCGTCGCCGGGAGCGAGCTGGTGGACGAGCGGTACCGGTCGGGCCTGCGGGAGCGGGTGCGGGCGTACCTGACGACCGGCGGCCGCGTCGTCGCCATCGGGCACCCCGACCTCGACGTCGACGGCGTACTCGTCGACAACGCGCGCGGAGCCCGTGAGCTGGGCGAGCACCTGGCCGCGCACGGGCACCGCGAGGTGGGCGTGCTGGCCGGTATCGCCGACCTGACCTCGACGATCGACCGGATCGACGGCCTCCGCGCCGCGCTCGAGAACCACGGCGGCACCGTGCACGTGCGCCACGTCCCCGCCACCCGCGACGGCGGCCGCGACGGCGCGGGACACCTGCTCGCCGAGCACCCGGGGATCACCGCGCTCGTCGGCACCGCGGACCAGATGGCGGTCGGGGCCATGTCACACCTGCGGGAGCGCGGCGTCCGGGTGCCGGCCGAGGTGTCGGTCGCGGGGTTCAACGACATCCTGATCGCGCAGGACGTCACTCCCCCGCTCACCACGGTCCGGCTGCCGCTGGAGGACATGGGCGCCACCGCCCTGCGGCTGGCGATGGAGCCCGCCGGATCGGGCCTCCCACGCACCCGCCGGCTCACCCCGCGGCTCGTGGTCCGGGGGTCGACGGGCCCGGCACGGGCCCGCCGGTGAGGAAGGTCAGCACCGCGTCCAGGAACTCGGCAGGCCGCTCGACGTTCGCCATGTGCACGGTCGGCAGCACGGCGAGCCGCGCGCCCGGGACGATGGAGGCGATCTCCTTGCCGTGGGCGGCGGAGGTGACGGTGTCGTGCTCGCCCGCGATCACCAACGTCGGGTTGGGGATGAGCGCGGCCGTGCGGCGCAGGTCGTAGTCGCGCACCGCGGCCCAGCTGCCGGCCACGCCTTCGCGCCGCGTGGCCAGCAGCGTGCGGCGGAAGCCCTCGACGACCTCGTCGTCCCCCCGCAGCATGTGGGCCGGGAACCAGTTGTGGAGGAAGTTCTCCGTGGTGGCCTGCATGTCGGGGGCAGCCAGCAGTTCGGCGATCGGCCGGTCCCACTGCTGCGGCGGGCCGAGGTACGCGGCGGTGTTGGAGAGCACCAGGCGGTCCACGCGCTCGGGCACGTGGATCCCCAGCCACTGCGCGACGACCCCGCCGAGGGACAGGCCCAGCACGTGCACCCGCTGCAGGCCGAGCGCGTCCAGCAGCTCCACCACGTCACGCCCCAGCCGGTCCAGCGAGTAGGGGCCGCTCGGGACGTCGGAGGCGCCGTGGCCCCGCGCGTCGTAGCGCAGCAGCCGGAAGTGTTCGGTCAGGGCGGCGACCTGGCCGTCCCACATGTGCAGGTCGGTACCGATCGAGTTCGAGAGCAGCAGCACCGGCAAGCCCTGCTCACCGTCGAAGCGGTAGGCGATCCGTACGCCGTCACCGGTCGTGATCGAGCCGAGGGTCGGGGATTCCATGTCCTCAGCCTAGGAACGGCGCTGCAGAAATCCATTACAAAGATCGGACTTACCCTGTAGGCTGCACCGACAATGTCCAGCTTCACGCTGCACGAGTTGCAGTGCTTCGACGCCGTCGTGGACGACGGCGGCTTCCAGGCTGCCGCCGAGCGGCTGCACCGCTCGCACCCTTCGGTGTTCGCGGCGGTCGCCAAGCTGGAGCGCCAGCTCGGCCTGAGCCTGCTGGACCGCTCGGGTTACCGGGTGCGGCCCACCGAGGCGGGCCGGGCCTTCCACCGCAAGGTGCGCTTCCTGCTGCACGAGGCCGAGGACCTGCGCACGTACGCCACGCAGCTGGCGATGGGCGAGGAGGCCGAGCTGCGCGTGGTGCTCGGCGACCTGTGCCCGCTCCCACCGGTGCTCGCGCTGCTCAGCCGCTTCTTCGCGCAGCACCCGCAGACCCGGCTGCACCTGCAGTTCGAGGCGGTGACCGGCCCGTGGGAGCGGCTGCGGGAGGACGAGGCCGACCTCATCGTGCACCGCGTCCCCAAGAGCGACGTCCGGATGGAGTGGATCGACCTCGGCCGCGTCGCGATGGTGCCGGTCGTGGCGCCCGATTTCCTGCCCTTCCCCCCGGACACCGACCTCACGCCGCAGCGGATGCAGGCCTTCACCCAGTGCGTGATCCGGGACTCGGCGCGGCACCCGTCCGAGCCGGGCCACTTCCTGGTCGAGGGCGCGCCACGGTGCTCCGTGCCGGACCACCTGATGAAGAAGGAGCTGATCCTGCACGGCATGGCGTGGGGGCACCTGCCTCGGTTCATGATCGAGACGGAGCTGCGCGACCGGCGCCTGCTCTCGGTGGCCGGACGACACTTCCCCGGCGTCGTCGAGGAGCTGTCCGCCGCGCGCCGGCGCGACCGGCCGCACGGGCCGGTGGCCGACCAGCTGTGGGAGTTCCTGGCCCGGAACGCGCCGATCCTGCGGCCGGTGCTGGGCCGCGTACCCAAGGCGAGGACGCCACCGCGCTAGCGTTCCGAGATGGCGCGTTCCCCGCACCCGTCGTCGGGTTCTCGACAGCGTCGCCGGAGCCGGACCCTGACAATCCCGGCTGTGAACACGCCCGTCCCGGATGTCGTCCTCGACGTCGGCGGAGCGCTCTGCTTCGACGGACGCACGTTGGCGCTCGCCGACCGCCGGGTCACGGGCGCCGAGGTGGCCGCGACGATCGCCTCGCTGATCGGGTCCTGGGTCCGCGTCAGAGCCGCCAGGAGCGCAGCCAGACCGTCTGCGGCGACTGCCGCAGCGCGGACAGGGTGGCGTCCGACAGCACGGCGTCCGTGTCGGTCAGGACGTACCCGTGCCCGCCACGCGTCGACAGCGACTGGCCGACCACGTTCACCCCGGCGTCCGCGAGCAACCGGTTGATCCCGGCCAGCACGCCGGGCAGGTTCTCGTGCAGGTACCCCATCCGGAACGCGCCCTGGGGATGCGGCGGAGCCACCTGCGGCAGGTTGACCGAGAGCGCCGTGCCTCCCGCCTCGACGAACCCGATCAGCTTGTTCGCGACGAAGTGCCCGATCCCCTCCTGCGCCTCCTGCGTCGAGCCGCCGACGTGCGGGGTGAGGATGACGTTGTCGAGTCCCCGCAGCGGCGAGTCGAACGGGTCGCCCTGCGCCTTCGGCTCGAGCGGGAAGACGTCGATGGCGGCGCCGGACAGGTGCCCGGACCGGATGTGGTCGCGCAGGGCGATCTCGTCGACCACCATCCCGCGGGAGGCGTTGATGAACGCCGCACCGGGCTTCATCATCGCGAACTGCTCGGCGCCGAAGAGACCCGCGTTGCCCGGCCTGCCGTCGACGTGGATGCTCACCACGTCCGCCTCGGCCAGCAGCTGCTCCAGCGACCCGACCCGGCTGGCGTTGCCGTGGGCCAGCCGGTCCGCGGTGTCGAAGAAGATCACCCGCATGCCGAAGGCCTCGGCGATGGTGGACAGCTGGGTGCCGATGTTGCCGTAGCCGACGATGCCCAGCGTGCGGCGGCGGACCTCGTGGCTGCCCTTCGCCGACTTGTCCCACACCCCCTCGTGCATCCGCTGGGTCTTCTCCGTGAGCCGCCGGGCCAGCGCGACGATCTCGCCCATCACCAGCTCGACGACGCTGCGCGTGTTGGAGTAGGGCGCGTTGAACACCGCCACGCCCCGCTCGGCCGCGCTCTCCAGGTCCACCTGGTTCGTGCCGATGCAGAAGCACCCCACCGCGAGGAGGTCCTTCCCCGCGTCGAGCACCGCCGGGGTGACGGTCGTGTTGGACCTGATCCCGAGCACCGACACCCCGGGCAACGCGGCGATGAGCTCGTCCTCGCTCAGCGAGCCGGAACGCGCGTCGACCTCGAAGCCCGCACGCCGGAACGCCGCTGCCGCGACGGAGTGGATGTTCTCCAGCAGGATCGCCTTCACGCGGCCAATTTAGTGCCCCATCAGCCCTCACTTCACAAACCCCGCCCCGCCTTCACACAGGGCCGGCCTCATGTGAAGCCCGTGCTGGGTCTGTGAAGTTGCCCCCCATCCGGGCGCGTCGGTCCCTGGGGGCACCAGGTCCTTCGCCGTGGCCTGGGTGAGCTGCCGGGCGATGAGGGCGGCGGGAGGGCTGGCTGTCCGCGCGGCGGGTCAGGCACAGCGTGACCGGCGGCGCGTCGAGCACCGTGCCGGACCCGTCGGTGCTGCGCGCCCTGCGCTGCCGCTTCCCGGCCGGGTGACCGCAGGCGTTCTCAGCCCAGGTACGGCTGCGGATCGCCGCGGAGACCGTGGTCGATCCGAACGCGCATCCGCGGGTGGATGTCGAGGCCGTCGAGCGCGGCCGGCCCGACCCAGCGCACCTGCGTGGACTCGGGGCTCGTGCGCAGCTCGCCGCCGACCCGCCGGGCGCGGAAGCAGATCGAGAACTCCTGCCGCACCTCCCCGTCGTCGTAGGCGATGACGTGCCCGGGATGGGAGTAGATGCCGACGAGGCCCGTCACCTCGACCTCGATGCCGGTCTCCTCCACCGTCTCGCGGACCGCGGCCGCGGGTGTCGACTCGCCGGCCTCCTGGCCCCCGCCCGGCAACGCCCACTGCCCGTTGTCCTCCCGCTCGATGAGCAGCACCCGGCCGCGGTCGTCCTGGACGAACGTCGTCACCCCGACGACAAGGCTGTTCGGCTTCGGCGCCCTCGGGTCGTCGACGTAGTCGGTCTTGGTCACCCCGACTTGCTACCACGGGGTGTGTGCGAACAGCACCGAGTCGAACCGCGTGCGTCGTGCAGGACTTGTGTCCCGAACCTGCCGGGATGGCGTGACGCGCGCCGCCCCGAGCGGAGAAGCTCGGTGGCGCGGGAGCGTCGGGCGCCGCGGTGCAGGCGTCGGGAACCTGAGCCGAGGAGGGCAACAGTGATCGAGCCGTGAGCGCACCCGACGTCGCCGCAGCCGCCGCGGAGGTGCTCCGCCGCGAAGGCGTCGAGCTGCTCCTCGCCTATCCGCTGAACCCGCTCATCGAGTCGGCGGCCGCCGCGGGGATCCGGCCGCTGATCGTCCGGCAGGAACGGGTCGGCATCCACATGGCGGATGCGATCAGCAGGCTCGGGGACACCGTCGGCGTCTTCTGCATGCAGGCCGGCCCGGGCGTGGAGAACTCGTTCGGCGCGGTGGCCCAGGCCCACTCCGAAGGGGTTCCGCTGGTCGTGATCCCCGGCGGGTCGCCGCGCACGCAGACCTGGGTGCCGCCCGCGTTCAACGCCGCGCTGAACTTCCGGCACATCACGAAGGCCACGGAGCAGGTCACCACGGGTGCGGCGCTCGTTCCCGCGCTGCGGCGGGCGTTCACGCAGGCCCGCAACGGGCGCCCGGGGCCGGTGCTGGTGGAGATCGCGGCGGACGTGTGGACGGAGGAGGCACCGGGGCTCGACGCCTACGTGCCCTCGCGGCGGCTGCGCTCCGCGCCGGACACCGAGTCCGTCGACGCGGCCGCGGCCGCGCTGGTCGCGGCCGAGTGCCCGCTGCTCTACGCGGGCCAGGGCGTGCACCGGGCGAAGGCGTGGGAGCAGCTGCGCGTCCTCGCCGAGCTCCTGGAGGCGCCGGTCACCACCAGCCTGGAAGGCAAGAGCGCGTTCCCCGAGACGCACCCGCTCGCACTCGGCTCGGGCGGGGTCGCGATGCCGCGGGCGGTGTTCGAGCACGTCCGCGACGCCGACGTCGTGTTCGGGATCGGGGCGAGCTTCACCGCGACCCCGTTCGGGATCCGCTTCCCGACGGCCGGGAAGACGTTCGTGCACAACACCGTCGACGCGGGCGACCTGAACAAGAACGTGCCGACCGAGCACGCGCTGCTCGGCGACACCGCGCTCGCACTGGACCTGCTGATCGAGGCCGTCCGGGAGCGGCTCGGCGGTGGGCCGCGGGGCCGGGCGGGCGAGGTCGCCGCCCGGATCCGGGAGCAGGCCACGCGGTGGCTCGACTCCTGGATGCCGCTGCTCACCAGCGCGGAGACGCCGCTCTCGCCGTACCGCGTGATCTGGGACCTGCTGCACCTCGTCGACGTCGAGCGCACGATCGTCACGCACGACGCCGGGAGCCCCCGCGACGAGCTCTCCCCGTTCTGGCGGCCCGTCGCACCGCACAGCTACCTGGGGTGGGGCAAGTCCACCCAGCTCGGCTACGGCCTGGGACTGGCGATGGGGGCCAAGCTGGCCCGGCCGGACCGGTTGTGCGTCAACGTGTGGGGCGACGCCGCGATCGGCATGACCGGCATGGACCTGGAGACCTGCGCCCGCGCCGGCGTCCCGATCCTGTCGGTGCTGTTCAACAACTTCTCCATGGCCATGGAAGACCGGATCATGGCCACCTCGCGCGAGCGCTTCGGCAGCACCGACATCTCCGGCGACTACGCCACGATGGCGCGCGCCTTCGGGCTGCACGGCGAGCGGGTCACCGAGCCCGGGCGGATCGCGCCCGCGCTGCGGGAGGCGATCGCGGCGACGGAGGCGGGCACGCCCGCGCTCGTCGAGTTCGTCACCACCCGGGAGAAGAAGTACTCGACCTTCGACTACACGAGCTACCAGGGTTAGGAGTGGTCATGCGGGCAGTGCAGCTCGTGGCACCGGGCAGGCTGGAGACGGTCGAGGTCCCCGTCCCGGAGCTGGGCGACGACGAGGTGCTGGTCCGCTCGCACCGCGGCTCGATCTGCGGCAGCGACCTGCACATCGTCTTCGACGGCTTCCACCGCGGCGAGTTCCCGGCGGCGCCGGGGTTCCCGGGGCACGAGGGGGTGGGGACGGTCGCGGAGTCCCGGTCCCCCGGCTTCGCCCCTGGCGACGCCGTGCTCGTCGCGCCGGTGCCGCGCGACGCACGGTGCTTCGCCGAGTGGCAGGCCGTCGCGGCCCGGTCGCTCGTGAAGCTGCCCGACGGTGGGGACGTGGACCGGCTGCTGATGGCCCAGCAGCTCGGCACCACCGTGTACGCGATGCGCCGGTTCTGGCCGGAGGCCGTCGTCGGGTCCGCCACCGGGCGGACGGCCGCGATCTGCGGCGCCGGGTCAGCGGGCCTGTTCTTCGCCCAGCTGACGCGGCGCGCGGGCTTCTCCACGGTGGTGATCGCCGACAAGGCGCCGTCGCGGCTGCGGATCGCGAAGGAGTTCGGTGCCGACGTCGTCGTCGACGTCACCGAGGGGTCGTTCGTCGAGGCGGTGCGGGAGGCCACCGGTGGGGCGGGCGCCGATCTGGTGATCGAGGCCGTCGGGTACGACGAGACGCGCATCCAGAGCCTGCACGCGGTGCGGCCGCGGGGCCGCGTCGGCTACTTCGGCTTCCCGGAGAAGCCCGAGGGCCCCACGACCTGGGACTACAACGAGGCGTGGAACAAACAGCCCTCGATCGAGCACAACCACAGCACCCAGGTCGAGCCCGGGCTCACGGCCTTCCGCGAGGCGGTCGACCTGATCCACACCGGCGCGGTCGAGGTGGGCCCGTTCCTCGACCCGGTCTTCCCGCTGGAACGGGCGCAGGAGGCGTTCGAGGCGGCGCGGGACCAGCTGGGCGGCAAGATCGCGATCGCGCTGGGCGGTTGACCCGCACCTGCCCGCCTCACAACGCACCGGCGAACGGGGAGCTCGACGATGACGGGGCGGTGCGGCCGAGCACCCACTCGTAGCTGCCCTCGAACGTGTCCGGGATGGCGCCGAGCACGTGCTCGCCGACGATCCGGACAGGACGGTGGGGACGTCGGCCGGTGGTGGGGGCGGGGCCCCCACCGGACGCGGGAGGCGGGTGCGACGAGGTCCTCCTCGCCGAAGCCGGCATCACCCTGGACCGGGCGTTGTTCCCCCTGCTGGTGGGCATCCAGCGGTACGGCCCGATCGGGGTGGGCGAGCTCGCCGACCGGGCGGGACGCGACTACACCACGGTGAGCTACCGCGAGCCCGGCTGCCACCAGCGGCGGCGGGGCCGGACGTCTCGCAGTGACCGGAGCACCATGTCGATCAGCTCGGCCGGCTGTGCCGTGCTCCCCACCGCACCGCGGCACACGGCCTCGTCGTAGTGGGCGGCGCTGTTCGAAGAGCTGTAGATGACGAACGGGGCGTCATAGGCCCGCTCGCGCATCCAGTCCAGCAGAACGTAACCGGCGCGCGGGTCTTCCGGGCGTGCCATGTCGGAGATCACCAGGTCGTACGTGGTGCGGCGCTGGAGCTTGCGCTGGGCGTCCGCGGTCGACGTGCTGAGGTCCACGATCATGCCCATGCTCTCCAGGGCCGAGCGCTCGTGTCGGTTGTTGCTCGGCCGGTCGTCGACCCACAGCAGGCGAGGGCTGCGGCCGAGGCGCCGCACCGCGGCCCCGACCGCGCGCACCTGGTCCGCGACCTCGACCGCCGACACCGGCCGGCCGTCGCCGTCCCCGGCCGCACGGCCCGGCGTACCGCCGACTGCGCTGCGGTTCTTGTCCTCCTCCGCATCCAGCAGTGCCCCGGTGGCCCGACGGGCGCTGAACCCGATCCCACCTGGCCCGGTGAAGGACACGTCGTCCCTGGTGAGGATGTCCCGAACCGCTCTGCGGAACAGCAGAGCACTGAACACGACCACGATCGGCCACACCACGACCCCGATGAGATCGGTCCACTGCTGCATACCCGGCATGATCGCCCATTCCGGTGGTGCGCCGAACCGCAGGTGGGCATCGCGCGCCGACGTGACCGAGGCGGTGTCACTGGTGGCGGCCGCCACCATCCTCGCCGATGGGCTGATCACGCGTCCGGAGACGCCATGGAGGTGCTCGTCGACTGCAGAGAGGAGCGGCGGTGAGCGGCATGTTCGATCTCACCGGGAAGCTCGCGGTGGTCACGGGCGCAGGACGCGGGATCGGGCGGTCGATCGCCGAGGCGCTGGCCGCCGCGGGTGCCGACATCGTGGGCGTCAACGCCACGATGCCCGACGACGCCGGTGCCGTCGGAGAGACGGTTCGTTCGCTCGGCCGGTCGTTCGATGCCCACCGGGTCGACTTCGCCTCCCGCGAGGCGTGCGCGAGCTCGCCGGCACGCTTCGGGCCGGGCCCCGCCCGGTGGACGTCCTCGTCAACAACGCGGGCACGATCGCGCGACGCGCCGCCGCCGAACACCCGACGAGCTGTGGGACCGGGTCATCGAGGTCGACCTCACCGCCCCGTTCGTCCTGGCCCGCGAGGTCGGAGCGGCGATGATCGGGTCGGGCCGCCCAGGGAAGATCATTTTCACCGCCTCGCTGCTGAGCTTCCAGGGCGGTGTCAACGTTCCGGGCTACACCGCCGCGAAGACCGGCCTCGCCGGTCTGACGCGCGCGCTGTCGAACGAGTGGGCCGCGTCGGGGATCTGCGTCAACGCGATCGCGCCCGGCTACATCGCAACCGACAACACCAAGCCGCTGCGGGACGACCGGCAGCGCTCACGCGCCCTGCTCGACCGCATCCCGATGGGCCGCTTCGGCGAGCCCGACGACCTCGCAGGTGCCGCGGTCTTCCTGGCCAGCAGCGCGGCCGACTACGTCACGGGCATCGTTCCCGTGGACGGTGGCTGGCTCGCGCGCTGAGCCCGCCGGACGCCTCCGTGCCCGAGATCCCGGCGCCCGCATCCGATCCGTGGGACCGGGTACCCGCGACCGGCGATCCGGTCACCGGACCGATGGAACTGGACGCCCCCGGACGCGCGGACCCCGTCGCCGGTCTGAAGGATCGCCACCGCACCGCCGACGCGGCGACGAGAGGAACAACCCGTGGCACTCGAACAGATCCCGCAGCCGCACCCGACACCGCTGGTGGGCAACCTGCCCGACATGGATCCGCGGGGCACGGTGCAGGGCCTGATGCGGCTCGCCGCCGAGCACGGGCCGATCTACCGGCTCGACCTTCCGGGGACCGCTCTGGTGGTCGTCGGCGGCCAGGAGCTGGCTCACGAGCTGTGTGACGAGACGCGGTTCGAGAAGCAGTTGCACCGGCCGCTGCGGGAGGTGCGGGAGTTCGCGGGCGACGGGCTGTTCACCGCCGAGACCGGTGAGCACAACTGGCAGGTTGCGCACCGGATCCTCATGCCCGCGTTCGGCCCGCCCGCGCTGCGCACCATGTTCGACGGCATGGCCGACATCGCCGAGCAGCTGCTGCTCAAGTGGGAGCGGCTCGGCCCGGACAACGTCATCGACGTCGCCGACAACACCACCCGGCTCACCCTCGACACCATCGCGCTGTGCGCGTTCAGCTACCGGTTCAACAGCCTCTACCGCGACGAGATGCACCCGTTCGTCGGGGCGATGGTGCGCGCACTGGTCGAGTCCGGTACCCGGACCCGGCGGCTACCCCTGCAGAACCGGCTCATGCTCCTGTCCCGGCGGCAGTTCGACGAGGACAAGAGCATCATGTACTCGATCGCCGACCGGCTCATCGCCGAGCGCCGCCGACAGCCGTCCCCACCCGGGCAGCGCGACATCCTCGACACGATGCTCGAGGCGGCCGACCCGGAGACCGGTGAGCGGCTGTCGGACGAGAACATCCGCTACCAGCTCGTGACCTTCCTCATCGCCGGGCACGAGACCACCAGCGGCCTGCTCACGTTCACCCTCTACGAGCTGCTGCGCCACCCCGGGGTCCTCGCGCGGGCCCGGGCGCAGGTCGACGAGGTCCTCGGCGACCGGCGCGCCACCCTCGCCGACCTGCCCCGCCTCGGCTACCTCGACCAGATCCTGCGCGAGACGCTGCGGCTGTGGCCGACCGCGCCCGCGTTCGCGGTGCGGCCGCTCGACGAGGAGACGAGGATCGGTGGCGGCCGCTACGCGGTGCGTCGCGACGACGTGCTGCTGGTGCTCACCCCCGTGCTGCACCGCGACCCGGCGGTGTGGGAGGACCCGGAGCGGTTCGACCCCGACCGGTTCGCGTTCGACCGCGCCCAGCAGCTGCCGCCGGATGCGTGGAAGCCGTTCGGCAACGGTCGCCGCTCGTGCATCGGGCGGGGTTTCGCGCTGCAGGAGGCGCAGCTGTTCCTCGCGATGTTGCTGCAGCGCTTCGACCTCGAACCGGCCGACCCGGCCTACGAGCTGGTCATCCACGAGACGCTGACGATGAAGCCCGAGGGCTTCACGATGCGGGTGCGCCGCCGCCCCGTCGCCATCGTCGACGCCGGCGTCCGCTCCGCCGGGGACGAGGCGGCGGCCGAGCGGCCCGAGCCCGCCGTCACCGGCAACGGCGTTCCGATCCGGGTGCTGTACGGGTCGAACTCCGGCACCAGCGAGGCGTTCGCCCAGCGCATCGCGAACGACGCCCGCCGCCGCGGCTACACCCCGAGCATCGACCCGCTCGACACCGCGACCGGGCACCTGCCCACCGACGGCGTCGTCGTCATCGTGACCTCCTCCTACGAGGGGCAGCCGCCGGACAACGCCCGCCGCTTCACCGCGTGGACCGACTCGCTCGCCGCCGGCAGCCTCGACGGCGTCCGGTACGCGGTGTTCGGCTGCGGGAACACCGACTGGGCCCGCACCTACCAGGCCATCCCCACCCTGATCGACGACAAGCTCGCCGCCGCAGGCGCCGAGCGCCTCATGGAACGCGGCGCCGCCAACGCACGCGGCGACTTCTTCGGCGACTTCGACGCCTGGTACGAGGGGTTCTGGCCGGCGGTCGCGACCGCGCTCGGCCACGCGTCCGCCGAGCCGGAGCCGACCGCCGAGCTCGAGGTCGCCTTCGTCGGCGCGGTCCGCGAGCCGCTGCTGCGGACGAACGAGCTCGCGCTCGGCACGATCGTCGCGAACCGCGAGCTGACCAGCCCCGACGCGCCCCCGGGGCGCAGCAAGCGGCACCTGGAGATCGCGCTGCCCGAGGGCATGAGCTACCGCGCCGGGGACTACCTGGCCGTCCTGCCGCTCAACCCCGCTGCCGCCGTGGACCGCGCGCTCTCCCGCTACGACCTCGCCTACGACGCCCAGCTCGTCGTGCAGTTCTCCGGAACCGGCGACACGTTCCTGCCCACCGGGCAGCCGATCACCGCCGGGGAGCTGCTGTCGAGCTACGTCGAGCTCTCCGCACCGGCGGGCCGGCGCCAGATCGCCCAGCTCGCCGACAGCACCCCGTGCCCGCCCGAGCGCGACGCGCTGCGTGCCCTCGTCACCGACGACGACACCTACACCCGTGAGGTCCTCGACAAGCGGGTCAGCCTGCTCGACCTGCTCGTGCGGTACCCCTCGGTGCAGCTGCCGTTCGGCACGTTCCTCCAGACGCTGCCGCCGCTCGCACCGCGCCAGTACTCGATCTCCTCCTCGCCGCGGTGGAGCGACGACCACGTCACGCTCACCATCGCGGTGCTCACCGCACCGGCGCTGTCGGGCATCGGGGTCTACGAGGGGGCCGCGTCGACCTACCTGGCCGGCGCCCGCCCCGGCACGAAGGTCGCGGTGAGCGTGCGGCCCTCGCAGACCGCGTTCCACCCGCCGCAGTCCCTCGACACGCCGATCGTCATGGTCGCGGCCGGGTCCGGCATCGCCCCGTTCCGCGGCTTCCTGCAGGACCGCGCCCTGTGCGCGGCCGAGGAGGGCGTCACCCCGGCGCCTGCGCTGCTGTTCTTCGGCTGCGACCACCCGGACGTCGACCTCCTCTACCGCGACGAGCTCGCCGAGTGGGAGCAGGACGGCATCGTGTCGCTGCGCGCGGCGTTCTCCGGCCGGCCCGACGGCGACGTCCGCTACGTCCAGGACCGGCTGTGGGCCGACCGCGCCGACGTCGTCGACCTCGTCCGGCGCGGCGCGATCTTCTACGTCTGCGGCGACGGCCGCCGCATGGCCCCGGCCGTCTACGACACCTGCACGCGCATCTACCAGGAGGCCACCGGAGCCACCGCCGCCGACGCCGAGGCCTGGATCGCCGACATGCAACGCAACCGCGCCCGCTACGTCGCCGACGTCTTCGCCTGACCAGGCGAGGAGTTCGACGAGACCACGGATCTCGGCGAACGAACATGCCTCAGCTGCTCGCCATGCCGACCGGCGTCACCGCGGAGACGGCACGGATCACACCTGTCCGGTGAAGATCGCCGGCTCACCGAGGAAACCGGGGGTGACCTCGAGCTGCAGCTCGTCCACGGCCTCCCCGAGCGACAACGCGATGGTGAACGTGGTCGACTTGCCGGGCAGCACCGTCCCGGCGGGGTTCTCGCTGCCACCGTTCGCGCTGTCGAAGATCCTCGACACCTGGCGCCCACCGTGCGTGGCGTTCACGACCGTCATCACGGCGTCGTAAGGCTCGTCGGACCCGTTGACCACGGTGATGTCGAACGTGACGGCGCGGTCCCCGTCGTGGCCCGCCGCGTACCGGCTCGGCTTGTACGGCTGGGGCGTGCTGACCTCGACGGCGAGCCCGTCATCGAAGGTCGCCCGCTGCCCGAACGCGGTGGTCAGCGGCCCAGTTGCGCCGGCGGGCCGCTCGGCTTCGATGACGGGCTGCTGCCCAGCCGGGCCGGGCACCGCAGGGGCGGCGATGGGCGCCGGCCCGGACAGGTCCTCGGCGAGCTGGTCCACCGCTCCGAACACGATGGTCATCCCCCAGACACCGAGCGCCAACGCGCCGGCACCCAGGACCAGACCGGTCATCGCGGTCTTCCCGTTGGTCGCCTTGCCCCTCCTGACCCGGGACCAGCCGACGAGGGCAAGCGGAACAGCGACCAAGGCGCAGATCACGGCGATGAACCCGGTCAGCGGGACGAGACCGAAAACGATGCCGACCGGCGCGACGATCGCGGCAGCCAGTCCGAGGCCATTCCTGGCCACCGGCGCCACGGGCTGCGTCACGGCAGCGGTGGCGCCGTGCCGCGGCGCGGGCCCGTACGGATCGGCGATGGCGCGGCCCCGGGCGTCCGCATCGGCGACATCCCGCTCGGCGCGCAGACGAGCCACTGCGGCGTCGGCAGCCGCCCGCTCCTCTGGCGTGAGCCCGTCGGGCAGCCCGTAGCGCTGCTCCGGGCCGGCCTGCGGACGCCGAATCGGGTAGTTCGGGTGGGACATCGGGGTGTCTCCTATCTCGAATGATCGGCTCCCCACTCGCGGACCGTCGTCGAGTCGTTACGGCTCACCCCGAACCGCGCCGTTACGTTCTGCAGCGGGCATCTCGACCCCGCTGCCGTTCGTGCACGCCAGAAGCAGCACCGGAGCGACCGGCCGGCCGACGCTGCCGCAGGTTCAGCGCGGCCGAGGCACGCACCCGGCACTCTGACTGCCAGCACGGGCAATGGGCGGCGCTGACCTGCGCGAACGGCGGTTCCGCCGGCCACGGGAGAATGGCGTGGGCGGACGAGCGTCGGCGACCGGGCGACGTGTCGGTCAGAGGGGGCGGCGCGCCACGACGTAGAGGCGGTCGGTGGGCGTCTCGACGTCGGGGAGCGGGGAACGCAGGTACCACTCGACGTCCACCAGCCCGGCGGCGGTGACGGCGGCGACCACTTCAGAGGGGTTGTGCAGCACGAGGTCCAGGTCGACGGGCGCGCCGAAGAGCTCGTCGACGTGGCGCACCTCCTCACCCGCGTGCAGGGCGAACGCCAACCGTCCGCCGGGGATCAGCACCCGGGCGAGGCCGGCGATCACGGCCGGGAGCTCGGAGGCGGCCATGTGCACGAACGCGTACCACGCCGTGATGGCCGACCACCCCGCCGCGGCGCGCGGGCGCAGCAGTCTGGTCAGGTCACCCACCTCGAACTCGACGTCCGGGAACAGGTTCCCGGCCGCGTCGATCATCGCAGGCGACAGGTCCACCCCGAGCACCGAGGCCCCGGATGCCGCGAGCCGGGCAGCGACGTGTCCCGGCCCGGTACCGACGTCCGCGACCGGTCCGCCGTCCGCGTCGCGGGCGATGCGGTCGAGCAGCCAGCAGTCGAACGGCTTGTGCGCCAGCTCGCCCGACAGCTCCCGCGCGTAGCCCGCCGCAGCGGCCTCGTATCCGGCGAGCACACGGGCGTTGCGGACGTCGGCACCCTCGGCGATGACGACGTCCCGATCGACCGGTGCGGGCGGGGGTGCCGCTTCCGGCAGCGGTCCGAGCAGATGGGCCCATCGGCGATCCTGCTGCCCCGGCCCGCGTTCCAGCTCGACGACCAACGGCTCCGGCAGCTCGGCGAGCCCGCGGAGCGTGGCCTCCACCTCGGCGCGGTCCTCGAACGGATGCAACCGCGCGGTCCGGGCCCGCAGCTCGCCGGGGGTCTGCGGCCCACGCAGCAACAACACGGTCAGCACCGCCAGCTCGGGCGCACCGACCCCGAGGTGCTCCTCGAGCCGCTGGTGGAACTTCACCACCCGGGATCCCGCGCCGGTCCACACCGGCCGGACCAGCTCGCGGTCCCTGAGCTCCTTGAGCGTCGCCTGCAGCACCGAGTCGTCGTAGTCGGTGACCGGCTCACGGCTGCTCGCCTGGTTGCACGCGGTGCGCAAGGAGTTGAGGGTGAGCGGGTAGCTCGCCGGGACCGTGCGCTGCTTCTCCAACAGCGCACCGAGCACTCGCTGCTCGACGGCGGACAGCTGCGGTCGCGACTCGGCCACGCCGGGAGCGTAGTACTCCTCACTCGTCCGACACCGAATGCAGCGAACAGCCGAAGAACCCGCGCTCGGCTCGTGCGGGCGCGGATGTCACCCCGTCTCGACCTCGGCCGAGCCGGGCCCCGGCAGCGGATCGACGTCGTGGGCGTGCATCGGCTCGCCGCAGTGGTCGCAGCGCAGGTCGACGTTGCTGATCTGCCCGCACGCGTGGTGCCGGTAGAGCACGGGCGGCCCGGCCGTTCCGGCTCGCCAGCGGTCCCCCCAGCCGGTCATGACCATGAGCAGGTCGACGAGCTCGCTGCCCTTCTCCGTCAGCACGTACTCGTAGCGGGGCCGGTTGTCGTAGGGGCGACCCGGCTGCGCCTCATCGATGCCGTCGCCGTCCCCGGCGTCACCCACCTGCACCACGCGGTCGAGCGCTGACCCCCTCGCCGCCGCCAATCGACAACAGGAGATCGACCACCATGATCGATGCAGACGTCCGCCGCGTGCTCGACACCACCGTGATCGCCCACCTCGCCACCATCCTCGCCGACGGCGCCCCGCACTCCGTGCCGGTCTGGGTCGCCGCCGAGGGCGAGCGCATCGCGATCATCACCGGCCCCGGCTATCGCAAGACCCACAACATGCAGCGCGACCCGCGCGTGGCACTGTCGATGACCCCGATCGACAACCCGTTCGAACCGATCAGCATCCGGGGCAGGGTCGTCGAGTGGGTCGAGGGCGACGCCGCGTGGGAGATCGTCGACCGGATCGCCACGGACTACATCGGCGGCCCGTACTCCCGGGCCGGGGAGCGGGTCGTCGCGCTCATCGAGCCCGAGCGGCAGACCGTCGGCAGGTAGCGGTGAGGCGCAGCCGGGACGGGACGTCCGGCCCGAACGATGCTTCCGATCGCGCCCGGCGTCGCAGATGTTCATGCTGGACCGATGACGGCAGCCACCGGTCAGTACCGGATCCGGTTCGCGGCCGACCCGGTGCAGTTGATCTTCTTCCGGGCCGGGCTCAACGCCTGGCTCCGCGGCCTGCGATGGCCGGAGCCCGAACGGATCGACGCGGTGTTGGCGGTCAGCGAGGCGTGCACGAACGCCGTCGAGCACGCCTACCGGTCAGCGGAGCCGGGGGACGTCGAGGTCATCGGCCGCCTCGTCGTCGACGGGTCCGCCCGCCGGATCGTCGTGGTCGTGCGCGACGAGGGTCGGTGGCGCACCCGGGCGAGCGAGCGCGGCTACGGGCTGAGGACGGTGCACGAGTGCATGGAGAAGGTCCGCATCCGGCACGGCGTCGACGGGACCGCGGTCACCATGATCAGCAGGCCCGTTCCCGTGCTCGAGGTCGATGGCGGCCGTTCCCCGGACGCGGCTCCCCCCGGGCCTCCCCGGTCGGCGGGGGCCCTCGAGCGCAGTCCGGCACCCCGCGGGCCTGATCGGACGTCGGGTGAGATCGCCGGGCACGAGCCACGCGATCGGTCGAGGCGCTCCCCGCCAGGAGGCCGCAGCTAGCCTGTCCGCATGCCCGTCCTGCGATCCGTGGTCGAGATGCTCGGCGGGGCACTTCGCGTCGGATCCGGTGCGGACGAGCTGGACGTGACCGTGACCGACGTGCGGCTGCACGGCCGGGGCGAGCCGCTCCCGGACGTCCCCGAGACCATCCTGCTGTGCGTCGACGGGCTCGTGTTCGAGCCCGGTGAGCGTCCCGTCGCCGCGGCGCTGGTCGTCCGCGACCAGGACGTGCCGGAAGGGGTGGCGCGGGAGGCGAGCAGGTGGGTACCGCCCGTCCTCGTGCTCTGCGGCTCGACCCCGTGGCAGCACGCGCTGCAGATGCTCACCGCCGCGGTGCGCAGCGCGCCGGGAGGCGCCACCGGGGCGACCGGAGACCTGTTCGCACTCGCCGACACCCTCGCCGCGGTGCTCGGCGGCGCGGTGGTCATCGAGAACGTCACCCGCCAGGTCCTCGCCTACTCCTCGCACGCCGACCAACCGATCGACGAGGTCCGGCGGGCCGAGATCCTGGGGCGCCGGGTTCCCCACCAGGAGCTCGCCGACGAGAAGTACGCGCGCGTCTACCGGTCCACCGAGGTCCTCCACCTCCCGGCCGACGCGGACAGCGGGCCCCGGGTCGTCGTCGCGGTGCGATCCGGCTCGCAGGTGCTGGGGTCGATCTGGGCGATCGAGGAGACTCCGGTGGACGCCGCCGGCGAGAAGGCCCTGCTGTCCGGGAGCCGGCTCGCGGCGCTGCACCTGCTGCAGCTGCGCGACGGAGCCGAGCTGGAGCGCCGGACGCGCGCGGAGCTGCTGTGGGAGCTCTTCGAGGGGCGGACGCTGCCCTCGGTCGTCGCACCGCGGCTGGGGCTGTCCACGGGCAGCTCCGTGACCCTCCTCGGCGTGCGTCTCTGCCGTCGGGCCGGCCGGGAGAACGGCGACGCGCGGGCGGATGCGGGCGCCGTCGGCGACCTCGCGCGGGTGCTGGCGTCGTCGGTGGAGTCGGCGGTCGTCGTTCTGGAGGAACGCGACACCGTGTACCTGGTGGTCTCGGCCCCGGACACCTCCCGCGGGTGGCTGCGCCGGCTGGGCGAGGAGATCGTCGGGCGCAGCCGGTCGGCGCTGCGCACCGACGTCGGCGTCGCGGTCGGCGCGACCGTGGAGGGGTTGGGGGAGCTGGGACGGACCCGCACGGACGTCGAGCTCGTCCTCCGCGTCGTGGCCGCAGGCGCCACCGCGCTCGTGGAGGACGTCCGGGCCCAGATGGCCCTGCTGCAGCTCACCACCGTCGTCGACGCCGACGAGCGGATGCGGTTGCCCGCGGTCGCCGACCTGGTGAACAGCAACGAGAGCGCGATCCCGTACGCGCAGACGCTGCTGACCTACCTCGACACCGGCGGGGACATCATCCGCGCCGCCGCCGGGCTGCACGTGCACGAGAACACCCTGCGGTACCGGCTGCGCCGGCTGCAGGAGCGGTTCGGCATCGACCTCGACGACCCCGACACCCGCCTCGTGGCCTGGTTGCAGCTGCGGACGGCGATCGCGCGACCGACCGCGCAGTGACCGCCGGGGGCACGACCCGGGTCAGCGCCGGCGCAGCAACCGGCCCGCGGGCTCACCGGTCACCTCCCCGTGCCGGCCGAGGACCACGCGTCCACCCATCACGACGAGCTCCAGGCCGTCGGGCGAGTTCCGGGGATCCTCGAACGTGGCACGGTCGTGCCACCGGCCGGGGTCCAGCACGACCAGGTCGGCGACCGCGCCCGGGCGCAGCTCCCCGCGGTCGGCGAGCCCGAACCGGCGCGCCGGCAGCCCGGCGATCCGGTGGGCGGCCGTGGCCGGGTCCCACGGCCTGCCGTCGCCGGTGTAGCTCTCCAGGACGCGCGGGAAGGTCCCGTACAGGCGGGGGTGCACGTATCCGGAACCACCGGGCAGCCCGTCGGTGCCGATCATCGTGTACGGCCAGCGCATCGCCTGCTCGACACCGCCGGGGTCGGTCTGGAACAGCACGGCCGTGAGCAGACCGTTCTCCTCCAGCAGCAGATCGGCCAGGCACTCTCCGGGCTCCTGGCCGCGGTCGCCCGCGATGGCCGCGAGCGGCGCACCCTCGTAGCGGGCGGACGCCTGGGCGGTGAACCCGGCGAGCAGGATCCGGTCGGGGCCGAGGCACCGCAGGTAGTTCTCCACCCGGGGCCACGGGCGGTCGAGCTCCGCGAGCAGGGCGGCCCGGGACGTCCGGTCCCGCAACGCCCCGAGCAGCGAGGTGAGCCCGTCGGCGAGGGCGGACGGGGGGAACAGCGTTGCGGCCGTGGTGCTGCCCGCGGTGTACGGGTAGACGTCCGCCGTCACGTCGAGCCCGGCCGCCCGGTAGGAGCCGAGCAGCTCCAGCGCGCGCGGCATGGAGCCGGCGGCCTCCGGACCGGTGACCTTGAGGTGGCTGATCTGCAGGCCGCACCCGGCCCGCTGGGCGACGTCGCAGACCTCGCGCAGCGAGTCGAGCAGCTGCCCCGCCTCGTTGCGCACGTGCGCGACGAGGAGCCGCCCGTGGCGCGCGACGACCTCGGCGAGCGCCCCGAGCTCGTCCGGGGCGGCGGCGTTGCCGGGCGCGTACATCAGGCCGAGCGACAGCCCCGCTCCCCCGGCGGCGAGGGCGTCGGAGAGCAGGCCGGCCATGCCGTCGACCTCGCCGGCCGAGGCCGCCCGCGCTCCGGCTCCCATGACGGCCGCCCGCAGCGGGCCGTGCGGGACGAGGGCCGCGACGTTCGTCGTCCGCGGCGCCGCGGCCACCGCGTCCAGGTAGTCGCCGAACGTCGCGAACACCCGGCCCGGGGCGCGGCCGATGACCGGTGCCGAGTAGTCGGCCAGCACGCCGCCCGCCGTCGGGGCCGGGCCGTGCCCGCAGTTCCCGACGACGACCGTGGTGACGCCCTGCCGCAGCTTGGGCAGGCACCCGGCGGGATCCAGGACCGCGAGGTCGTCGTGGGCGTGGACGTCGATGAACCCCGGCAGGACGTACCGGCCCGCGACGTCCACGACCTCGGTGCCCTCGCCCGCCGCCAGATCGGGTCCGAGCGCCGCGATGCGCTCCCCGTCGAGGAGCACGTCGCAGGTTCCGCGGTCGGCTCCCGTCCCGTCGAGCACCCGGCCGCCGCGCAGCAGCATCATCGGGCGCGCGCCGTGACGTGGTCGACCGCCTCGCCCACCGACGTGACCACCGTGGCGGGCGCCGCGGACGTGGGCGGGTGCTTGAGGCCGTGCCCGGTGAGCAGGCACACGACCCGCTCCGCGGGGGCCAGCCCCCCGCCCGCTCCCAGGGAGAGCAGCGCCGCGACGGCCGTGGCGGCGGCGGGCTCCACGTCGATCCCCTCCTGCTCGGCGAGCAAGGCCCGTGCCGCCGCCGTGTCCTCGTCGGGCAGCGCGACGGCCGCGCCGCCCGTCTCCCCCACCGCCCGCAGGGTGACGGTCCCGTCGCCGGCGTACCCGCGCAGCGGGTCGTCGAGTCCGGAGACCGCGGTGCGCACGTCGTCCCACTCCCGCACGGCGGCGGCTCCCGCCGCGAACGCACGGGCGACCGGCGCGCAGCCCTCGGGCTGGGCCGCGACCAGCGCAGGCACCCGAGCCGCCCTGCCGGCGGCGACCGCGTCCTCGAAACCGGTCCGCACGCCGTGCACGAGGGGCCCCGCGCTGGTCGGGACGACGACGCGGTCGACCGGCGCGGGCAGCTGCTCGACCAGCTCGTACGCGACCGTCCGCAGCCCGGTGACGGCCGCCGGGTTGACGTAGGTCGTGGTCACGTTCGCGAACCCGAGCT
Organism: Pseudonocardia adelaidensis; assembly: GCF_039543345.1. Lineage (NCBI taxonomy): Bacteria > Bacillati > Actinomycetota > Actinomycetes > Pseudonocardiales > Pseudonocardiaceae > Pseudonocardia > Pseudonocardia adelaidensis. The sequence goes on along the minus strand of NZ_BAABJO010000030.1, from coordinate 77,635 downwards.
CCGCCGCGAGGTCGACGGCGAGGGCGAACGACCTGCTGTAGTCGCCGGGGACGAGCACCTGCACGGCCCCGTACGCGGCGATCGCCGCGAGCTTCCCGGGCGGTGCGCCCTCGGGACAGACGACGACGGCCGGCAGACCTGCGCGGGCCGCGTAGGCGGCCGCCGATGCGGCCGCGTTGCCGCTGGACCCGCAGACGATCCCGCCGGCGCCCCGGCGCACGGCGTCGGCGACGCCCACGGCCACCGCGCGGTCCTTGAACGAACCGGTGGGGTTGAGGTGGTCGAGTTTCAGCCAGACCTCGGCGACCCCGGCCGCGGCCGCCAGCCGCGGTGCGCCGAGCAGCGGCGTCCCGCCCTCCCCGAGCGAGAGGTGCTCGGTGCCCGCAGGCAGCGGCAGCAGGTCGGCCCACCGCCACACCCCCGGCCCCCGCCCCGGCCGGACCGGGGGGACGGGACCGTCCCGGTCGAGCAGGTCGACGCCTGCCGGTCCGGCTCGCAGGCGCCAACCGGCGGGGGGCGTCACGACAGGACGTCCGCCAGTTCGACGGGCGACCCGGTCTCGAGCGACCGCTCCGCGGCGTGGATGGTCGCGGTGTTGAGCAGGCCCTCCTCGAACGTGCACTCGGGGGTGACGTCGTCGAGGACGCAGTCGACGAGGTACCTCATGGGGGCGTACATGAAGTGGTCGAGCTGCCCCCAGCGGTTCTTCTTCCCCAGCGGGACCCACGGGTAGGAGTAGCCCTCCTGCGTCGCGAAGGAGATGCCCGAGAAGTCCTGGTCGTACTCGATGCGGGCCTTCGAGCCGTACATCGTCATGTGGCAGTCGGTCACGCTCGGGTTGCTGTTCGGCACGACCCAGGACGTCTCGAGCGTCGCGTGGGCGCCGCTGTCGAACGTCACCATCGTCTGCATGCAGTCCCAGGCGTCGATGCCCTCGGCTGCGAGGATGCCCTTGTGGCCGTTCGCGTACACTCGCACCGGCCTCGCGTCGAAGATCCATCCCATGAGGTCGAGGATGTGCGGGTAGAGGAACCAGTGCGGCCCGCTCTTCCCGGCCCACGAGAGCCACTTCTGCGCGACCTCGATGATGTCCGACAGCCGGATGTAACCCATCAGCGGCTTCCCGACCTGGCCGGACTCGACGGCCTCCTTGATCATCGTCCACTGCGGGTCCCAGCGCAGGTGGTAGTCCACCATCGCCTTGCCGGAGCTCTTCGCCGCGATGGCGGCGAGCTCCTTCGCCTCGTCGACGTCGGTCGTCAGCGGCTTCTCGACCAGGACGTTCTTGCCCGCTTCCAGCAGCGCCTTGACCGGCCCGAAGTGCGCGTGGTCCGGCGTCGCCACGCTGAAGGTCGTGATGTCGCTGGACACCAGCTCGGCGACGTCGGTCGTGTAGTCGCAGCCGAAGGTCTCGGCGACCGACTTGGCGCGCGACTCGTCGAGGTCGCAGACGACCTCGAGGTTCGCGCGGTGGTAGTCGCCGTAGACGAGGGGGTGGTTCTGGCCCCACATCCCCAGGCCGACCACGCCGACGTCGAGGGTTCCGCTCATCCTGGTTCCTCCTGCGTGTACTGCTGTGCGGGCCGGGCGCCTCAGAACGACGAGGTCCCGAACGTGATGGTCTTGATCTCCGTCATCTCCAGCAGGGTGTGCATGCCGCCCAGGCGCCCGGTCCCGCTGAGGGTTCCGCTGCCACCGCCGAACGGGACGTGGATCTCCCACCACGTGCTGGAGTCGTTGATGTTGACGATTCCGGTGCGCAGCTCCTCGGCGACCGCGAACGCGCGCCGGGCGCTGCGCGACCAGACCGAGGCGACGAGCCCGAACTCCGGCCCCGACGCGATGTCGAGGGCCTCCTCGGCGGAGTCGACCGGGACGAGCGGGACGATCGGCCCGAACGACTCCTCGCGGACCAGCCGGGCCTGCGGGGGAACGCCGGACAGCACCGTCGGCTCGTAGAACAGCCCGGAGCGGGCGCCCCCGGTCAGCGTCGTCGCCCCGCGCTCGACGGCGTCGGCGACGTGGTCGTCCATCTTGGTCGCGACGCCGTCGTTGTTGAGGGGACCCATCGTGGTGTCCCCGTCGGTTCCCGGGCCGAGGACGACGTCGCGCACGCGGTCGGCGAGCAGCCGGGCCAGCTCGTCGTGCGCGCCGCGCTCGACGAGGACCACCTCGGTGGCGGCGCAGGTCTGGCCGGCGTTGAAGAACGCGCCGCTTGCGATGGCGACCGCGGCCGCCTCGAGATCGGCGTCGTCGAGCACGATCGTCGGCCCGTTGCCGCCGAGCTCCAGCAGCTGCGCCTTGCCGGCGGCCCGCCGTGCGATGTGCGCCCCGGTCGCGGAGCTGCCGGTGAACCCGACGCCGTGGACGTCCGGGTGCGCCACGGCGGCGTCCCCGACCACCGGGCCGGGACCGGTCACGAGGTTCAGCGTTCCGGCCGGCAGGCCGGCGGAGGCGATGATCCGGGTGAACAGGACCGCGACGTGGCTGGTCGTCGGGGCCGGGACCCAGACGACCGCGTTCCCGGTGGCCAGGGCGGGCGCCAGGTACTCCGTCGGGATGTTGACCGGGAAGTTCCACGGGGTGACGACCGCGTACACGCCGCGGGCGACACGCCGGCTGAGCACGCGCTTGTCCGGGTCGGACACCGGGGTGATCGTGCCGTCGAGGTGCCGGACGTGCCCCGCGGCGGCGCGGAAGCCCAGTGCCGCCGTCACGACCTCGCCCTCCGCTTCGGCCAGCGGCTTGCCCTGCTCCGCGCTGAGCGCCCGGGCCAGCGGACCCGCCTGCGCCTCGATGGCGGCGGCGACGGCTTCGCACCACCCGGCGCGGGTCTCGACACCGCTGCGCCGCAGCCGGGGGGCGACGGCGGCCGCCGCGGCCACCGCCCGGTCCACGTCGTCCGGCGTGCCCTCCTGCAGCGTCGCGACCCGCTCCCCGGTGGCCGGGTCGGTCGAGGCGAAGGTGCGGCCGCTGTCCGAGCGCACCCATTCCCCGCCGATGTACAGCAGGCAGTCCTCGCTCACGACAAGGATGTCCTCTCTCGCGCGGTCGGGCGGATCAGCCCTTGACGGCACCGAAGGTGAGGCCGCTGACGATGTGCCTGCGGAACGCGAAGAACAGCAGCATCGGCACGAGCATGCTGACCACGGCGGTGGCGCCGATGTAGCTCCAGGAGACACCGCTGGTGGCGAAGAAGCTCAGCGCGCGCACCGTCAACGGCACCGTCTCGCCGCCGGTCAGCGGCATGGCGAACAACAGGTTGTTCCAGCAGAAGCAGAACGCGAAGATCGCCGAGACGAGCAGGCCCGGACGGACCACGGGCAGCAGCACGCTCCACAGCACGCGCGGGCGGCTGCAGCCGTCCATCATCGCCGCCTCCTCGAGCTCCACCGGGAGCTCTTCGAAGAAGCCGCGCAGCAGCAGGACCGCGAGCGGCAGCGCGAACGTCTGGAAGGCGATGACGACCGCCAGATCGGTGCCGATGACCCCGATGCGGGCCAGGAGGATGAACAGCGGGATGACGAACACCACGGGCGGGGCGAGCATCAGCCCGAGGTACCAGGCACCGATGACCTGGCGTCCCCGGTACTCGAACCGGGTGAGCCCGTAGCAGGCCAGCGTCGCGAGCGGCAGGGCGACGGCGGTGGCCCCCAGCGACTGGATCAGGCTGGACACCAGCCCGTTCATGCCGGGCCCGCCCGGGCCGAAGACGTACCCGAAGGCGCCGAGGTCGGGGACGAACGAGAAGTCGAGCGGGTTCGCGACGGTGATGTCCGACGGCCGGATCGCCAGCACGAGCAACCACAGGACGGGAACCGCGAACAACGCGGTGACGATCCACATCAGCACCTGCAGCGGCCAGGAGCGCTTGCCGGTCATGCGTTCCTCCGGTTCGTCACCACGAGGTAGACGTTCACGAGCACCGCCACGACGACGCTGGCGACCCAGGTCATCGCCGAGGCGAGGCCGATGTTGTAGTCGGAGAGACCCGTGAAGTAGATGTCCAGGCCGAGCGTGGTCGTGCTCGTTCCGGGGCCGCCGCGGGTCTGGACGTAGAAGATGTCGAAGACGTTGACGCTCTGGATGAACCGCAGGATCGCCACCGTCGCCAGCGTGCTGCCGATGAGCGGCAGCACCATCGACCACAGCACGCGGACGGTGCCCGCACCGTCCAACCGCGCGGCCTCGACGACCTCTCCGGGGACGCCCTGCATGGCTGCGAGCACGATGAGCGTGACGAACGGCGTCCACTGCCACACGTCCGTGACCGCGACGGCGAGCATCGCGGTACCCGGGTCACCGAGCAGTCCCCCCTCGGGCGTCCCGATGCCGATCGCCGACAGCACGTTCGGCACGAGCCCGGTCGCCGGGTCGTACATGCTGCGGAAGGCCAACCCGGCCACGGCGGGCGCGATCGCCACCGGCATGACCAGGACGCTGCGCGCGACCCCGGTGCCCGGCAGGTCGAGCCGGAGCAACAGGGCGAGCAGCACCCCCAGCACGACCTCGACGACCGTGACGCACCCGGCGAACAGGAGCGTCCGGGCGATGGAGCCGAGGAAGGTGGCGTCGGTCAGCGCGGCCCCGTAGTTGTCGAGCCCGACGAACCCGCGGGGGTCGAGGTCCACGCCGAGGTTGTAGAACCGCAGGCTGTTGACCAGCGCGTAGACCTGCGGGAACAGGCTGACCGCCAGCAGGACCAGCACGGACGGCAACAGCCACGGACCGGGTCCCGCGCGCCAGGGCCTGCGCCGGGCGCGCGGGCCGGGCGGGACCTCGACGGGCTCCACGGCTCGACGGGTGAGGACGCCCTCCGTCATCTCGGCTCCTGTCCGGTGTCGGTCATGCGGAGAGTGCGACGAGCCGGTCCTGCATCGCCTGCTGCGTGTCGGCGTAGCTGCTGCCGGAGAACGGGACGAACTGCTCGTCGGTCATGATCTGCTCGGCGGCGCGCTGGATCGCGTCGGCCGTCTCCCGGGCCGGGACGTCGGAGCCGAGCATCCGGTTGAGCTCCCGGCCGATCTGCGTCTCCAGCGTCGTGTAGTTCTGCACCGGCGGCCGGACCTGCTTGCCGTCACCCTGCTGCATCGCGGCGAGCTGGGCGGGCAGGTAGGGATAGGCGGCGACCAGCTCGTCGTCGTCGTACAGGCTGCTGCGGGCGAAGTCGGCGAACTGCCGCATGGGCAGCAACGCCATCTTCCGCTGGGTCTCCTTGCTCGTCGCCCACTTGATGAACGTCCACGCCTGTTCCTGCTTCTCGCTGCGCGCGCCGATGCCGAAGGCGTAGCCGCCGATGTTGCCGACCTGCTGCTGCCCGGGCTGGACGGGCAGCACACCGAGCGCGTAGTCGTCGACGACCGCGGACTCCACCTCGCCCATGTACTCGGTGCGCTGCACCAGGTACGCATAGGCGGTCCAGTGGTAGAAGATCCCGACGTTCCCGGCGCCGAACGCCGTTCCGGCGTCGAACCACAGGTAGTTGATCGCCTCGGGCGGCGAGCAGGCGAAAAGGTCCTTCCAGAACTGCAGCGACGCCACGCTCTGCTCGCCGGCGAACTGCGGGGTGAAGTCCCACGGGGTGTCGGCGGGGAACCGCCGGAACCAGCGGGCCCCCTTGCTGGCCGCGACCTGGCTGTACATGTGCGTCACGGGCTGGGGACCGGACCCGCACACGACCGTGCCGTGCATCCTGGTGCCGGCGACGTCGGTGCCGTCGATGGCGCGGACGCAGCGCAGGTACTCGTCCCACGTCCACCCCGCGTCGGGCACCGAAGGCGGCGGTTGCAGGCCGAGCGCGGCGAAGACGCTCGGGCGGTAGAGCACGGCGCTGGTGTAGGCGGCCACCGGCAGCGTGTAGAGCCCGCCGCGCCACTCGCTGAGGCTGTACAGCGTCGACGGCACGAAATCGGCGACGTCGACCTCCGCCGCGTCCCGGCGGACGAGATCGGTCAGGTCCAGCAGCCACTCGTTCTCGGCGAACCGCGAGAGCCACATCGAGTCCGGGGAGATGACGTCGATGTCGGTCTGCCCGGTGAGGAAGGAGTTCGTGGCCCGGGCGTTCAGGGTGTCGTAGTCCGGGCCCTCGAGGCTCACCTTGATGCCGGTCTGCGCCTCGAACTCCGGCAACAGCGACTGGACGGCGTAGAAGAACGGGTCGCCGAGCGAGAGCACGTTGAGCGTGTCCGGGCTGCTGCCGGTCCGCAGCCCGCAGCCGGACAAGGCAGTGCTCAGAGCCCCGGCCGCCGCGGCACCGAGCAGACCTCGCCGCGAGATGCGCGGCCCGGTCCATCCCGGCTGCGGCTCTGGGTGCCAGGTGCTCATGGCGGTGAAGGCAACCAGGCGACGACCTCCGGGCGCACCGTGGAATGCCACGACGTTCGGCGTCGATCTTCGTGGTATCCGACGACGCACCGCGCGTGTCGCCCGGAGCGGGCACATATCGTCGGCATGTCGAGAACCGCATACGTGCCGGCAACACCACGTCGCCTTCACTGGCGGCCATGGACCGGTGCGAAGGGAAGGCAGCATGATCGCGGAGGGGTACCGCTGGTTCGGCACGTTCACCGGCGTGGCCCTCCTGACGGTGGCCACACTGCCGGTGGTCGTGCTGCTGGTGTGTGCTCTGGCCGCTCGTCGGAGTGCCACGGGCACCGCGCCGGCGTGGGCGTGGCGCAGGTCGCTGGCCGAGGCCGGCATCGTCTACGGGACGGTGCCGTGGGTCTGGATGACCATGCTGCCGGGCAGCCGGGCCGGTGAGATCGCCGGCCGGGTGAGCCCGGTGCCGCTGCTGGACCTGCTCACGATGGGGCCGGCCCAGATCGTCGGCAACCTGCTGGTGTTCGCGGCGCTGGGGTTCTTCGCCCCGCTGCGGTTCGCGGCGCTGGCCTCGGTACCGCGGATCCTGGCGCTCGCGGCGAGCTGCTCGGCGCTGGTCGAGGTCGCGCAGTACGTCCTGCAGCTGGACCGGGTGTCCTCCGTGGACGACGTCCTGCTCAACGCCGCCGGCGCCGGACTGGCCGCGCTGGCCTCGCACCGTTGGTGGCGGACGCCGGGCCGAACGTCGGTCCAGAGCACCGCGCCGAGCTTGCGGTAGGCGGCGTATACGCCGGGCAGCACGGCGGCGAGCGCTGTTGGTGGGCAGCGGGCCACCGAGCGCGAGGCGGCCGTCCTGGACGAACGCCCCACCCTCGCCGATGCCGCAGTAGCCGAGCCCTTCGAGGCAGAGGCTCGCCCCCGGGTAGCGGTGCTCGGTGGCGAACTACCCCGAGGACGTCGAGCACGATGGCCGGTCTCGCCGGACCGCGGGACGGGTCAAGCGCCTTCCGGACGCCGCCAGTCGGTTGCCGAGCGGCGCGGCCGTGTCAGGTGCCGTCCGGTGTGGGGTCGGCGTAGATACCTTCGAGCATGCCCGTGGCTTGGCCGATCTCGACGAGGTAGCCGTCCGGATCGCGGAGGTAGCAGCGCAGCTCGGCCTTGCGGTCCACGGGCTCGGTGAGGAACTGCGCTCCCTTGGCGGTGGCGGCCTCGTAGAAGGCGGCGATGTCGGCGACCCGGACGTTGAGGAATGCCGACACCGGGTCCCCGGGCTTCGGCGGGGTCAGCGTGACCTCGGGCTTGTCCGGGGTCGGCCCTCCACCCGGGTTCATGATGATCCAGCCGTTGGCGATCCGGACGATGGCCGGGTTCTCCTCCAGCACCACCTGACCGCCGAAGACGTCGGCGTAGAAGTCGCGGGAACGTGCGACGTCGTGCACGGTCAGGAAGTGGGTCAGGACCAGCCCCTCGGTCGGGGCCGGCAGGTTGCTGCGGTCGGGCATCGTCGCCTCTCCTCTCCGCGGCCCGAGTTCGGTCGCCGTTACCGGTGGCCGGCCAAGCGGTGCGGGTCGTCCTCGAGCGCCTGCCGGTCCCACTTCCCGAGCTCGGCGGCCGCCTCGTAGCTGGTGCGCAGGAACTCGCTCACCGCTCGGTCCGGGTCGGCCGCGGTCCGCACCGCCTCGTACGGCAGCAGGAACTGCCCGAACTCGTCGCTGAAGTAGGCCTCCGCAGGCCCCACCGGGTACTCCCGGAACCCTTCGGGCTCGGGATAGGCGTAGGCGTAGAAGGCGCCCTCCGCGCCGCCGCCCGGCCAGAACCCGCAGCTCGACAGCTCGCGCGAGTAGCCCTCGACCATCACCCAGTCCGCGCAGTTCGGGGCGCCGCCCGGGTGCGCGGGCGCGAGCCTGCCGGAGAACCGGGTGCAGGCGAGGTCCATCGCGCCCCACCAGAAGTGGACCGGGCTGACCTTGCCGACGAAGTGCGACCGGAACTCGCCGATCACCCGGGCGGCCTGCAGCAACTGCCGCCAGAACAGCTGGGCGGCGTCGGGGTCGTACGAGGCGTGCGTGTGGTCCTCGGCGAAGGGGATCGCCGGGTCCACCTCGTTGGGCCGCGCGGAGATGCGCGTCTCGAGCCCCAGGTCGGACAACGCGCCCATGACGCGGTCGAAGAACAGCGCGACCGGCATCGCCTCGAGGGCGATCGCGCGGCTGCCCCCGTCGCTCGCGCGGATGAGCAGCTGGTGGCCGACGAAGTCGAACTCGATGTCGAACGCCCGGGAGCCGTACGGGATCGTCGAGGTGGTCAGCCCGCGCGGGCTGATGTACAGCGTGACCTGCCACCAGTGGTTCAGCAGCGGCGCGTGGGCCATCCGGATCTTGCCCACGATCTGGAGCCACATGTGCAGGGTGTCGCGGGTGGGGCCCCAGTCCGCGACCCGCAGGCTCGGCCAGCCCGTCGTCGCGCTGTTCGCTGCTGTCACCGGCACTGCCTCTCGTCGGATGGACACGGGCGTCGAACGGCTATCCGCCATGGCCGCCGGCGAAACGCTCCCCGGTCGCGCGAGCCTCACCGAGCTCGCCGCGGCGAGCGCCCTCCCCCCGCCCGACGTGCGGGGCTCCTGTCGCAGCGGTCCGACAGCGAGGAGGGTAGCGACGCCGAGCACGGGTACGACAGCCACGGCCGCGAAGCCGGCGCCGCCGAACGCCCTTGACGACCAAGTCGATGCCCAGGGAGAACTCCCACGTCGCGATCGGAGGGCCAACAGCGCTGATACGTGCTGTGCCCAGAGGTCGAACAGCGTGGCGATGGCCGAAGCGACGAGTAGCGGCGCGCGGCAGCTCGTGGCGAAGGACGAGAGCTACTACGCCGACGAGGGTGTCGACGTCGAGTTCGTGACGAAGGGCTACGCGAACGCCGGCATCGCCCCGCTGGAGGACCACGAGCTGCTGAGCTCGTTCGGCGCCACGAAGAGCCACTTCGAGAGCGGCGAGGCTTCGCTGTACCGGGCGTGCGAGTGGGGTCAGATCCGTCGCGTCCAGGACACCACGATCGGCGGCCGCGTCGTGAGCAAGCGCGCGGCCGTGAACAGCCAGGCGATCATGGTGCGTCCGGACGCCCCGGGGAACCACCCGCAGGACCTCGCGACCACGAGGTACTGGCCGGGCACGCGGCCAGGCCGCTCACCTGCCGGTGGACGTGCGGCACGACCGAACTCCAGCGGCCATGATCATTGCGTCGGCGCGAAAGCGCGCGGATCCGGCCGGAGAACACCCACCGAAACGAGGACGGTGTCGAGGTCGGTCTTCACGAACTCCGATCAGAACCGGCTCTCGTATTCGTCGTCCGGAGCAGGAACCGGTCGCGCCTGAACGACATCGATGTACGGGATGACGCCGTTGTTGATGGGGTCTGTGGTCTGTTCGGCGGTGTAGGTGCCGGTGATCTCGTACCAGCTGTCGGGCTGCAGGATGGGAGGTATCCGGCCGGTGAGGCCGACCTTCACGGGTTGGGCGTCGGCGGCGCAGCAGTTGAGGACCATGCGGACGAGGTAGGGCGTGCCGCCCTCGTCGAGGCTGATGAACCCCGACGTGGTGATCTGCCGGTCGCCGATGGAGCTCCCGTGGTCGAAGACAGCGCGACCCGCGTAGTCGACCAGGCCGAGTCGTACCGGGTCGCCCGCGGGGAGAGCAGAGAGGTCCCAGGGCGCGTGCAGGGCTGTGCCGGTGCGCACGGCCACGTAGGAGCCCGGTGGGGGTGGCGCGACGAAGATCAGCGCTAGCAGGGGCAGGACGAGGAGCCACGCGATCCGCGGCTCGCGGTGCTCGTGCTCGGTGTGCTGCCCGACAGCCGCGCGCGGGCGCCGCCATTCGAACCAGGTGGTGACGATGGCGGCGACGATGAGAACGGCGCCGGACGCGAGCAGCAGCGGGAGCAGGGCGGACTTGACGTAGCGCAGGTAGAGATCGGTGAGGCCTGCGTACAGGACGGCTCCCCCGAGGAGGAACAGCACGCTCGCCTGCGCGGTCCGGTTCACAGCAGTACCGCCCCGACCACGGCCGCCGTCAGGACGGCCAGCGCGAACGTGGTGGGGGCGAACCGCAGCGCGAATCCGCGGCCGAACGTGGCGGCCTGCATGGCGAACAGCTTGAGGTCGATCATCGGTCCGACCACGAGAAAAGCCAGCTGGGCCGTGGGCGAGAACTGGGGCAGCGACGCGACGACGAATGCATCCGCCTCGGAACAGATCGACAGCAGCACCGCGAGGACCGCCAGGGTGAGGATCGACACCACGGGGATCCCGGCGGCGGTGTAGAGCCAGCTCGCCGGTATCACGGTCTTGAGCGTGGCGGCGGCCATCGCGCCGACGACGAGGAAGCCGCCGGCATGCATCACGTCGTGGCGCACGGATCCCCAGAACGCCGCCGCCCTGCCGGAACCGGCGGACGACGGCCGGGTCGGTGGGCGCAGCCAGTCGGTGCGGCCCACCCGCTGCCACAGCCAGCCCATCACGCACGCGACGAGCAGGCTCGCCACGAACCGGGCGAGCACCATGCGCGGGTCGTCGGGGAACGCGACGGCGGTGGCGGTCAGCACGATCGGGTTGATCGCCGGGGCGGACAGCAGGAACGCCAGCGCCGCGGCGGGGGTGACGCCCTTGCGCACCAGCGCCTCGGCCACCGGGACGGAGGCGCACTCGCACCCGGGAAGGACCATTCCCGCCACTCCGGCGACCGGCACCGCACGGGCGGGGTGCCTCGGCAGCGCACGGGCGAGGAACGAAGGTGGGACGAACACCGCGATGATCGCCGAGAGCAGCACCCCGAGGACGAGGAAGGGCAGTGCCTGCACGACGACCGCGACGAACACGGTCGTCCAGCCCTGCATCACCGGTTCGGACAACACCCGGCGGATCGGTCCTTGCCCGGCGACGGCCAGGAGCAACAGCATGCTCAGGACGAGGGTGGAGTTGAACTGCCAGCCCTGCGTCTCGTCCGCCTCGCGCCGAGCGCCCTGCGTCGGCGCAGCGTTGGTGGTCACGGGTGATGCGCCTCCGGGTCGGCGACCGTCGTCGGGTGGCCCCACCCCCAGCACGGATCCCCGGCGGGAAAGGTTCGGCGGCCGGCGGCGGGCTGAACCGGCACGGCCCGGCATCCGTGCTACGGGAGTAGCCCAGCGCGGGAAGGACCCCGGCCGTTGTCACGCAGCACCCGTTCACCGGCACCGCTCCCCGACGAGACGTCCGAACCCGGCCCCGCGGACGGTGGAGCCGCCCGAACCCGCCGCGTCGTTCGGGCTGTCGTCACCGCTCTCGCCGGCATCCTGGTGTTCCTCGCGCTCGCCGCGCCCCGGGAGGCCGGGCAGCTCACCCCGCTCGCGTTCCTGCGGATTCCCGTGGAGAGCGTGGTCGGCCTGGCGATCCTGCTGGTCCTGCCGGAACGTATCCGCCGGGTTGCCGCGCTCGTCGCCGGAGCACTGCTCGGCCTGCTGACCCTGCTCCGGGTGCTGCAGATGGGTTTCCTCGCGATCCTCGCGCGCCCCTTCGACCCGATCTTCGACTGGCCGCAGCTGGCCAGCGGCGCGAGCCTCCTGCACGGCCCGCTCGGCGCAACGGGCGTCGCGGTGGGCGCCGCCGCGGCCGCTGCTGTGCTGGTCGTCCTCACGGCGCTGGCAACCCGGCGCCTGGCGGGCTGTGCGGCCCGGCACCGGACCGCCACAACCCGGCTGGTCGCCGTGGTCACCGCCGCATGGCTCGCCTGCTCCGCGCTCGGCGCACAGCTCGTCGCCCCGGTGCCCGTCGCGGCGAGGAGCGCTGCGGCCAGCGCCTACGAGACCGCCCAGCAGATCGCCACGAGCCTGCACGACCAGCAGGTCTTCGACGAGCAAGCGGCCACGGACCCGTTGCGCGGCATCCCGGACGCGAACCTGCTCACCGCGCTGCGCGGCAAGGATGTCGTCTTCACCTACGTCGAGAGCTACGGGCGCGCCGCGCTGGAGAACCCGGAGTTCGGACCGACCATCACACCGATACTCGACGACGGAACCCGCAGGCTCGCCGCTGCCGGCTTCGGTGCCCGCAGCGGGTTCCTCACCTCATCGGTGACCGGTGGGGGGAGCTGGATGGCGCACGCAACGCTGCAATCGGGCATACGGGTGGCCAACCAGCACAGCTTCGACAAGCTCATCGCTAGCGACCGGCTGACTCTCACGGCTGCGTTCCGGCGCGCGGGCTGGGAGACCGTGGCGGTACAGCCCTCCAGCCTGGGACCGTGGCCGGCCCGTGACTTCTACGGCTTCGACCGGGCCTACGACTCCACGAACCTCGGGAACCGGTCCCGGATCTACGACGGCTTCCAGACGCCCGACCAGTTCACGCTGGCCGCATTCGAACGGGCCGAGCGTGGGCGGCAGGACCGCGGCCCGCTCATGGCCGAGATACCCCTCGTCTCCAGCCACTGGCCGTGGGCGGAGATCCCGCAGCTGCTCGACTGGAGCGCGGTCGGCGACGGCTCGGTGTTCGATCGGCCCGGTGCGGGGCAGAGCGACCCGGCGGACGCCGTCGAGGCCGACCCCGACCGCATGCGCGACGGGTACCGCCGGTCGATCGCGTACTCGCTGTCCGCCCTGATCTCGTACGTGGAGACCTACGGCGACGACAACCTCGTCCTCGTCTTCCTCGGGGACCACCAGGCCGCCCCCTTCGTCACCGGCGACGGCGCAGGCCGAGACGTCCCGATCACGCTCGTCACCCGGGACCCCGCCGTACTCGACGGGGTTGCCGGGTGGGGCTGGCAGAACGGGCTGCGGCCCGACCCCCAAGCGCCGGTCTGGCCGATGGAAGCCTTCCGCGACCATTTCCTGACGGCTTTCGACGCTCGACCAGGGACGCCCGCCGGCGATCCACACGCAGCTCCCCACTGAACGCGCGCACGGGGGCGGTGGAGCAGGCACCGGCTCGTCCGAGGTGTGGCAGCGACGGGTGCCGCGGCCGTGGTCGGGGTCGCGACCGGCGCCGCCCTGACCACCTACATCCGGGCGGACGTGCGCGAGGAGGCCGACGGCCAGCGGTTCGTCGACGCCGTCGCCGAGCGGTACGGCGGGCTGGACGCCTGCTTCAACAACGCCGGAATCACGATCCAGAAGCCGCTGCACGAGTACACGAGCGCCGAGTGGGACGACGTGATCAACACACCGACCTGCGCGGCCGGTTCCTCTCGCTCGACGAGATACCCCACCTCCTCCGGCGGGGTGGCGGCACGGTGGTGGTGACGTCATCGTCGAACGCGATCACGACCTCGGAGGGCAGGGCCGCCTACACCGCGGCGAAGCGAGGGCTCGTCGGAACGGTCGACTCGGCGGCGTTCGACTACGCGGCGCACAACATCCGCGTCAACACCCTGGCCGGCCGCCCCGATGGCGCTAGGAAAAAATCTTGGAGGAAATGCCGCGGCGATGTCGAACCGTGGAGGGCCCGTTCGTGGCCATGGTGAGAGAGCGGCAACCGAGCCGGTCTCCGCACCCACCGGAGGTCCCGATGACCACCACCGTTCCCGCCACCGTCACCCCGGCCGCCCCGGCCGTCGGCCCGCTGCTGCTGACCGGCTCGGGCGCCACGGTCGCCGCCGCGGGCGCCACCGCGCTCGTGGCCGCCGCCGGCGAGGCCGTCGGCATCAGCACGGCCGTCTCCGGCACGCCGATCCCGGCGTCCGGGTTCGCCGTCCTGACGGCGATCTTCTCCGTGCTCGGTCTGGTCATCGCCACGGCCCTGCGGCGGTTCGCCCGCCGTCCGCGCACCGCGTGGCTGCGCACGACCGTCGCGCTCACCGTGCTGTCCTTCGTGCCCGACCTGCTCGCCGACGCCGCCGTCGCCACCAAGATCCTGCTGATGCTGACCCACGTCGTGGCAGCGGCGATCGTGATCCCCGCCGTCGCCCGCCGCCTGCCCGCCTGATCCTCCGAGGAGTTCGCCGTGACGCAGTACCTGCTCGCCGTCCAGTTCGACGAAAGCGCGCCGCCGGAGCCCGAAGAGGAGGTGCGGGCGCAGATGGCCCGGACGGGCCGGGTGACCGCCGAGATGAAGGCCGCCGGTGTGTGGGTGTTCGTCGGCGGCCTCCAGCACTCGCACGCCAGCACGGTCGTCCACCCCTCGGGCGGCACCACCACCCTGACCGACGGCCCGTTCGCCGAGACGAAGGAACAGCTCGGCGGGTTCTGGGTGATCCGGTGCGACGACCTCGACCAGGCGCTGGCCTGGGCCGAGAAGTGCGCGCTGGCCTGCGGGCAGCCGATCGAGGTGCGCCCGTTCGACGACGGGTCGCGCCGTCGCTGACGGATCTGGACCCGCGGCTACCGGGCGGTCGACCGCCCGCCACAACCGATCAACCGCACTCGAGGAGAGCGCCATGACCGCCACCTACACGTTCGACGTCTTCTCCAGCCTCGACGGCTTCGGCGCCGCCGGCGGCGACTGGGGCGGCTACTGGGGCAAACAAGGCCCCGAACTGCTCGACCACCGCCTCGCCCTGTACGGCGAGGAGCAGCGGATGGTCTTCGGTGCGAACACGTATCGGGCCTTCGCGCAGATGCTGGCCGCGAGCACCGAGGAGTCCGATGTCCGTGATCCGTGGGTCACCCGGATGAGAAGCCTGCCGGCAACGGTGGTGTCGACGACGCTGCAAGGACCGCTCGACTGGCCGGACGCGACCGTCGTGAACGGTGACGCCGTCGACGTCGTCGCCCGGCTGAAGGAGGAGTCCGATGTGCCGTTGCGCTCACACGGCAGCCTGTCGATGAACCGGGCCCTGATGGCCGCGGGTCTGGTCGACCGCGTCCAGGTGACGCTCTTCCCCGTGATCACCGGTCGGACCGGGGCGGACCCGATCTTCCGGGGGGCGGCCGACTTCGACCTCGAGCTGATCGAGAGCCGGACGCTCGACGGCCGCACCCAGCAGCTCGTCTACCGGCCCACGCTGCACGTCTGAACGTCGAATCGCCGTGACCCCGGCGCGGACGGACTACGACAATGAAGCTGACGACCGTCACGAACGTCTCCGTCGATGGGGTGACGCAGGGACATCGACGGATCGATGCAGGGACGCGCGGCGCAGGCGGGCCGGACGAGGAGGGCAGCGGCGGGTTCGAGCGCTTCGGGTGGGCTCCGCCCCTGCTCGACGACGAGGCCTCGACCTTCATCGGCCAGACCTTCCAGCGCGCCGACGCGTTCCTGTTCGGCCGGCGGACCTACGAGATCTTCGCGGGCTCGTGGGGAGCGGGCATGGATCCGGGGAACCCCGTCGGCGAGGCCTTGAACACGCGGCCCAAGTACGTCGCCTCGACCACGCTCACCGACCCGCGATGGCCGGGAACGACCGTCCTGTCCGGCGACGTCGCGGGCGCCATCGGCGAACTGCGAGCCGAACCGGGCGGTGAGCTGCAGGTGTGGGGCAGCGGCACCCTGATCCGCTGGCTGCTCGACCAGCGGCTGGTCGACGAGATCGTCCTGCTCACCTATCCCGTGGTCGTCGGCCGGGGCACCCGGCTCTTCCCCGCCACCGGCCCGGACCTGGCACTCGACCTGGTCGACCTGCGGTCCACCCCGAAGGGGCTGACGATCCAGACCTACCGCACCGCCGGGCGCCCGAGGTACGAGACGGCCACGACCTGAAGCAGGTGACGGCGGCCGGGCCCTCGTGCACCTGGACGGCGAATCCCTGCGAGGTAGCGCAGGTAGCTCGGGGTCGGCGGCAGGGACACCCTCTTTGAGCCGCCGCACGGTGGGTAGCCCAGAACCGTACGAGGTGGAGGACTGACAGCATGGTGTGGCAGTTCGGGGGCGGCCTCTCGTTCGCCGACCGCGCCGATGCCGGAGCGCGGCTCGCCGATCGGCTGGCGGACATGCCGTGGTCCGACCCGGTGGTGCTCGGTCTGGCCCGCGGCGGCGTGCCGGTCGCGGTGCACGTCGCCGACGCCCTTCGAGCTCCTCTCGATGTGGCGGTGGCCCGCAAGATCGCGGCTCCCGGCCGTCCTGAGTTCGGGATCGGCGCGGTGACGGCCGACGGCCCGCCCTGTTACGACGAGCGCACGCTGGCGGCGCTCGGTCTGACCCCGGACGACCTGAGGGAGGACTGCGAACGCGAGCGCGCCGAGGCCCGGCGCCGGCTGCGGCGGTACCGGCAGGGCCGGGACCCGATGCCGCTGGCCGGTCGGGACGTGCTGCTGGTCGACGACGGGCTCGCCACAGGGGTCACCGCGCGGGCCGCGCTGGGCGAGCTGCGCGGAGCCCGGCCGTCCCGGCTGGTGTTCGCCGCGCCGGTGTGCGCCCGCGAGAGCCGCGACGCGCTGTGCGCGGGAGGGGACGCCGACGATGTGGTCTGCGTGTCCGCCCCGCGCGAGTTCGGCGCGGTGGGGAGCTGGTACCGCGACTTCGGCCAGACCTCCGACGAGGAGGTACTCGCGGCCCTCGCCGAGAGGACGAGAACGTGACCCGGTCGACGACGTGCGGGCTCGCGACATCGCCGCCGCCCGGCGCGCCGCGTTGCCCCTGCGCACCGGCGCTGACCTGGACCCGCTGCTGCACGAGGCCACCGGCGGCACCGACGCCTGCTTTCGTCCTCGCCGACCACACCGCCCCGGCTCCGTCGGTGGTGGCTGTCCCACCGCCGAGGCACCCAGCGGCGACAGGACCGGTTCCGTTGACCACGTGGTGTGCGACGACGCGGCGACGTTGGTCTACCTGGCCAACCAGGCTCGGAGGTGTCCGGGCTGGAGAAGGGGGACGTGGTCGTGTCGAGAAGGTGCGCGAGCTGACCGGTGGCCACGGCACGCACGCCGTGCTCGAGGCCGAGCTCCCGCGGTTCGCCGCGAGAACGGCGTCATCGGTGCCGGCCTGACCGCGGTCGGCGCGTGCCGGGAGGCGACCCTGGCCTACTTCGACCGGGTCGTCGAGGTGTTGGGTTGTCCTCCGTGGGCGATGTCGCGCTCGGAGGAGCCGATCGTGGCGGCCTCGCGGCGATTCGTGCGTACTCTGAAGTATGGGACGACGAGAGGTGCTCACCGTGGTCCCCGAGTTGGTGGGACTTCCGGTCAGGGTCGCACAGGACGTGGCGTTGGATGCCCGGTTGCTGGCGGTCGACCAGGCACCGGCACCGTCGCGAACGGCCGCCGGTGTCGTTACCGAGCAGAACCCGCCTGCGGGGAGTTGTCTGCGCCCGGGCAGCCGGGTGAGGATCTGGGCGAAGGAGCCCGACGACGGTGACGGCAACGGCGGCAGGGGCGGGTTGCGGCTGCCGACAGGGCCGATCACGGTGACCCCCTCGGGCTGCAAGTGAGGGACATCCGGCCCGTGCTGGGCTCGGGACGTCGGCAGCGCCGGACGAGGCCGGCCCGCGTTCCCGCCGCCGGCTGGTGGCCCTTCGCGGAGGCCGCGGCGCGGCGCGCCTTCGTCGGCATCGCCGGGCTCGCCGCCATGGCGGTCCTGGCCGCCGGATGCGCAGCAGCGCCACCGGCGCGACCGGACACGCCGGAGCAGCCGGCGGCACCGGCACCGTCGACACCATCCCCGGGCCAGGCCGGGACGCCGGACTGGCAGGTGACTCGGCCCGGCCCCGAGCACGCCATCGAGGGTTTCGCCGACCGGACGAGCGTGGCCCCGGGCCAACCGGTCCGGTTGTTCGTCTCGACCACGACGAGCAGCTACACGGTCACGGCCTTCCGCATCGGCGCCTACACCGCGTCGGACGCGCTCGAGGTCTGGGCCTCACCACCGCAGCCGGGCCGGGTGCAACCCGCTCCCTTCGTCGATCCACCCCGCAACACCGTCGTGGCGCCCTGGTCGCCCTCGCTCACCGTTTCGACCGACCGGTGGCAGCCCGGGGACTACTTATTTCGCCTCGACGCCGACGACGGCTCACAGCGGTTCGTTCCGCTGACCGTGCGTACCCCCTCCAACGCGGGCCGCGTGCTGATCGTCAACGCGGTGACGACGTGGCAGGCCTACAACCAGTACGGCGGCTACAGCCTCTACAAGGGGCCGGACGGACGCCGGGAGAGCCGCGCCCGCGCCGTCAGCTTCGACCGGCCCTACGAGGCGCACTTCCTCGGCGCGGGGCAGTTCCTGCAGTTCGAGCTCCCGGCCCTGCGGGTCGCAGAACGGGCAGGGGTACCGCTCGGCTACGCCACCGACATCGACCTGCACGCCGACCCGCACCTGGTCGACGGGGCCGCGGCCGTCCTCACGCTGGGGCACGACGAGTACTGGTCTCCCGCGATGCGCCGGTCGATCACCGCGGCCCGCGACGGCGGTGTGAACCTCGCGTTCCTCGGCGGCAACGAGGTCTACCGGCGGATCCGGTTCGAGGCGTCTTCCCTCGGCGAGAACCGCGTCGAGGTCAACTACAAGTCGGCGGCCGAGGACCCCGCGGCCCGCACCGCTCCCGCCGAGGTCACCAGCGACTGGCGGCAACCACCCGATGCGCAGCCGGAGAGCGAGTTGACCGGCAACTACTACGGCTGCTTCCCCGGCCGGGCCGCGCTGGTCGTGGCCGATCCGGGCAGCTGGTTGCTGCAAGGGCTCGTTTCCGCGGGTGAGGCGTTCCCCGATGTGGTCGGGATCGAGTACGCCAAGGTCGATCTGTCGGTGCCGACGCCACGACCTTTGCAGGTGCTGTTCCACTCGCCCGTCGTCTGCGGGAGCACCAAGCGCGCCGAGTTCTCCGACGCGGTCTACTACAGCACCCCGAGCGGGGCAGGAGTCTTCTCGACCGGTACCCAGGACTGGGTCGCCGGCCTGGACCCGGCCGGAATCGGCGGTGGCAACGGCGGACGCGTCGCCCAGGTGCTCGGCGCGGTCACCACGCGCATGCTGCAGCAGTTCGCCGCCGGGCCCGCCGGCCGCGCCCACCCGGCCGTGGACAACCTCGCCCGGCTCGGCATCGGCCCGTAGCCCGACCCTCGCACCACGCGACGCAGTGGCTCGGCCGTCGCCTGCCCTCGTGCCGCGCGGCTCCACCGCATGAGGCTCGCCGGTGCACGGGCATCTCTCCGCCACCGGCGTGTACCTCTACATCCTGATCGGCGGGATCCTGTTCGCCCTCGCCACGGTGATCGCGGCCGTCCTGGCACGGAGGCGGTTCCCCCCGCGACAGAGGCCGACGAGCGCGGGAGCGTCGGGGCGGACGCAGGTGACCGCGGCGCACCGGGCGGCGCCGCCCACCCGCCACCGGGCACCCACCCCGCCCGCCGCCCGTGGCGTGAGGAAGCCGGCGCAGCTCCTCGCCGCCGGGGTCGGCGGAGTGCTGCTCATCGGGATGGCGATGTTCTTCGGGACCCAGGTCCTCACCGCCGACGACGGCACGGCGCTGCTGGGCAGCAGGCAGGTAGCCGTCGGGCCCGACCAGGAACGGGTGGAGGTGGGTGCGCTCTTCGGCAGCGTCGACGTCGTGGTGCCCGACGGCATGCGCGTCCGGGTCGGCGCCCGGGTGGTGTTCGGCGGCACCGAGTGCGAGCGGGCCTGCAGCGGGCCGGGGCGCGAGGTCGTGGTGGACGCCGTCGGTGCGTTCGCGATGGTCGACGTGATGCGCCCCGGCGAGATCCTGGCCGATGAGCGCGAAGAGGCGCGGGAGCACGCCGCGGATGCCGCGGAGGACGCGCGCGAACGGGCGCAGGACGCGCGCGACGGCGGCTGAGGGCCCCGATCACTCGGAGACCATTTCCGACCGGTACCCCGGCGTCGAGCCAGCGGTCGGGACGTCACCGGACCTGCGTCACCCAGCTGCAGGTGAATGCCTCACCGAGGAGTACCGGCCCGAACGCGCCCACGGACGCCGGTGGCGGTGAGCGCTCCTGCGGCCGCTGCGGTGAGCGCGAGCAGCACGTACCCGAGCGAGTAGTCGTCGAAGACCCCGTAGGTCAGCCCCATCACCAGCGGCGGGAAGAAGCCCCCGAGCCCGCCGGCGGCGCCGACGAGGCCGGTCACCGCCCCGACCCGTTCCGGCTCGACCAGCCGCGCGACGAGCGCGAACACAGCACCGGTACCGACTCCGAGAGCGGCGGCGAGGCCAAGGAAGGCGGCGGTCCCGACCGGGACGAGCGGCAACTCGACCGCGACCAGGACGGCCAGCCCGGTCACCACGACGTAGGAGCCCGTCAGCACCCGAATCGGGTCGTACCGGTCGCAGAGCCAGCCGCCCAGCGGTCGCATCGCAACCGCCAGCACCACGAACCCCGCCGTGCGCAGCGCGGCGTCGCCGCGCTCCAGCCCGAACGCGGTGGTCAGGTACGAGGGCAGGTAGACGCTGAACGCCACGAACCCGCCGAATGCCACCGCGTAGAGGAAGGACAGCTGCAGGGCCACCGGCATCCGCAGCGTGGCGACGAGCCGGGCGAGCACCGACCCCGACGGGACGGGCCGGTCGGGGCGGTCGCGCAGCAGCAGGAAGGCGACCGCCGCGAACACCACCAGCACGGCCGCGACCAGGTCGAACGGGAAGTTCGCCCCGAACGCGGCCGCCAGCTGCACGGTGGAGAACGCCGAGATCGCCGTGCCGCCCATCCCCGCGCCGAAGATGCCGAGGGCGAGACCGCGTCGGTCGGGCGGGTACCAGGAGTTCACGAACGGGACGCCGATGGCGAACGTGGTGCCGCCGAGGCCGAGGAAGAACCCGCCGACGAGGTAGCCGGCCAGCGAGTCGGCGAAGTGCCCGAGGTAGAGGACCGGCAGCACGGTCAACAGGGCGACGGTCGGGAACATGCGGCGCGCCCCCAGCCGGTCGGTGAGGGCACCGACCGGGATCCGGCCCAGCGAACCGACGATGACCGGGACGGCCACCAGCAGCGACTGCTGGAACGCGGTGAGGGAGAGCTCCTCGCGCAAGCTCGCCCCCAGCGGCGAGAGCAGGGCCCACGCCCAGAACGTCACCGCGAAACCGGCCGTGGACAACGCGAGCGCCCTGCCGGGGCCACCATCGCCCGGCCCGCCCGGCGGCCGTGCTCCCCGGGAACGCATGGGCGAGTTCGTCCGCGGGTCACGCTCGGCCATCGGTGTACCTCCGTCTCGTCCGCGTGGCCGCCTGCCCGGGCCTCGCCCTCGCACCCGATTGCGTCACGGGAATGCGACGCGGGACAGGGTCCTTGCGACCGGGTTCCCGGGACCTTCGCCGTGGAATCGGCGAGAACGGTTCCGCCATGGTTGGCTGCGATGAGCCGCAGGTGTGCACAGTCCCGACGACGGGCAGGGAGCATCGCGATGGCCGAGCCGACGGCGCCCACCACCTCCACGACCAGCGGGTTCGATGGCCCCGCTGCCGACGTCCTGCTACGGACCGGGCACTTCTTCACCCGACACGAGACCTCCGGCGACCTGCGAGCGGTGTACCGGGAGGGCGGCCGCGAGGGCGATGTCTTCTACCGCGACCGCTGGAGCCACGACAAGGTCGTCCGCTCCACGCACGGCGTGAACTGCACCGGCTCGTGCTCGTGGAAGGTCTACGTCAAGGACGGGATCATCACGTGGGAGAGCCAGCAGACCGACTACCCGTCGGTGGGCCCCGACTCCCCGGAGTACGAACCGCGGGGCTGCCCGCGCGGCGCGGCGTTCTCCTGGTACACCTACTCCCCCACCCGGGTCCGCTACCCGTACGCCCGTGGGGTGCTGGTCGACATGTACCGCGAGGCGAAGGCGCGGCTCGGGGACCCGGTCCTGGCCTGGGCCGAGATCACGGGCGATCCGGAGAAGCGCCGCCGCTACCAGCGGGCGCGCGGCAAGGGCGGGCACGTGCGCGTGTCGTGGGACGAGGCCGTGGAGATGGTGGCGGCCGCGCACGTACACACGATCAAGGCCCACGGCCCGGACCGGATCGCCGGGTTCTCCCCGATCCCGGCGATGTCGATGGTCAGCCACGCCGCCGGTTCACGGTTCATCGAGCTGGTCGGCGGCTGCATGACCTCGTTCTACGACTGGTACGCCGACCTCCCCGTCGCGTCCCCGCAGGTCTTCGGCGACCAGACCGATGTGCCCGAGTCCGGCGACTGGTGGAACGCCTCCTACCTGCTGATGTGGGGCTCGAACGTCCCGATCACCCGCACCCCGGACGCACACTGGATGGCCGAGGCGCGCTACAAGGGCCAGAAGGTCGTCGTGGTCTCGCCCGACTACGCCGACAACACGAAGTTCGCCGACACCTGGCTCCCCGCCCAGCCCGGCACCGACGGCGCGCTGGCGATGGCCATGGGCCACGTCATGCTCAAGGAGTTCTTCGTCGACCGGCGGGTGCCGTTCTTCGTCGACTACGTCCAGCGCTACACGGACCTCCCGTTCCTGGTCGCCCTGGACGAGCGCGGCGGGGCCTACGTCCCGGGCAAGTTCCTCACCGCCGCCGACCTCGGCGACACGGGTGAGGGCGCGGAGTGGAAGACGGTCCTGTTCGACGGGCGGACCGGCGAGCCGGTGGTCCCGAACGGCTCGCTGGGCTTCCGCTACACCGACTCGGGCCAGGGCCGGTGGAACCTCGAGCTCGGGGACGTCGCTCCGCAGCTCACGTTGTTCGGCGGGGAGGCGGCGGAGGTCCTCCTCCCCCGGTTCGACTCCCTCGACGGCACCGCTGGGGTGCTGCGCCGCGGCGTGCCGGTGCACCGGGTCGGTGGAAAGGTCTGCACGACGGTGTTCGACCTGATGCTCGCCCAGTACGGCGTGCACCGCGCCGGCCTGCCCGGCTCCTGGCCGAGCGGCTACGACGACGTCGATCAGCCCTACACCCCCGCGTGGCAGGAGCCGATCACGTCGGTTCCTGCCGAGCAGGTCGTGCGCGTGGCCAGGGAGATGGCACGCAACGCGGAGGAGTCAGAGGGCCGCACCATGATCATCATGGGGGCCGGCATCTGCCAGTGGTTCCACGGCGACGCCACCTACCGGGCAGTCCTCTCGCTGCTGCTGCTCACCGGGTCGATGGGCCGCAACGGCGGCGGATGGGCGCACTACGTCGGGCAGGAGAAGTGCCGCCCGACCACCGGTTGGGCGACCATGGCGGGTGCCACCGACTGGTCCCGCCCGCCGCGCCAGATGATCGGTACTGCCTTCTGGTACACGCACACCGACCAGTGGCGCTACGACGGCTACCGCGCCGACGCCCTCACCTCGCCACTGGCAGAGGGTCATCTGGCGGGCACGCACACGATCGACACGATCGCGCTGTCGGCGCGGCTGGGCTGGATGCCGTCCTACCCGCAGTTCGACCGCAACCCCCTGGATGTGGCCGACGAGGCCGGGAACGGCGACGTCGCCGCCCACGTCGTCGACCAGCTGCGGTCGGGGAAGCTGAAGTTCGCGATCGAGGACCCGGACGCGCCGGAGAACTGGCCGCGCTGCCTTACGCTGTGGCGGGCCAACCTGCTGGGTTCCTCCGCGAAGGGCGACGAGTACTTCCTCAAGCACCTGCTCGGCACCCACAACAACCTCCTCGCCGACCAGACGCCGGAGGACCGCCGTCCCCGTGACGTGGTGTGGCGCGACGGCGAGGCGCCGGAGGGCAAGCTCGACCTGCTGCTCGCACTGGACTTCCGGATGACCAGCTCGACGCTGCTCGCCGACGTCGTGCTCCCGGCCGCGACCTGGTACGAGAAGCACGACCTCAACACGACGGACATGCACCCGTTCGTCCACGCGTTCACGCCGGCGATCGATCCGCCGTTCGAGACGCGCACCGACTTCGCCGCCTTCCACGCGATGGCCCGCCGGTTCTCCGAGCTCGCCGGCACCCACCTGGGCGTGCGGCGCGACGTCGTCGCCGTCCCGCTCCAGCACGACACGCCCGGCGAGACCGCCCAGCCCGGCGGCCGGGTACGGGACTGGCGGACCGGGGACGTCGAACCGGTCCCGGGGAAGACCATGCCGAACCTGGTGGTCGTCGAGCGCGACTACACCGCGATCGCCGACAAGATGGCGAGCGTCGGCCCGCTGATCGACCGGCTCGGGATGACGACCAAGGCCATCACCTACCAGCCGGACGAGGAGATCGCCCACCTCGCGGCGAGGAACGGCGTGATGCTGGGCGGAGCGGGCGACGGCCGCCCGGCGATCGACACCGACGCGAAGATGGCGGAGGCGATCCTCACCCTCTCGGCCACGACGAACGGCCGGCTCGCCGTCCAGGGGTTCCGGGTGCTGGAGGGCCGCACCGGCACCCGCCTCGTCGACCTCGCCGAGGGCAGCGAGGAGCGGCGGATCAGCTTCGCCGACACGCAGGCACGCCCCGTTCCGGTGATCACCAGCCCGGAGTGGTCGGGCAGCGAGACCGGCGGGCGGCGCTACGCCCCGTTCACCGTCAACGTCGAACGGGACAAGCCGTGGCACACCCTCACCGGCCGGATGCACTTCCTCCTCGACCACGACTGGATGCACGAGTTCGGCGAGACGCTCCCGGTCTACCGGGCCCCCCTCGACATGCAGCGCCTCTTCGGCGGGACCAGCCTGGGACAGCTCGGTGACGACGGCCGCTCCGTGACCGTCCGCTACCTCACCCCGCACTCGAAATGGTCGATCCACTCCGAGTACCAGGACAACCTGTTCATGCTCTCGCTGTCGCGCGGCGGCCCGGTGGTGTGGATGAGCGAGCCGGATGCGGCGTCGATCGGGGTGCACGACAACGACTGGGTGGAGGGCGTCAACCGCAACGGCGTGCTCGTCGCCAGGGCGATCGTCACGCACCGCCTGCCCCCGGGCGTCGTGTTCGTCTACCACGCGCAGGAACGGGTGGTGAACGTCCCGAAGTCCGAGGCCACCGGGCGCCGGGGCGGGATCCACAACTCGCTGACCCGGATCTTGGTCAAGCCCACCCACCTCATCGGTGGCTACGCGCAGCTGTCCTTCGCCTTCAACTACCTCGGTCCCACCGGGAACCAGCGCGACGAGGTCACCGTCATCCGGCGCAGGTCGCAGGAGGTGCAGTACTGATGCGGGTGATGGCCCAGATGGGCATGGTCATGAACCTCGACAAGTGCATCGGCTGCCACACCTGCTCGGTCACCTGCAAGCAGGCGTGGACCAACCGCAGCGGCGTCGAGTACGTCTGGTTCAACAACGTCGAGACCCGGCCCGGCCAGGGCTATCCGCGCCGCTACCAGGACCAGGAGACCTGGAAGGGCGGCTGGGTACGCAACCGCCGCGGCCGGCTGCAGCTCAAGGCGGGCGGGCGGTTCAGGAAGCTCTTCTCGATCTTCGCCAACCCGGTCCTGCCCCACATCCGCGACTACTACGAGCCCTGGACCTACGACTACGAGAACCTCATCGACGCCCCGCTGGGCGACGACTTCCCCGTCGCCCAGCCGAAGTCGCTGATCTCCGGCGAGCCGATGTCCGTCGAGTGGAGCGCCAACTGGGACGACGACCTCGGCGGCGCCCCGGAGCACGGCCCGCGGGACCCGATCGTCGAGCGGATCCGCAAGGAGTCCGAGGACAAGGTCCGCTTCGACTACGAGCGGGCGTTCATGTTCTTCCTCCCGCGCATCTGCGAGCACTGCCTGAACCCGTCGTGCGTGGCGTCCTGCCCGTCCGGCGCGATGTACAAGCGGGCCGAGGACGGGATCGTGCTGGTCGACCAGGACCGGTGCCGCGGCTGGCGGATGTGCGTCACCGGCTGCCCGTACAAGAAGGTCTACTTCAACCACCGCACGGGCAAGGCCGAGAAGTGCACGTTCTGCTACCCGCGGGTGGAGGTCGGGCTGCCCACGGTCTGCAGCGAGACGTGCGTGGGGCGGCTGCGCTACATCGGCTTGTTCCTGTACGACGCCGACCGCGTCACCGAGGCCGCGTCGGTGGAGGACGAGCACGCCCTCTACGACGCGCAGCTCGACCTGCTGCTCGACCCGCGCGACCCCGAGGTGATCGCGGCCGCGCGCCGCGACGGCATCGCCGACGACTGGATCGCCGCCGCCCAGCGCTCGCCGGTCCACAAGCTGGCCAAGGAGTACCGGGTGGCCCTGCCGCTCCATCCGGAGTTCCGGACCATGCCGATGGTCTGGTACATCCCACCCCTTTCGCCCGTCGTCGACCGGCTCACCGAGACCGGGCACGACGGCGAGGACGCCGGCAACCTCTTCGGGGCGATCGACGCTCTGCGCATTCCCGTCGAGTACCTCGCCGAGCTGTTCACCGCAGGCGACGTCGAGCCGGTCCGCGCCGTCCTGCAGAAGCTGGCCGCGATGCGCTCGTACATGCGGGACGTGACGCTGGGCAGCCCGCGCCGCGAGTCGATCGCGGCGTCGGCGGGGATGACCGGCGCAGAGATCCTCGAGATGTACCGGCTGCTGGCGATCGCCAAGTACGAGGAGCGCTACGTCATCCCGACGGCGTACGAGGCGCAGGCCCACGACCTGGAGGAGATCGGCTGCAGCCTCGACGTCGACGGCGGGCCGGGGATGGTCGGCAGCGGACCGTTCGGGGAGGCCTCGGGTCGCCCGATGCCGGTCTCGATGGAGACGTTCCACGCCCTGCGCGACCGCCAGACCAGCGACACGTTCGCCGACCCCGGGCAGCCCGGCGCCCGGATCAACCTGCTGAACTGGGACGGCAAGGGGCGCCCGGCGGGGCTCTTCCCGCCGCCGAGGGAGGCGCCACCGGAGCCGGGTGACATCACCGGCCGCAGCCGGCCGGATCCCGCGCCCGCGCCGGGGACCGAGCGATGACACGGCTCGGGGGCGAGCAGGCGGTCGTCCTCCAGGCGGCGTCGATCTGCCTGCAGTACCCCGACGATCGGGTCCGGGAGATGTTCCCCCTGGTGCGGAGCGCGGTCGACGCGCTGCCACCGGGTCGGGCGCGTGAACGGCTGACCGCGTTCCTGGACCACGCGGCGCTCACCCGGCCCGGCGCGCTCGCCGAGCACTACGTCGAGGTCTTCGACCGGCGCCGCCGCTGCTGCCTCTACCTCACCTGGTGGAGCGACGGCGAGACCCGCCGCCGGGGCGGCGCTCTCGCCACGCTCAAGCAGCGCTACCGCGCGGCCGGCGTCGAGTTCGCGAGTGGGGAGCTACCCGACTTCCTGCCCGCCGTGCTGGAGTACGCCGCCACCGCGGACCTCGTCGACGGTCTCGCCCTCCTCCAGGAGCACCGGGCCGGGCTCGAGCTGCTCCGGCTCGCCCTCCTCGACACCGGCACGCCGTACGCCACGCCGGTCGAGGCGGTGTGCGCGCTGCTGCCCGGCCCCTCCCCCACCGATGTCGCTGCCGCCAAGGCGCTCGCCCGCAGCGGCCCGCCCCGCGAACAGGTCGGCCTCGAGCTCGCGCCCTTCCCCACCGGAGGAGCCCGATGAACCCCGTGGACATCCTGCTCTGGGGCGTGCTGCCCTACGTGACGATCGCGATCCTCGTCGCCGGCACGATCTGGCGGTACCGCTACGACAAGTTCGGCTGGACCACCCGGTCGTCCGAGCTGTACGAGTCGCGCCTGCTGCGCATCGGCAGCCCGCTGTTCCACTTCGGCATCCTCGTGGTGGTCATCGGGCACGTCATCGGCCTGGTGATCCCGAAGAGCCTCACCGACGCCGTCGGCCTCTCCCAGGAGGCCTACCACGTCCAGGCGCTGCTGCTCGGCGGGATCGCCGGGTTCTGCACGCTCGTCGGCGTCGGGATCCTGATCTACCGCCGCCGCACCACCGGTCCGGTGTTCATGGCCACCACCCGCAACGACAAGGCCATGTACGTGGTGCTCGTCGCCGCGATCGTCGTCGGCCTCGCGACCACGCTCCTCGGCGCCGCGGGCGGCGAGGAACACAACTACCGCCTCTCGGTCGCCCCGTGGTTCCGGTCGCTGTTCGTGCTGCAGCCCGACATCGCGGCGATGGCCCACTCCGGCCTCACGTTCCAGCTGCACACCCTCATCGGCATGCTGCTGTTCGCGATCTGGCCGTTCACCCGGCTGGTCCACGCGTTCACCGCGCCGATCGGCTACCTCTTCCGGCCCTACGTCGTCTACCGCTCCCGGACCGGCGGCCCCGCGTCGCGCCGCCCGCGGCGTGGCTGGGAACGGGTGTGAGCACGATGCAGAAGCTCTCTCTGGACGCGCTGGCCCGCGAGCAGCTCGACGCCGCGCGCCGCAGCCCCGCGGGGCGGGCGGCGCACACCGCGGTGGGTGGGCACGAGCACGTGATGCGCCAGACGGTGATCGCGTTGCTGCGCGGCCGGAGCCTGGCCGAGCACGTCAACCCGGGCGAAGCCACCGTGCACGTCCTGTTCGGCCGCGTCCGCCTCGTGAGCGGCGACGCCGCATGGGAGGGCAGGCGCGGCGATCTGCTGATCGTTCCGCCCGCGTCGCACAGCCTCGAGGCGCTCGAGGACGCCGCCGTGCTGCTCACCGTGGCGAAGCGAGGCAGCCACACCCCGTGAGATCCGCCCGGGCCGGCGCTCGGCCCTCGTGGTCGGAGGATCCCGGTCCCGGATCCGGGCCTACTGGCCGCTCGCCGCCCACCGATAGGCGGAGCGGTACGCCGGCGGGAGCAGCACGCACAGGGCCTTTCGGCCTGCTTTCGCAGGCCGACTGCGGCTCGCCGGAGCGGGTACTCGCATCTACCGTTCTCCGTGTCGCAACCGAGCGAAAGGTCAGGGCCGTGACGATCTCCGTGTTCCTGCTCGACGATCACGAGATCGTCCGACGCGGGATCGCCCAGCTGCTCGACGGGGCGGACGACATCACCGTCGCCGGTGAGGCGAGCACCGCCGCACAGGCGTTGGCCCGGATCCCCGCCCTGCGCCCCGACGTCGCGATCCTCGACGTCCGCCTGCCCGACGGCGACGGCGTCACCGTCTGCCGGGAGATCCGCTCGGCCGTCACCCCGCCGCCCGCCTGCCTGATGCTCACCTCCTACGCCGACGACGAGGCACTGTTCGGCGCGATCATGGCCGGCGCCTCCGGCTACCTGCTCAAGCAGGTCACCGGCATCGACCTCGTCGGCGCCGTCCGCACGATCGCGGCGGGCGGGTCGCTGCTGGACGCCAAGGCCACCGCCGCGGTGCTGGAGCGGCTGCGCAGGGGCGACGAGCCGGCCGACCCCCGCTACGCATCGCTCAGCCCCCAGGAGCGGCGCATCCTGCACCTCATCGCCGACGGACTCACCAACCGCCAGATCGGCGCCGAGATGTTCCTCGCCGAGAAGACGGTCAAGAACTACGTCTCGTCGCTGCTGCACAAGCTCGGCTTCGCCCGCCGCACCGAGGCCGCCGTCTACGCCGCGGAGCTGCGCAAGGACGGCAGCACCCGCTGACCGAGCTCGGCTCAGAAGGCACCCGCCAGGGTCGCGTCCAGCTCCAGGCCCGACGCGACCGCGAGCACGGCGTCGAGCAGGCTCTGCATCCGATCGCGGATCTGCTCGATCTCCGCGAGCTGCTCCTGCACGCCGTGCAGGAGTCCGCTCCAAATCGGCGTGCGGCCGAACGCCGGGCAACCCGGTCCGATGTCCGTGCCGGACAGGCCGTTCGCCCGTACCGCACTCCCGGCCGCCCCAGGAGAGTGGTCGAGCGAGCACGGACAGCCGGTCCGCGCTCCGAGCGCCGGTTGGACGTGACCGATGATCACCGCATTCCCCGAGACACTGGGACTCACGCCCGAGCAGGTCGAGGCACTCCTCGTCACCGTCGGGCAGGCGCCCTCGCTGCACAACGCGCAGCCCTGGCGGCTGCGGCTCGGCCCGGAGGCCATCGAGCTGTACGCCGATCCGGACCGCAGGCTCCCGGCGGCCGACCCGGACGACCGCGAGCTGCGCATCGGCTGCGGTGCAGCCCTGTACAACCTGCGCCTCGCGCTGCTCGGCGACGGCATCCGGCCCCTGGTCACCCTCCTCCCCGACCCGGACCGGCCGGAGCTGCTCGCGGTGGTTCGCCACGGCGGACGCAAACCGGCGACCCCCGAGCAGCACCGGCTGCTGCGCGCCGTGCCGCTGCGCCGCACGAACCGCCACCCCTACGCCGACGAACCGGTGTCCCGGCCCGAACAGTCGGCCCTGCGCCGCGCGGCGCTCGACGAGGGTGGCTGGCTGGAGATCATCGACGATCCCGGCCGGCGCACGGCCCTGCGTGACATCGCGGCCCGCGCCCACCGCGCCCAGACGACCGATCCCGCCTTCCGCGTCGAGTTCGCCCGATGGACCGGCCGGGCGGACGACCGGGCCGACGGCGTACCCGCCACCGCAGGCACACCCGCCGAGCCGCACGACCGGTGGGTGCTGCGCGACTACACCGGCGGGAACCGGCCCGCTCGCCCGCCCGGCAAGGACTTCGAGACCGAACCCCTCATCGCGGTGCTGACCACCCATCTCACCGGGCCCGCCGCCGATGTACAGGCCGGGCAGGCACTGCAACGGGTCCTGCTCACCGCCACCGCGGACGGCCTCGCAACCTCGTTCCTCTCCCACATCGTCGAGGTGCCACACGCCCGCGAGGAGGTGCGGCGCCTCATCGCCGGCACGCAGCCCCCGCAGGCGGTACTGCGCGTCGGCCGCGGCTGGCCGGTCCCGCCGACCGGCCGGCGCGCCCCGGCGGACCTCATCGCACCGTCGTCGACATGCACCCGCTCCGGTGCACCTCACGAGAAGGAGACGGAGACGACGTGACGCGGTGGTCGTCGACATCGCCCGGGTCGACGGGACAGTTCAGGCCCTCGCGCGGCCGCACGACCGGGTATCCGACCTGCTCGCCGCTGAAGGTGTCGCGCACATGGGGCCTCTCGAGCGCGTCGCGCCGACCGTCGGGTGCGAGTCGGCGACGGCGCGGGCCGCCCGCTCCGCACAGCGGGATCTTGCGGGACCAGGGGCCGCTCAGAGGACGGTGCGCCGCCACCGCGGCTCGACCCGCTCCCATTCCTGCTCCCATCGCCGGGAGTTGTACCGGCCCGTGAGCCGCCGGACCCCGAGCCAGATCACGAGGAGGGGAGTCGCACCTGCGCACAGCACACCCACTGCTGCCACGGTCCCACCGATCACGGCGCTAGCCGGGCCCCCGGGGCGTGAGGTGATCTCCCCCGCGGCATCGATCCAGACCACGACCCCGGCCCCAGCAGGCACCGAACGCATCACCGGAACGACGCCGACGTGCTCCCGCCCACCGCGATCGGCCCACCGCGCCCGCACCTGCGCCGGCGCGCGGCCGAACTCCCCGGACACCACATGCGCGTCCTCGAGCAACACCGCACTCGTCTGCGACGACGACGTCCTGTCCAGCGCCGCCCGTTCGGCTTCCCGGCGCTGCACGCCCACCCCGGCCAGCACGGCGATGACGATCACCAGCAACGCCGCTCCCGTCAGGAGCCAGGCGACCAGGTCCTCGACGCGATCGGTCGTGCGGCGCGGAAGCCCGCCCGCAACGGGTGGGCCGTCCGGGTCAGGACGCATCGCGATCCCCTCCCTCCACCATCCGTGCCACTGCCAGGGGGCACTCGGCACGGTGCACCGAAGCGTTTCCGACGGAGCCGAGCAGCAGCCCGGCGACCTGGTCCCCGCCCCGCGCCCCCACGACCCCGAGCTGCGCCGCACCCGACCGGGTGGTCGGCTCGACAGCGGAGTGACCACGAACGACGACCCGCTCGACCTGGACGTCCGGGTGCTCGTCCGCCCAGGGGGTCGAGCCGCGGCGGCAGGCGGCGCCAGGCGGCCTCGGCCGTGCCCCACCCGACGGCGCGCAGCACCTGCTCGGAGCCGTCCACCCCCACCGCCACCGGCCGATCGCCGTCCTGTCGGTCCATCGCCGTTCCTCCTCGATCCCGAGGGGACCGTTCTCCGCGCGGCCGGCACCCGGAAGCGCCCGGAGACCCGGCCCGGAGGGGCGAGAGTCCTTTCCGGTACGGGACCACCGCCGCTGGTCGCGACGGCATCGCCGGGGGATCGTCGGTGGTGAGCGGGAACGGACCGCCGCCGCTCCGCCACCCCCGAGGAGCAGGAATGATCACCGACGACGTCGACCACCGCACCGTGATCAGTGCGCTCGCGCTGGCCGTCCGCGCCCCCTCGGTGCACAACAGCCAGCCGTGGCGCTTCGCCCTCGGGCCGAGCAGCGTGCACCTCTACGCGGACCTGAGCCGGTGGCTGCCGTCGACCGACGCTGACGGCCGCGACCTCGTGCTCAGCTGCGGGATCGTGCTGCACCACCTGCGGATCGCGCTCGCCGCCGCGGGGGTCAGGGCCTGCGTGTACCGGATGCCGAACCCCGACGAGCCCGACCACCTCGCCGCCGTCGAGCTGCTGCCGGGCCAACCGGCCGAAGCCGACCTCGGGCTGGCGAGCGCCATCGTGCAGAGGCGCACCGACCGCCGGTGCTTCACCGACTGGGATGTCCCGGAGGGGTTCCTGCGCGAGCTCGGGGCAAGGGCCGCCGAACAGGGCGCGCTGATGCAATGCCTCAGCGGGGGACGCGAGCGTTCGCTCCTGCTCGCGGCGATCCGTGACGCCGCCGCCGAGCAGGAGACCGACACGGCCTACCGGACCGAGAGGGCCGTGTGGAGCGGTCGTGTCGCCGACGACACCGGGGTGCCGGCCGGCAACCTGCTGCGCGACCCGCCCGGCACCGGAACCGCCCGCCGCTTCGCCCAGGGCCTCCTCGAGCAGGCCAACGGCCGGACGGACGACGGCGCAGCCCTGGTGGTTCTCGGAACCGCCTCCGACGATCCGCTCTCGCAGCTGCGAGCGGGCGAGGCGGCCAGCGCCGTCCTGCTGCACGCCACGGAGCTGGGGCTGGCGACCTGCCCGCTCAGCCAGCCGCTGGAGGTCGCCGCCACCCGGATCACGATCCGGGACGCGGTGCTCCGCGGCTCGCTCTGCCCGCAGCTGCTGCTTCGCGTCGGCTGGGCACCACCGGGTACACAGCTCCCGACGACTCCCCGCCGCCCGATCGGGCAGACGATCGAGCGCGTCCGGGACCGATGACGACGGGACCGATGACGAGGACCCGGACGAGGTGACTACGGCGATGACCACGGCAACGACCACGGCAACGCCCGCCCTCGACGTTCCGGGCGTCCCCCGGTCCGACACGCCGTCGCGACGACCCCGTGGAGCGCTCGTCGTCGTCGGCGACGAGATCCCGGGCTGGGCCGTGCGCTGGTGCGACGATTCCGCTCGGGAGATCCGTCACCGACTCGTCCCCGGCCCGGCTGATCCGGCGTCCGCCGAGCGGGTCGGCGCGATCATGGAGATCACGGCCGGTGCGGCGCGCAGCGGGGACCCGGTGCTGGTCCTGCCCGTGCTGCACCGAACGTATGCGAGTCCGCCCCAGGTCGTCGCCGCCGTGCGGTGCTTGCCGGACGACGCGCAGCCCCTGACCGAGGCGGTCGCATGCGCCGGACACATGGGGGCGGACCTCGTCGTGGCGCACGGGCTTCCCACTTCGTTCGGCGAACGGAGCGTCGGCCTCGACCACGCGGTCCAGAACGCCACCCGGCTCCTCGACGCCGCCGTCCGGGCAGCGTCGAGCAGCGTTCCCGGTCTCCGCGTGCGGCCGTGGCTCACCCGGGTCCGGGCGGACGAGCTCGTGGGCGAGCCGCTGGACGCCGATCTGCTCGTTCTGGGCGGCCCGCGCGCAGACCGGTCCGGACGCCTCGGGCTCGTCGCACGCAGCGCGCTGTTCCACGCCCCGTGCGCCGTCCTGCTGACTCCCCGGCCCGGGCTGTCGGCATCCGAGCCGTGGGCACCGACATCCGGTGAGAAGTCGAACCCGATTCCAGCCGCTGGAGGCCGACCGTGACGTCCCCGACGCAACTCGCCGACGCCGTCGAGGACGCCCTCCACGCGCCGTCGGTGCACAACAGCCAGCCGTGGCGCTGGCGGATCGGCTCCGACGAGGTGCGGCTGCACGCCGATCCGCAACGCCACCTCGCGGCCACCGACCCGGACCGCCGTGACCTCGTCCTCAGCTGCGGGGCGGCCCTGCACCACCTGCGCACCGCCCTCGCCGCCCGCGGTCTCGCCGCCGGCATCCGGCGCCTTCCGGACGCAGAGGACAGCACCCACCTCGCCACGGTCACGGTGCGGCCCGGGTGCGAACCGGCCGACGCCGCGTTGTTCCCGGCGATCGCAGAGCGCAGGACCGACCGCCGCCGGATGAGCCGCCGTCCGGTCCCGGCCGAGCACCTGCACACCCTCGTCGAGCAGGCCGCTCGCAACGGGGCGACCCTCGTCCCGGTCACCCGCCCCGCGATGCGGCAGCAGCTCCTCGCGGCGATCGTCGCCGCCGAGCGGCTCCAGCGCGAGGAATCCGGGTACGCAGCCGAGCTGCGGATGTGGACCAACCGCCTCCCGGGTGGCCGTGACGGCGTGCCCGACGCCAATGTCGCCGCACCGCCGATCGGCACCCTCGACCCCTCACCGCTGCGCCGCTTCGGTCGCGCAGGACTCGCCCAGGCCACACAGGTCTCCGGGCACGGCCGCGGTGACGACGCCGCCGAGCTGCTCGTCGTCACGACCGCCGGGGACGAGCCCCTCGACCGCCTCCGCGCCGGCGAGGCGACGAGTGCCGTCCTGCTGACGGCAACGCGGATCGGGCTCGCCACCACCCCGCTCAGCCAGGCCCTGGAGATCGACAGCTCCCGCCTGCAGATCCAGCGGAACGTGCTCGGAGTCCCGGAGCAACCCCAGCTCGTCATCCGTGTCGGCTGGCCGGCCTCGGGTGCGCCGACGCTGCCCGCGACACCGCGCCGCGAGCTCCGCTCCGTTCTCCTGCTGTGACGAGGCCGGACAACCACGCGAAGAGACCTGACGACCGACCACGAGCCCGGAGCCGAGCTGCAGGTCCTCACGCCGGCCCGCCGACGTGGGCTCCAGGAGGGGGCCGCCTCCACCACCCGCGGGCACGAGCAGTGGGCCAGAACGACGACCGTGGCGGCGGGGTGCGCCCGGATATCCCGACCCGGACGCACCCCGCCGCAGCCGATGCAACGCCCGGGCCGTTCCCTGCACCCGGCGCGCCACACCCTCCCCTCGGCCCGAGGACCTCGTCGTGCCCTCGCCACCGAGGATCGCCCACCGGGCCGACGTTCCTCAGGGCCGAAGGTCCCGACAACAGGGGACCCGAGCACGTGGCGAGAAGCGCGCCGCGCTCCTCGGAGCCCACCCGTGCGGACGTGCGATCCCCGTCCTTCCCCCATCCCTCCCGAGGGCGCCCCCGGGCGCGCCGGTGGAGGAGGTAGCGGCGCCGCCTCCGGCTCAGGCGCATTCACGGGGCCTCCGACCGGGGCGCGCCCCGCGCTGCCCGTTGGAGCTCGACGATCCCGGGGGCGCCGCCGGCGCCGTCGGGGCTTCACCCGGCAGGGTCGTTCCGCGCCCGGCACCGGGCCGAACGGCCCTGCCGCCGCGGACGGTGACGACGGAGCCTGGACCGGGTATGCCTTCCGCCTCCGAGTTGGGAGACAAGACAGTGGTGGCAACCCCTGACGGCGAGGGATCACGGTGATGACCGGCGCACTCATCGACGAGGAGACCGTGCTGGCCGCGCTGCGGCTGGCCATCCGCGCCCCATCGGTGCACAACAGCCAGCCATGGGCGTGGCGCGTGTACGGGAACACCGTCGATCTCTACGCCGACTCGTCCCGCCACATCCCCGCAACCGATCCGCAGGGCCGGGACCTGGTGATGAGCTGCGGCGCCGCCCTGCACCACCTGCTCGTCGCGCTGGCCGCCTCCGGCTGGGCGGGGCGGGTGCGTCGACTCCCCGATCCGCAGCGCCCTGACCACCTCGCCACCATCGAGCTCGCCCGGGGCACCCCCACCGGTACCGACGCCGACCTCACTGCCGTGATCCCGCGCCGCCGCACCGACCGGCGCAGGTTCAGCCCATGGGCGGTGCCCGGCGAGGTCATCGGCGGGATGACCGAGCTCGCCGAGCGCCACGGCCTCACCCTCCAGGCGGTCACGGAACCTCGGCTCCGCTGGCACTTGTACAAGGCGATCGCGGCAGCTGCCGAGATGCAGGAGGCCGACCCGCTCTACGCCGCCGAGCTCGCCCGCTGGAGCGGGCGCCTGCCCGGAGCCACGGACGGGGTGCCGTCCGCGAACGTGCCGTCGCCGGCACCGGCGCGGGGTCGGATGCCGATGCGCGCGTACGCCCGCCCGGCGGTGGTCGAGTCGCCGGGACAGGGCGAACCGGAGAACGCGGCCCTCCTGCTGCTGTCGACGTTCACCGACACCCGCGCGAGCTGGCTGCGCGCCGGCGAGGTGACCAGCGCCGTCCTCCTCACCGCCACCCTGGCCGGGCTCGCGAGCAGCCCTCTCACCCAACCGCTCGAGGTCCACGAGACCCGCGCGTTCGTCCGCGACCGCGTCGGAGCCAAGAAGACCGCGCATCCGCAGATCCTGCTGCGGCTCGGCTGGGCCCTGCCCGGCGCCCGCGAGCTGCCCGCCACACCGCGCCGGCCACTCGACGACGTGGTGGCGATCGGCCGCTGAACCGATCGTGTCGGACGTCGTCACCGCCGCCACGCGGGTCGACTTGCGCGAGTGGGGCGGCCCGCCGCAGGAGGTCCACACCTCCTCGCCCGTGACCGTCGTCGAGGCGCAGCGTCGTCGAGGCGCAGCGTCGTCGAGGCGCAGGGCCGCGGTCCGAGTCATGTTCGCGTGCCTGGCCGCGGCGGACGACCACCGGGACCAGCACGGTCCAGATCGGGACGCCCGCGGTCTCGCCCAGAAGGGCTGCGTGACCAGGGCCGGAAGGTGCCGTTCACCGGACATGCTCACCGTGGATGTGATCGGCACGACCCGACCGGCCGAGGACCTTCGGCCCTGTCGACCGCCCTCGGCGCGGGGGATCGTCGGTGGTCGGACACACCGAAGGAGAAAGCAGTGACAGCCGCAGATCGAGCGGCGATCGTCGAGCTGGTGGAGCTCGAGGAGGCCGAGTGCCTCCGCCTGCTCACCAAGAGCGAGATCGGCCGCGTCGTCTTCACCGACGCCGCCCTCCCGGCGGCGCAGCCGGTCACGTACGTCCTCGACGACCAGGAGGTCGTCTTCCGCACCGGAGGCGGGAGCAAGCTGGCCGCCGCCACCCGGGGCGCGGTCGTGGCCTTCCAGGTCGACGAGATCGACCCGAGCACCCGAACCGGCTGGACCGTGCTCGGCGTCGGCGAGGCCTACGAGGTGCTCTTCCCCGAACGCCTTGCCGAACTGGCCACGCGAATGCCGCGACCATGGGCACCGAGCCGGACGGCCCACACGATCGCCGTGCCCCTGCAGCGGCTCACCGGGCGCCGGCTGGTCGCGGTTCCGGCCGACGCCGACACCGCGGAGGGGCGAGCATGAGGGCGCGCGGGCTGATGACGAGCCCCGTCGTGACCGTGAGCCCGGACGCCCCCGTGAAGGAGGCCGCGCGGCTGCTCGTCACCCGTGGATTCGCCGTGCTCCCGGTCGTCGACGCCGACGACCGGCTGCTCGGGGTGGTCACCGAGGCGGACCTCCTGCGCAACCGGCTCCTGCCGGACCCGCGCGAGCTCATCCACAACCAGCCACCCGAGCCGATCCCACCGGCGCCTTCCGAGGTCGCCGGCGTGATGACCACGGAGGTCGTCACAGCCACCCCCGACAGGCACGTCGCAGAGCTCGGCAGGTTGATGGTGGACCGGCACCTGCGTGCCGTTCCCGTGGTGGACGGCGATCGGCTGGTCGGCATCGTGAGCCGGGTCGACGTGCTGCGCACCATCGCACGGGACGACGACGCGATCTCCCGTGACGTGGCCGGCCACCTGTCGGCGGCCGGCCGGCGGCGCTGGGACGTGGCGGTGGCCGACGGCGTGGTCACGCTCTCGAGCGAGGGGGCGGACGAGACCGACCGGCACATCGCCACCGTCGTGGCGGGATGTGCTCCGGGCGTCGTCGACGTCCGCATCCGAGATGACGCTGCGGGCCGGTGACGGAGGCGGTCCACCGCGACGTCCACCCGCTGTCCGAGGTGGACGGCGTCGATGTCGGTCTCGTCCACCGGGTGTCCACGGGCGACCTCGACGACCGCCCGATACGGGGACCAGGTCCCGGTCACGACGGCGGGCCGCTTGATCGCCGTCGCGCTGATGGCGGTCGGCGTGGCCGTGCTCGGCGGCGTTGCCGCCGTCGTCGCCCTCGTCGACCACCGTCCGCCCTGCGTGCGACCCTGGACAAGGGGCGACGGCGGACGGGCCTGCGACATGGTCGAGGGCACCCGAGTCGTGGTCCACTGACACCGGCATCGGTCGCGGGGTGGCCGCTTACCTCGGTCCAGCTCCGGTAGTCGATCGACGTGCCCGGCGTGGACGCGGTCGCGCTGAGCCCGGGCAGTAGGAGAACAGCCTGGTCACCGCGCCAGGACGGCGAGAGGTCGGAAGCGTGTCTGCTGAGGATCACGCGACCAGCATTGGTGGGGAGCAGCGGCGGCAGGACGGTGAGGGCCAGTACGCGCAGGGCCCCGTCCGGCGGGACACCCACGACGACGCTTCGGCGGCGAGCGAGTTGAGGTTTCCGGATCTGCAGCGGTTGGAGCTGGACCAGCTGCTGGGCCAGCTGGTGGAGCGGGCCCAGGAAGTGATGGCGACCCAAGGCCGGCTGCGTGGGTTGCTGCGCGCCAACCAGCTCGTCATCGGTGACCTGGATCTGCCGGCGGTGTTGCGGCGGATCGTCGAGGCGGCCCGCGAACTGATCGGTGCCCGGTACGCCGCGCTCGGGGTGATCGCTGCGGCCGGTGGTCTCGCGGAGTTCGTCCACACCGGCATCCCCGAGGACGGCGTCGAGCGGATCGGGCACCTGCCCCAGGGCAAGGGTCTGCTCGGTGCGCTGATCGACGATCCTCGCCCGATCCGGCTGCGCCGGATCAGCGACGACGACCGCTCGTCGGGTTTCCCGGCCGGGCATCCGCCGATGACGAGCTTCCTCGGCGTGCCGATCCGGATCCGGGACGAGGTCTTCGGCAACCTCTACCTCACCGAGAGCACCAAGGGGGAGTTCAGCGCGGAGGACGAGGAGCTGTGCACCGCGATCGCCGCCACCGCGGCCGTCGCGATCGACAACGCCCGCCTCTACGAAGCGGCCCGGACCCGCGGGGAGTGGCTGCAGGCCTCCGCGGCGATCACCCGCCAGCTGCTGTCCCCGGACGACGCTGGTGCGAAGCGTCCACTACGGCTGATCGCCGAGCGGATGCGGCAGATCGCAGACGGGGACCTGGTCACCGTCGCGCTCCCGACCTCGGACGGGCGCGAGCTGCGGATCGAGGAGGCGGCCGGCGTCGGTGAGCTCCAGGTGCATGGTTCCCACGTGCCGGTGGTGGGCTCGTTGCTGGGTCGGGTGTCCACCACGGGCGATCCGGTTCGGCTCTCGCAGGTCGAGGACGAGGCCGAGTGGGGGTCGCTGACCGCCGGCGAGCTGGACGTCGGTCCGGTGATCGTAGTGCCGCTGCTGGGCTCACGCGGGTCGCGAGGTGTGCTGAGCGCGGTGCGACGGCGTGGGCGGACCGGGTTCACCGAGACCGATCTGGAGATGGCCGGCAGCTTCGCCAACCACGCCGCCCTCGCCACCGAACTGGCCGAAGCCCGCGCCGAACAACAGCGGGCGGCGATGCTCGACGAGCGCGACCGCATCGCCGCCGACCTGCACGACCAGGTCATCCAGCGGCTCTTCGCGGCCGGGCTGTCGCTGCAGAGCGTGGCCATGGGCCTCGGGCAGGGCCGGGCCACCGACCGGATCCTCACCACGGTGGCCGACCTGGACGACACGATCCGCCAGCTCCGCACCACGATCTACGAGCTGCACGACCTGGCCAAGGCCAACCCCAGCGGGTTGCGTGCCCGGCTGCTCGACGTGGCCGCCGACGCGATGAAGGCGCTGGGTTTCGATCCGACCGTGCGTTTCGACGGACCGATCGACACCCTTCCCCCCGAGGTCGGGGAGGACCTCGTCGCGGTCCTGCGCGAGGCGCTGGCCAACGTCGCCCGGCACGCCGGCGCCGGCAACGTGGTCGTCGAGCTCGTCTCCCGCCCCGATCAGCTGAGCCTCACGGTCGAGGACGATGGAGTCGGGTTCGTCCCGGGCGCACGCAGCAGCGGGCTCACCAACATGCGGCGCCGCGCCGAACGCCACCGCGGGACCTTCGACATCGCACCCCGCGAGCCCATCGGGACGATCGTCCGCTGGACGATCCCCCGGACCTAGTGGGACTTCCGACGAGGGGCCCGTCCGTGGCGCCGTCCCTGGAGATCCGGCGCCCCGACAGCAGCTGCGGCGGCACGCACACCACGACGTCCCTCCGCCCCGCTGCCCACGGCTCGGGCTGGTCCCCGAGCCGGCGAGCTGCAGGGGGTCGCAGACCTCGTACGCCCCACCCGTCGTCGACCTCGAACGCCACGACGTTCCCGGGGACCATCGTGGCCAGCTCGCCGCTCCGCCTTGGTCGTGAAGACCACCTCCTCGCCGGAACGCGGGCGAGCTGAACCTGCGGGTCCGAGCACGCGGGGGCGGGTGCGACAGCGGACCTGGATGCTGCGTAGCGGTTGAGCGCGTCCGCGAGAGTGGAGCTGACGGGATTTTCCACCCCTGGCCCCTTGATGAGATGCAATGCCCGCTCTGCGAACTTGCACCCGGCGCATGCGGCATGCTCGCGTCTCGACGCCCGAACGGCAAGTCAGTCATCGTTGCTGAACGGATCGAATCCTGGCGGCCACTTGGTGTCCGAATCCCATACCGCTGGCGAGAGATGGGGGTTACCTTCTTCGAACACGCCGCCAGTGAACATGTTGAGACCGAACTCCGTTCGATCAGGAAGACGGTCGCCGCGATAGGAAAGCACCAATCCCTGCTCGCCATACGCAACAATTGCGACTGAAGCCGCTTCGGAGAAGTCTGCTGCCGATATGTCGACGGCATGGTCGGGCAGCGTCACATGCCCCTTGAACTGCGATCCTTGCAGTTGCAGCTTCACCGTGGTCGCATGAAGGCCCCTTGATTGCAGGAAGGCATATTTCAAACTTCGCAGGAGTTCCGCATCGGAAAGGAAGGCGCAGTCCTGCAAGAGTGGCATCATGCCGGTCCACGCACCGAAGCAGTCGTAGGTGAATTCTCCAGAGAACACCGCACCGGCAAAACTGACAGGCGCCTCGACCAACACCTCCGATATATCCACGCCGGAGGCGAAGTAGCAATCATCGAAGATGATCCCACCTCCCGTCACTCGGCCCCGGAGGTTCACGTCACCAACTATTACACTGTGTCGAAAATCGATCCCCGCCGTCGTGGTGGATACTCTGCCGAAGTCCACATCGATCAAGACGGATTCTCGAAGGTCCCACGGATCGGCGACCGAGTGATCGATACGTTCAAATAGTAGCTTGGCCGCGCTCCTCCGCACGTCCCACTCGTCAGGATTCGCCCACTGATCTCGACGAGCAAGCCGGGATCGTCGCGGCTCATCGCCCTCGGCCTCTTCCGAATTTTTCAAGGATACGGGCTGACGAAGATAGTCGCAAAGGT
The DNA here is from genome assembly GCF_039543345.1 of Pseudonocardia adelaidensis. Classification (NCBI taxonomy): domain Bacteria; kingdom Bacillati; phylum Actinomycetota; class Actinomycetes; order Pseudonocardiales; family Pseudonocardiaceae; genus Pseudonocardia; species Pseudonocardia adelaidensis. Next base: position 35,879 of record NZ_BAABJO010000030.1, on the reverse strand, counting down.
GGTTCAAGCATGCATTTCGATCACGCTCGGAGTCGTCAGCGAGTCGCGCTAAGGCCTTCGTTCCAGCAAGGCGAGCAACTGATGTTTCGCCTGCCAATTGGGCTGTCGCGGCGCCAAAACGATCCGTGAAGGCCCTGTCCTGGTCACGGTAACTATTCGACTCTTCGGTGCGTTGGCGACGATAGCTGACGTAGATGCCGGAAAGCGCCGCGACACCGGCAACGGTGGTCAACGCAACCTTGAGCGCTTCCAGGCGAGCTTGAGCCTGCTTCTCCTCGAATGTTTGGCCGAAGAAGGGAACCGACTGGAGAGCCATGATCCCGAAGTAGGCACCGGCCGCAAGCACAGCGCCACCAAGGATGAGCGCCATGTAGGTACGCGCGAACGGACGCGGAACATAGGCGGTGCGGCGATATTCCCTCCCGTCGCCATCCACTCAACCGACCGGCCTACGCGTAGGTCTGAGTGACGGCCTGTCGTCTTCTACCTCGTGAGCTCGTCATGTCCCAACTCCTCGGATGTTCGGCCGGCAGCCACTGCTGCCGCGTGGGCAGTGCCGATTCTGAGCCATCCCCGCGATCCTGGCCAGCACTTCGCGGGGCTGGGCGGAGTCAACTCGGAACCCTCGGTTCCCGCTACGAGACCAGCGACGGCGCTCCGAGCCTGATCGCAAGGTGACTTGTGACGGGGATCGGGGCGCAGCGGTCGTCTGCGTTGTCGACGTATATGGGGTAACCGCTGCCGGTTTCGTCGAAGGTGAGGCGGCAGTCGTCGCAGGTAGCGACATGGCAATGGATGCGGTCGATGCTCATGACTGCAGCTCCACCACCCAGACGCAGCAACCGCACCGTCCCGCTCCCGCCGCGCTGCCCCTACGCCCTCGCCGACCACCACTGCCGGCTCCGGGAACTCCACGGCAGCCGCCGATGGGTTGCCGCGCAAAACGCGCACGGGTTGAACCACACGAACACGGCGGACAGGCCGATGATCAGCAACGCCGCCACGACGACCGAGCCGAACTCATCGAAGATGTCATCCCGCTCAGCGAGCCCATAGCTCGCCGCGATAACCGCGACCCGCCGTCACAACAACCGTCGTCGGCAGGACGGGATCGCAGAGCGCCGCGCTCAACCGTGTACCCGCACTTCGGTCGGCCACGTTCCTCCACGGCAGATGCCGCTGTCCACCCGGCAAGGCGAGGACGGCCGGTCTCACACCTCACCTTTTGCGACGACACTCTCCTACACTTCCATACAGCGGAAGTAAGAAAGTTGACATATTTCGCCGGAATCTTGACATGTCTCGCCTCCTCGCGGGAGCCGAGGGGCTACGACGCGCCGATGCTGCTTCTCCAACGCGCGCAGGCAGTAGCTGCCCACCACCGGCAACGAACCCAACATCTTCTCCGCACTCGGCACGCCGTAGGTTGCCGAGGTGGTCGTGAACGCATCCAGCCGCACTGCGACCCTCCTCGCGATCGAGCAGGAGAGCCAGCTCTTCCTGCTGGTATTTTTCCTACCATGATCCGGCCACGCCTCCCCGAAGCTCGCATTATCGACACGCGCCAGATCCTGCTCTTGCTCTCGCCAGGGGACGACGCACTTCCGATGAGCGACTTCGCTGGCACGGTGGTCGCCGACCCCTCGGCGGGGGTGCCCAAGGTCGAGGGGAAGGCCGTCTACCTATGCGGTGACGTGGCGAAGGCTGCCGATCTCGACCTCTCGGCCGCGTCGCGTGTCCTGGTGATCCGAGAGGGCTCCTACGGTTACGCGGCGGGCGACCTCGCCCCTTCGGCGCTGGTGGGCGCCGGCCGGGTCCCCATGCACGTACACGGACTTGGTGTGTACTACCGATGCTTCTTCGGCCCGGAAGACGACTACGCCGAACGGATCCGCAGCGAGCACGCCTTCCAGTCGCTGACCGAGTCCACCAAGCCGGGGACGGCCCATCGCACCGGAATCTACCTGACACCGGTCAGAAAGGAGCGGGAAGCGCTTCATTTCCGCCTGCTGCGCTGCTCGACTAATTTGTCGGGCCCGACTGACAACTTCCGATCCACCGACCGGCACATCGTCGACGCACTGAACCAGGAGGCGGCGCTCGTCTTCTCGGGGGCTGCGCCGTTCAATCACGTATTGGCGCAGATCTATCTCAACACCCCGGCCGACGCCGGGAAGAAGCAGACGAAGGCCCGCATCTCGTCCCACGCGGACAAGACCAAGGACATGCCGGACCACGGAGTGATGGCGTTCTGCACCTTCTATGATCATCTCGATCGGCTCGGTCCCATGGCCGGCGACCCCTTCGACCGTGGTTACCGCGGGATCAGCGGATTGACCCGGCTTCGCTTCCGACACAAGGAGACCGAGCAGGAAGGCGCGTATCCGAACCAGTTCACGATCACACTGTATCCCAACTCCGTGTTCTTCATGCCTCTGTCCACCAACCGGCGCTACACCCACGAGATCGTGCCGTCCGAATTGGACGCCGCGCGGCTGCCGACCCGGCTGGGATACGTGGTGCGCTGCTCGAAGACCGAGGCGGTCCATGAGGGAGGGCGCACCTTCCTGCTCCAGGACGAGGCACGAGTGGAGCTGGAGGCCCCCACGCCCGAGGGGATGAGGGACCTTCGCCGGCTGTACGCCGAAGAGAACAAGACGTCTGCCCACATCGACTACGGAGACGGCTTTCGCTTCAGCATGAACGCGGGCGACTACCGGGCGCCGATCTACGAGGCGTCCGACATGTTCCCCACATACAATGTTCCGACACCAGGCAACCTGTTCGCCGAGCTGTCCGCGTCGGCTCGGACCGAGGATCTCGGAAAAGGCCGGCGCGGCGCGGTACTCGTGGTGGCTGATGGCCTGCGCGGGGTCCCCATCGTCCGCACCACCACGGCTTACACGCTCCCGGCTCAGTGCTTCCGACCCATCCACAGCACGCTCGCGCAGCAGATCCGCGCACGTGCCTCGCTCGCAGTTCCCTTCAACAACGCGCTCCTGGAGATCTACACTCGCGCGTACCCCAAGATGGGCGCGCACTCGGACCAGGCGCTCGACCTGGACGATGCCGGGGTCATCGCCCTCTTCTCCTGTTACGAACGCCCCGAAGCCGAGCCCTCACGGCGGCTGATGGTGGAGTCGAAGGAGCCTGGGGAGCCCTCGTTCGTCATCCCGCTCCTCCACGGCCAGGTCGTCGTGTTCTCCGCCGACACCAACCGAAGGTTCCGCCACCGGATCGTGCTGGACCCCGAGACTGCAGACCCCGACAACCGCTGGCTCGGGATCACGTTTCGCACCTCGAAGACCTACGTACACGTTCGTGACGGGCGGCCGCATCTGGCGGATGGCACGCCACTGACCCTGGCCGACAAGGAGGATCGCCATGAATTCCTCCGGCTCCGACGCCGAGAGAATCAGGAGATCGACTTCGTCTACCCCCGCGTCACCTACACCATGAGCCCGAGCGATCTCTGGCCGCCCGAGATGGCCACCACGCCGAGCGCTCGTTCGCAGGCTGTCGTGTGACAGTGGCGCTCACCTGCAGCCGCAACAGGAGCTTCCCAGCGTCGGCCCCTGTCCCGTCCGGGCTCGGAAGAGCACCTGAGCGGGGGCGCGGCGGTCCCGGTCCGACCTCTCGCAGGTAGCGGCACTGAGACCCGCGAGCAGGCGATCGCCGTCAACGGGCACGGGAGGCGTGGGCGAGACAGACCTCGACCTGGCCCATGGCGAGAACTGCACGAGGACCTCTACTGTCGGTTTCGTTCTTGATGCCGCACGCGAGGGGTCGAAACCCGGCCATCGGCTCGTCGAGGAGAGGACATGGCGACGCGGAACCGGTGGAGCGTGTACCCGGACGATGTCGTCGGATGGCGGTCCGAGCTGCCGCAGCTGCCGGACGACACACTCCGCACGTGGTCACGTTCCGTGCTCGATGCCGGAGCCGAGACCGGGATGCTGACGCCGATCGCGCCGGTACCCCCGGGATCGCTGCCGTTCGCGGGAGCGCTGCGGACGGCTACACGGGTGGCGCACGTGAACGGTGACGGCGACGTGGTCGAGTGCGATGTTGCCGACATGGCCGATCTTGTCGCCGAGGTCCGGAGCACGGCGGCGTCAGTGCATACGCCCGCGCTGACGGTGACGTCGCTCCCGCGAGGCGGGGGCGGCGTCTCGACGACGGTCAGCTTCGCCACCGACATCTGGCTGCCGTGGACGTCGGTGGCCCACGAGCCCGGGATGCGGTGGGACGAGCTGGTCGACAACTCCGAGCTCGCCACCGTCCACACCCCGCGTCTCAATGCCTTTCTCGCCGCGGTGCGCGAGGCGACGGAGGACGTGGGTGGGCAGTGGTCGCTCGACGAGGACCTGCTCTTCTCGCTCTACGCGTTCGAGGTCGACGAGAGGGGCGTGCTGCTGGACGTCCCCCTCAGCGAACACGCCTGACCCGCCGGATGCGGTATCGCAGCACCGCGAACACGGCAATGGCACCGAAGGAGGCCGTCAGGCCGTAGCCCAGGATCGACCAGGGGAAGAACGAATCCTTCGATCCAGGCGCGGGCGTCACCGAGCCCAGCCAGAGGCGTCCGGTCGAGTCGGTACTCGGCGTGTCGAGGGAGGCCGCGGCGGCCGCCGCGAGATCGGGATAGCGGCCCTCGAACGCGGACCGGTCGATGTCGTTCAAGGTGACCGTGTCGAACTCGATGCCGCCGTAGACGTAGTTGACCTCGTAGGAGATCCCGTCGATCACCTCGATCCGAGTGATGTCGTACTCACCTTTCGTCAGGGAGGTCATGTAGTCGTCGTAGATCTCGCGCGACGACCACGCCTGCTCCGATTCCCATGCCGTCACGTCGCCCGAGCCGATGATGTCGCCGTAGGTGGTCTCGTCCTGTAGGGCTCGCTGGCGGTACCACTCGGCGGCGATCCGGCTCAGGTACACGCGGCGCAGGTCCGCGTACTCCGGCGCGCTGTTGACGGCGCGCTGCAGGTCCGCGAGCACGACCGAGCGGTAGACGCCCAAATTGTGGTCCCGCACCGCGGCTGACTGGCCGCGGCATCCGGTCTCGTAGCTCACGGAGGTCGCGAGCTCGATGTGCACCTCGAGCGGCGCGTCCAGGATGTAGAGCTCGTCGTGCTCGGTGTGCACTGTCGCGGGAGCGGGGACGATCCAGAGCCGCAGTGCCGGGACGCACCGCTCGCCGGTCGAGCCGCGCTGCAGCCGGCCCCAGTAGCGCGCCGAGTCCGGGTTGTCGGGCCGGATCAGGGCAGCGACGGTCTTCTTCATCTGCAGGTCGGCCTCGAGCAGGACGCGTCCGGCGTCGGTGCGCCCCAACTGCGGATCCACGATGCGGTCGGGCTCGTCGGGATGGAGGTTGACGAAGAACGTCGACGGGTCGAGAGCGAGCCAGGTGAAGAAGGCGTCGGAGGCGAGGGTGGCCGCACGCAGGTCGGATCCGGCAGGGGTAGCCGGCACACGCCCCTGGGCCGAGAACGAGTATTCCAGGCCGGCGCCCGACTCGGGCTCGGACAGGTAGCGCAGCTCCAAGGTGGTGAGGTCGATGCCGCCAGGATCATCGGCCGCTGCGGCCAACGCGCCCTCGGCCGCGGTGCCACCTCGGCCGCCGAACAGGCCGGCCGCACCGTTCCTCGCGACCTCGGGTCGAGATGGGGGCGAGCTGGTTCCGGTCTGCGGCGACGGGTTCAGCGGTTGCTCCGGCGCCGCGGGCGCCTCGGCTCCCGAGCCGCCCGCCGGGGCGGGGCCGGGATTCGTCGGTGTGCCGGGAGATCCGTCGTCACCCGGATCCACGTCGTCGGGCAAGAAGATCTGCGCCTCTTGTTCCCCAGTCTCGGCGTTCACACCTGCTGCGGTTTGGACGATGAGCAACTGGGGCACGGGCTTGCCGTCGACCAACATGTCCTGGTGGATGCCAACGTCCTTCAGCCCTTGCTGTATCTGCGCCCGGTCCTTCATCTGACCCAGTGGGATCCTGATCCGACTGTCGTCGTCGGTGACGCCTCCCGCCGCCGGCCCGAACGACAGCCAACTGACCTTCAGCGCGTCGTCTGCGACCGGCTCGTCGTCGCCACCCAGTTGCCCGGTCTGCTTCTTGACGTTCGGCCGGACATTGAGCCCGGTCACGTGCTTGTGCTGAATCCCTCTGACCTTCTCGGCGACCGGAAGGCCGGACTCGCGGTCGAGGTACTGCTGCATGCTCCCGGCGTCGACGGCATCGCCGCAGGTGGTCCGAGCGGTATCACCGCCCGGGGAGTAGCAGCCTTCGATGAAGACGGCGTGCCCCAGGTGGAGGAGAGGCAGCACGACTTGCTGCAGGAATTCGGTCTGGCCCGGAGAATGGACGTTCTTGGCGAACTTGTAGAGCCCTTCGTCCAGCCGCACCCTCCGGCCTGACCCGTCCACCCTCCACGCCGCCCTGTTGAGGAGGCGACCGTCGCCGTCCTGCGGCAACGCGATCCGTTCCAGGAATCGGAACGCCCCCGCCCGGATGAACTTCTCGGCCGTGTACCTCGCGTCGTCGAAGGTCATCGCGTCGTCCACGTCGGGCGATCCCGCCTGCAGCGCGGTCAGCACCGCCTGCACACGGCTGCCGAACCGGCCGTCCGGCCCGACCAGCGGGTCTTTGGACGGATCCAGGGCATCGAGGGCCTCCATGACCTGGTCCTGGGTCCAGCGCGGGTCCAGTAGCTCCGCGAGCTCGTCTCTCACCGCCCCTGCCGGCGGCTCGATGTCGAGACGAATCCGGGGGAACCGGATCGTCCCCGGTTCGGCGAGGTCGAGCTCGTCCTGTGCGAACGCCCGCGGCGCGACCTGAGACCGGACGTGCGAGACGTCGACGGTGAGGAGCCGGTGCGGCGCTGTAGCGGTGACGACGACGAACCGATCCCCATCCCACAGCTCGATGCCGGCGACCCCGGCGACGGTCCGCTCACCGACCTGCTGCCACTGTCCGCCCGGCGCGGTGAGGACGTCGGCCAGGGCGCGGGGCACGAGCAGGTCGGGGACGAGCGCACCGACGGCGTCGTCGGGCGGGTCGGAGAACCACCTGCCCGCCAGCCGGTCGGCCGACGCTGGCCGGGACCACGCCCACCAGTCGGCGTCACCGCGCATCGCGCTGGTGGTGCCGTCCGAGCGGATCTGGGCCGAGCCGCCATCGGGGCGGACGAGATCGGCGGCGACACGACCGTCGGCTGCGATCGCGACCTCGACAGCAGTCGAGATGCCGTATGCGTCGACGACCGTGCCTCGGTAGGTCACTTCCTGCTCACCGGCGAGCGCACCGGCGGCTGCCGCGACGAGCCCACCCGGCCGGTCACCCGCGATGGCGGCTGCCGCGAGTCCGCCAGTGATCGCGATCAGCACCGCCACGATCCCGATCAACCTGCGCAACGCTGCCGATGCCGGGTTGCCGCGACGATTCGGCATGGTCCCTCCCAAGTCGAGATGCGGTCAGCACCCATGACTTCCTGCGGGCGGGATCGGTTGGGGTTGGCGGCGCGCGGATTCAACGCGCTCCCGGCCCCCAACCATTCCGGTCGGTGCCGGGTCCTCCCAGGTATGAGCAACGCGAATGGCGGGGATCAGCGCTGGGCCGTGGTCATCTGGAGTGTGTTGGTAGGCCTGATGCTGGCCGGGCTGGGGACGTGGTTCGTGCAGCCCGACTCGCCACCGACGTTCGGACCGATCGAGTGCGACGGCGAACTCATGGGGCCGGGCGACAAGTGCGTCGTGATCGGAGGCGCGGGTACGGACTTCACCTACGAGTCCGAGCAGGCATCCCGACAGGCCAGACTGGCAGCGTGGCGCGACGAACCCGGCGACGAGGTCATCGGTTGGTCACTCATCGGCTTCGGCGTGCTGGGAGGCGTGGCCGGGTGCGGCGCGGGAGCCCGACGGAGGGAACCACACCTGCGTGATGACCTCACGCAGGTGCCACCGGAGCTGCGAGCCGCCGCAACGGAGCACCGGCTGGGCGACCACTCGCAGACCCACCGCACCAAGCCCAGCGAGCTGTGGGCGGCGGTCGGTGGGACGGTGTTCTTCGTCGCCGTCACCTTCGCACTCGCCGTCGGACCCGCAACAAGTGGCGGTTGGGTGGGCCTGCTGGTCCTGTTCACCGGATTCGGCGCGCTCTCCTGCCTCGCAGCAACGGTACGGCAGCTGTTCGTGGCCCGGACCGAGCTGTACCTCTTCGCCAACGGCCTGGTGTACGCCAAGGGCGGCACTGTCACGGCGTTCCCCTGGCGCGACACGGAGATCCGGCGTTCCGTGGTGAAACAGCGGAACTCGTCGACCCCGGACTACCGGTACTGGCTGCAGCGCCCCGGCTCCCCGTCCGTCGAGCTGAGTCCCACGCTCGGGCTCAACGACTTCGGCCCCGAGATGGAGCGTCGACTCACCACCGATCGTGCGCCCGCCGATCTCGACGCAGTGGCGGCGGGCCAACGCATCCAGTACGGCCCCCTCGCCCTCGATCTCACCGGCCTCACCACGCCGAAGGACACAATCCCCTGGTCCCAGATCCGGGCGATAAAGATCGAGAACGGCCAGGTGCAGGTGTGGCAGACAGACGCACGTCGCGCCCAGAACTTCGATGTCGCGAAGGTGCCCAACATCTTCGTGTTCCTCACGCTCGTGGAGACGCTGCGGGAAGCAATGCGACGAACCTGACAGTGCCAGGACCTTCGGTGAAGAAGCCCGCCGTTACGTGACGACCAGCCAGCCGAGAATCACGCTCGCCACCGTGCTGATCACGTCCGCAGCCAATCAGACACAGGAATTGTCAAGACCTGTGGATCAAGATCTCTAGTCGACTGTGGGTGGGGCGTGTTCGTCGGGTCGTTCGATCAGCTGCCCGTAGCGGACGCCGGTCTCTCCAGACCGGTGGATGTCCACAGGAGATCGGTATCGGCTGGGTGGTCCGTCAGTCGGCCCTGGATGGGCGGGCGCGTCAGTCTCCGTTGAAGCCGTTGTCGACGGCGAGGAGCCAGCGGCCGTCGGGCTGCCGGCGGAGGACATCGGCAAAGCGTGATTCGAGCTCGAGCGGGGTGCCGTCGCGCCGGTGGCCGGAGAGGGTGTACTTGCCGAGGACGAGGACGACATCGTCCGAGCGGACAAAGGCGTGCGGGTGGATGGTCAGGTGGCCGCGGAGCTCGATGAGTCGCCGCAGCGCCGTGCGCAGCTCCGCGGGTCCGTCGGTGATGCGACCTGGCTTGATCACGAAGACGGCTTTCGGGTCGTAGAGCGCGAGCATGCTTTCGAGGTCGCCGGCGTTGTAGGCGGTGGTGAGCGCCGGGTGCAGCTCCTCGGGTCGAGTCGACATTGCGGGCAAACGTAGCACGCATTAAGCAAGCTCGTTGTCAAGACCTGTGGATGAAGATCTTTAGGCGGCTTGGGGTTGGGGTTGTTGGTTAGGTCGTTCGACGAGCTTGCCGGCCTCGAAGGTGGCGCCGGCGCGGACGAGGGCGACGAGGTGCGGGGCGTTGACTGCGCGCCAGCGGTCCTGGGCGGCCTGGATGAGCTTGAACGCCATTGCCAGCCCGGCCGCGCGTGAGCCGGGCCCGCGGGTGATCTTGGTGCGGTGGCGGACGGTGGCGAAGGTCGACTCGATCGTGTTCGTGGTGCACAGGTGGATCCAGTGCTCGGCCGGGAAGTCGTAGAAGGCCAGCAACTGGTCGAGATCGTCGGTGATCTTCGCGACGGCCTTGCCGAACTTGGCCCCCATACGCCGCTTGGAACCGGGTCACGGCGTCGAGGGCGTGGCGGCGATCCTCGGCGTTCCAGATCTCCGCCAGTGCCTTCTTCGCCCCCGGGTGCGCGGACGTGCGCAGCGCCCCGAGCACGTTGGCGATCTTGTGGAACCAGCAGCGCTGCTCCCGGGTGGCCGGAAACACCTCGCGCAGCGCGCCCCAGAACCCGAGCGCGCCGTCGCCGACCGCGAGCACCGGGGCGGACATGCCGCGCCGCGCGCAGTCGCGCAGCAGGTCCGCCCAGGACTCGACCGACTCGCGGTAGCCATCGGCCAGCGCGACGAGCTCCTTGCGGCCGTCCGCGCGGACCCCGATCAGCACGAGCAGGCACAGCTTGTGCTCTTCGAGGCGGATGTTGACGTGGATGCCGTCGGCCCACAGGTAGAGGTAGTCCACCCCGGACAGGTCGCGGGCGGCGAAGCTGCGCTGCTCGGCCTTCCAGGTCTCGGTCAGCTTCGTGATCACCGGTGCGGACAGCCCGGCCGAGCTGCCCAGGAACTGCCCGAGCAGGGGCACGAAGTCACCGGAGGACAGCCCGTGCAGATAGTGCAGCGGCAGCACCTCGGTGACCTTCAGCGTCTTACGGCACCACGGCGGCAGGATCGCTGAGGAGAACCGGCGCCGTTGGCCGGTGTCGGGGTCGGTGCGGCGGTCGTTGACCCGCGGCGCCGTCACCTTGACCGCCCCGGCGCTGGTGAGCACCTCGCGCGGCTGGTGGGAGCCGTTGCCCACGACCAGCCGCCGGCCGTGGTCGTCGCGCTCGCCGGCGAACTGTGCGATGTAGGCGTCGACCTCGGCCTGCAGGGCTTCGGCGAGCATCCGGCGGGCACCCTCACGCACGATCTCGTCGATCAAACTCGGCGAACCACCCGCTCCGCGGGGGTCATCGGCATCGGCACCTCCAGGAACTACGGTGAGCACGGGTCGTACCTTCCCGACCGGCGTTGGCGCGCCGATCTTGCTTGAGGGCTTGCAGGTGATCGGGAGGGTACGACCCCTCCTGATCATCCACAGGTCTCAAGCATTGCTCATCAGACACGGCCGACCTCCAAGGCCTGTTGTGCTGGTCAGCCGGCCCCCAACACACGACGCACGTCCGGTCGGCGCGGGCGCGCAGCACGCCGCAGGGCGAATCCCGGCCGGCCGATCAGCGAGCCCGGCGCGCCGTCGTCCCATCCGGTGGCGGCTGCAGGCCGTCGTCGAGAGGATGCAGTCGACCTTCGGCGTCGTGCCGACGTTCGACGTCCCCGCCGGCACTTCCGTGGGCGTCCTCGCGCGCGGCACCTTGCTCCTGTGGCTGCGGGCGGAGCCCCTGCCGCCCGCGGTCCCGGTCGACGGGGGGATCTTCACGGTGGCCGGCGACGTCCGCCTCGTGTACGCCTCGGGCCGCCTGCGGGCCGAGGAGCGCACGACCGGCCGCATCCTGGGCGAGGTGACCGGCATCGGCCCCAAGTCACGTCTATCCGCCTGGGCCGACACTCGCACGTGACACTCGGAGCAACGGCCCACCGAGCGCAAGGAAGCGCTCATTCACGGCAAGATACCGGCGAGAACCGTCCAGCTTCCGACTGTCCGACTTGGAAAACTATGCCAACCCGTTCTCTCTCTGATCACGAACGCGAGTCGGCATGCCCACGGCGCAACGCCTGCAACGTCATCGGCGAGCGAGTCCGCCTGCGGCCCGGCGCGAGCACCGCCCCCGTCCTGTTCCCGACCACGGGCTCGTGAGTGCTCGTGCTCACCTCCTTCTACACCCGCGGCCTCCCGCTCCGCCGCGGCCCCGGCGTCGGGAGCGACGGAGCAGACGGCATCCATCTCGTCAACGCTGTTCCGCGTCCCCGCCGCTGCGCATCCGGAGCTCGAGCTCCCACGGTCCGGGGGTGTCACCAACCAGCCACCACACCTTGGAGCGGCCCGCATCCAGATTCGTGAGGAACTCCCGCCAGACCGGCTCCGGGAGCAGTGCCATGAAGCCGTCCTCCTTCTGGTTTCCGATGCCTTTGCCTGCCCAGTGGCCCAGCATCAGGAAGTTCAGGCCGATCGCCATGTCACCGGGCAGCACGGGCCCACTGTTCTCGACGTACCTGCTCGTATAGACGACGGGCTCGTTCTGCCCCGGCCGCCAGAGGTAGATGTTCTCTTCCGCGAACGGGACCCCCGGGAGCAACGCGACAATGTCCGGCGCGGTGCTGAGCGTCCTCAGCATCCGCCGCCGTGACTCGACATCCACCGAGAGCGTCAGACGGAGCCCTTTCAGGCGCAACGTCAGATATGGCGTGTGCATAATGGCTGACTTCCCGAGAATCGAATGCGCCCGCTGCGCAGCGAGATCCAGCAGCGGTCGGCGGGTGCTGTCGAACCACCACGGAAACGGGTGACAGCCGGCCTCGTGCCCGAGCACGGTCAGGACTCTGCTACGCCCGAACTGGAGGGCGACGTCGATCTCCCCCGCAAGAAGCGGAACCACCAGCAACGGCGGCCGTCGGCCGACGGTCGTCGCCAGCGCGCGGATGATCGGCGGCGCGGCCTCGTACAGGAATCCACCCAGCGCCGGCCCGTGGGGAGGCGGATCGATCTTCGTCAGACCGCCTGCCTCGACGGTGCGGCCCTCGACAGCCTCCCGGTGGATGGTCGCGAACAGGGTGTAGGGGAAGTCCGGTGGCCGAACCTCCCCCGGCAACTTCCGCACGACCAGCACCAGCTCCTGCTGGTCGAACGCCTCCAGACCTCGCGTCGCATAGAGCCACCCCCGACCGCTCGAGCGGCCCAACACCGGCACATCGTCGATCTGCACGCGTACCGCGTTCGGGACTACATCCACCACGCCCACACGCTTCGGCTCGCCGCTCACGATCCCTCCGTCCTGACTCAGGCCCGGCGCCCGCGTCGTCGGGATCGACCCCAACCACCCGACGTTGGTTGGGGTCGCAGACGAGCGATTGCTCCCTCGAACTTGCAGAACGCTCCAGTCCTGAGCCGAGAGCCCGACGTCGGGGAGTCCGCCGAGAATCGCACGGTTCTGGACACGGTTCGCTATTTCAGGTTCAACCCCGGTCCGTACCGCCTTGTGCCGTCCGTGGTACGTCTGCCTCCATCTGGCTCAGCTGGAGCTCGAGCTGGCAAAGGGAGATGTTGAAGGGGCAGGCCGGTCCCGCCGGCGCGCTGGTCGTGATGCCCACCGAGGACCTCGCCCTTGCCGCCGGTGAACACGGCACCGTCTGCGCGTGGGAGCTCGCCACCGGAAGTCTGGTGCATCGGCTGCCCGGCCGGCCCGGTCCATCGGCAGCAGTGGAGAAGCAGGTCGAGTCGGTCGTGCATGGCTCGTGGCAGCCAAGAAGGTCGACGGCATCAGCGGATTGAGCCGGCGGCCCAGGAGTCCGGTACCGCCCGCTGACGGTGCGGGCAGCGAGGCGGCGGCACGGCTTGGCGCTGTCATCGCGGATGGCGCACCAGACGCGCCGAGGACACTTGCTCGGAAATCGCTGAAATTGGCAAGGATGGGACCTTTATTGTCAAGGTTCCACCCTGTGTCCCACCCGTCCGGGTGATACCGTCCCGTGGCCCGATGATCATGGATTGCGCAACCCGGCTCCCCCGGATCAGACGTCCGACGGACGCGCATCCACTCGAATCAGAAGCAGAACAAGGGACGTACATGTCGACGACAAGAAAGCGCATCGCACTTCGGGCAGGCCTGGCCGCCGTGGTGATCACCGCAACGCTCACGGGCTCGCTTCTGGCATCTGCGAGCGTCGCCGCGGCCGATCAGCTCGCACCCACCTCGGCGGCGAGCTCGTCCGGTCCCGTCGCGAGCGCGATGCTGAAGTCCGGGGAGAAGCTGAAGGCGGGCCAGGAGATCAAGTCCGCGACCGGCAAGTTCACTCTGCGCATGCAGACCGACGGAAACCTGGTTCTCCTCGACAGCGCGGGCGACGTCGAGTGGCACGCCGGAACGGCACCGAACCCCGGCGCCGTGACGACCATGCAGCGTGACGGGAACCTCACGGTCACCTCGACCGACGGCAAGCCGCTCTGGTACACGGGGACCCAGGGCAAGGGCGTGAACCTGCACGTCCAGGAAGACGGCAACCTCACCGTCCGTACGCCCGACGGCGATGTCCTCTGGTCACTCAGCGATGAGACCGCCAGCAAGGCTCAGCTGCGCCCCGGCGAGGCCCTGAAGGCCGGCGAAGAGCGCCACTCTCTCGACGGCAAGATCACGCTGCGCATGCAGAAGGACGGGAACCTGGTTCTGCTGAGCGACTCGGACAAGGTGCTCTGGCACGCGGGAACGGCACCGAACCCCGGCGCGAAGGCCACCATGCAGCGTGACGGGAACCTGACGGTCGTGTCGTCGGCCAACAAGTCGCTCTGGCACACCGCCACGCAGGGCTCCGGCGTGACGGCCTACGTCCAGAACGACGGCAATCTGACCGTCCGCACACCCGGCGGAAAGGTCCTCTGGACAAGCAGGTAACCACCTGAAGCATCGACGGATGGCCCCGTCGTCGGAACCCGTCCGGCGACGGGGCCATTTATCTGATCAGTTTACGGGCCCGGGGACGTGAAAGACGATCACGACCTATGCATGACCGGTTAACAGCCCGCAACGACTGCCCGCCGCGCGGGTCAGCTTCGGCACGGCCTGGGTCGTGGCCAGAATCAATGGCGATCTGTCCATCCTGCTTCTTCCGCTCAGGCTATGTCGACGAGATAATCGTCATGGGCGGCAATCGATATGCCTGACGTTCGGCACGTACCGCCCGCGTCCGTTCGTTCGCGCCATGACGCACGACGATTTCAACAAGCAGGCATCCATGAACACCAGCAGTTCCACCCAGGCGCAACGCTGCACGTTGCCAGACTGCGACGCAATCGTCGTTCAACCGGAATGCGGCGGAGTACCACAGATCTACTGTTCGCGGGAGCACCGGAGGATGGCGCGGAAGTTGCGGAGCATTGCTCGTGCCGAGGCGGATCCGGTTCAGGTCGACACGCGTCTGCCCCAAAAGCCTGATGTCAACGACAACCGGGCGTGGCTCACGAACCCGTTCTCAGTTCAGTCCTGAGATGCGCTTTGCCCGCACTCGGCGCGCGCCGTGGGGCGTAGCTGGACGGCGGCACACCGTAGGTGTCGAGGAAGGCCGTGCGGAGGCTTTCGGTGGTACCGAACCCGCAGCGCTCGGCGATCCGTGCGAGGGGGAGTTCGGACGAACTGACCAGCTGCGCAGCAGCCTCGGTCCGCGCACGTCGAACGTACCGCGCGGGGCTTTGGCCGACGTGGGTTTGGAAGAGACGTCGTAGGTGCCTCGCGCTGATTCCAGCCCGCGCCGCGAGAGCAGGGGTGCTGAGGTCCTTGCCGAGGTTGCTGGTGATGTGGTCGACGACCTCGCGCATCACGGGATCGGACGGGACTGGCGCGGCGACGTGGACGCTGATCTGCGCCTGGTTACCCGGGCGTTGCAAGTAGGTCACCAGTGCTCGGGCGACAGAGCGTGCCAACTCCGCGCCCAGATCCTCGGCGACCAAGGCGAGCGTGAGATCGAGAGCCGCGGTGACCCCCGCCGACGTGTAGATCGATCCGTCGCGGATGTAGATCGGATCCGGGTCGAACTTGACCTTCGGGTAGCGGCGGGCGAGCTCCGGGGCGAAGTCCCAGTGCGTCGCTGCCCGGCGGCCGTCGAGCAGGCCGGCGGCTGCCAGGACCCCCGCCCCCGTGCAGACGGACGCCACGCGCCGGGTCAGTGCTGCGAGGCGTCGGACGTGCCCAACCAGTCGTTGATCATCAGCTGCATGTGCAGCGCCGAAACCGCCGACGACGATCAGCGTGTCGGCAGGCTCACGATGGCGCTCCAGGACTCCTTGGGCCTCGATGCGCAACCCGTCGGCGCAGTTGATCGTCCGTCCGCCCGGGGTCAGGAGCCGCACATCGTAGTGCGCACCTCGACCTTCCACACATGCAGCGATCAGTGTGGAGGTCACGCAAGCTATCTCGAGCAGCTCAGCGCCCTCATAGCCCACGACCAGCATCGTCCGCGTCTCCACGCGCCGACGATACGGCCGACACGTCCTTCCGGACCAGTTCCGCAGGATTGCGGCCGTCCCAGCGATCAAGCCACACACCAACCCACCGAGCGGCGCCACGATGCCGCCGTGATCCACGCTGAAGCTGCCGCTCGAGGCCCTCCACACCCGACCGCAGGTTGCGTCGCTGACCCCGCGCCGCCCGTGCACCCGCGGAGCCGCACAACAGGCATGGCAGCGGTGGTCGGCAGCCACGTATCCAGCCAATGACGCGAGTCGAGCACAAGGGACCCTTGCGCGAACGCCAGGGCGTAAACAAATCACCTCGACCATTCCACCACCTCTCGAGTTTCCATCTGCCGTCGTCCGTCGACCAATGGCCGAACTTTCCACCGAAAGCTGAGTGGCGATCCAGAGAAGAAGGGCTCGGTTTCGAGCGCATGATCAAGGGAAGCCTCCAGCGGCCGCACACACCGAAGATGCACGTAGTTGCCGTACTTGTCACTCCCGCCGCTTCAGTACTCGAACTAGCCATTCCTGCCGAGGTGTTCGGGCGTTTTGCTGACCGATCAGCTCAGGGGCAGGAGAAGAGCCGGCCGAGGTATGTTGTGCGCATGTGCGCCATGCAGCCTGGCCTCATCCCCGTCTCTCACGGCGTCTCGATAAGAGTTCCGCACGGGCTCGACGAGCTGAGCAGCGCCGACACCGTATTCATCGTCAGCGGCAACCACGACTATCCCCCAGAGCCTCCTCCTGCATTGGTGAAAGCTCTAGAACAGGCGCATTCCAGGGGCGCGCGGGTGGTTGCCGTTCGATCGGGAGTCTGCATCCTGGCGGCCACCGGCCTACTCGATGGGCGGCGCGTCGCGAGTAACGCTGATCTCGCCGACAATCTGCGCCAGCACCACCCCGCAGTTCACGTCATGCCCTCGATCCTCTACACAGCCGACGAAAACATCGTGACCTGCGCCGGCGGGACGGCCGTACTCGACCTCTGCCTCGACATTGTCCGGCGAGATCACGGAGTCACGGTCACGCATGGGGCAGCCCGGCAACTGCTCGCGCCACCGCATCGGAGTGGCGATCAAGCTCAAGCGGTCGACCTTCCGCTTCCTGAGCGGACTGGTGGCATGTCGGAGCTCCTCGACTGGATCCGAGCCCGCCTCGATCAGCCATTGGCACTCAGCGACTTGGCTGAGGCCGCCAACGTTAGCCCTCGAACCCTCGCAAGGCGTTTCCACTCCGCTCTAGGGATGACGCCGATCCAATGGATCACCAACCAGCGGATCCGACTCGCTCAACACCTGCTCGAAACCACTGAGGACCCGATCAGCGAGATCGCGAGGACCGCTGGGCTGGGCGGCCCCGGCAACCTTCGCCAACAGCTCGTTCGCACAACAGGTCTCTCTCCTCGAGACTACCGAAGACGCTTCGGGCGATCCGGACACGGCATCGATCTCGCGTCAGAGGTGGAGCGCCGTAGGTCGCCCGCTCGGCCCCCGTACGGCGTCGCCGAGCCCGGGAGTTGAACCTGCCGGAGCGCGATTGGTTGGGGGCATTTGACGACATCGGCGGTGTTGTCGCCCGGCAAGAGATCTGTCCGACGAGTGCGCCTCGCGGTGGAGCGGGACCGCTGGCGCGACGAGCATAAAGGAGATTCCATGAGAGTCGCACGCCTCTTCGACGGCAAGGACGATTCCGGCAACTGGCGCATCGACCCGAACCGGCCACGCATCGACGATCCCGAGGAACGCCAGCGGCTCGGTGACTTCCTCGCCGGCGCGATATTGCTTCTGCGGGTGAACGCCCGCGAGAAGGGCGAGAGGCCCTAAGACCGGCGGCACGCGTTGTCCACCGCAGTCGGTCTCGCCGCCGCACCCGCACCCTCGACTCCAAGAAACTCTGAGGTCTGCAACGTCAGCAAAAACGACGAACGTCGACACGGCCCGAAACATGCTCGCCTCCTCGCCGCGCTGGCGTAGCGCGAGTGGAGCACGTTCTGCCGTCGCCGCAGGCCCGCGAACACCGGCCCCCTGCGCTTGATCGGAGAACCCCGTGGCATCACTCATCCTGTACATGTCCATGTCCCTCGACGGGTTCATCGCCGGACCCGATGACCGCAAGGGTCAGGAGCTCGGCCAGGGCGGCTTCCGCCTGTTCGACTGGCTGGACGACCGGATGGGCGACGGCCCGAACGGGCAGGTGTACCGGGAGGCCATGGCGACCCGCGCCGTCGTCTCCGGACGTCGCACCTTCGAGCTGGCCGGGCGCTGGCAGGGCGACCACCACGACGGCGTCCCGATCTTCGTCCTCACCCACCACGTCGAGGAGGGCGACGTCCCGCCGGGCAGCGCACGGTTCGTCACCGACGTCGGGGAGTGCGCCGAGCGGGCCCGCGCGGCGGCGGGCGACGGTGCCGTCCTCGTGCACGGGGCGGGCGCGGCCCAGGCTCTGCTCCGGTCCGGCGAGCTCGACGAGATGGAAATCCACCTCGTGCCGGTCCTGCTCGGGGAAGGGCGCCGCTTGTTCGACTCGCTCGGGGCCGACCGCATCGAGCTCGAATCGGTCCGGGTCCTGCAGGGACACAACGTCACGCACCTCAGGTACCGCCTACGCCGCTAGCGACCCCTTGTCCGCTTGGGGTTGACATTTGGCCAGAGGTCCCCCGGCGGCCGCACCGCTCGACGAACGCGACACAGCCAGGCTCACGCCCAGTGCATGGTGGAACAGCCGGACTTCGGCCACGAGGCCGACGCCATGTCCGATCCATAATCCACCTGATCATCACCAGCGGCACGATGAGCAGCAGGACGGCCTTCCCCCTCCACCAGCACCCGGGCCCGCACATCGAAGAGGTCAACACATGCGAGATCCAGCAGACAAGGAGTTCGTCGGCGCCCTTGTTGCGTTCGTCGTTGTCTGCATCGCGTTGCTAGTAGCCGCATCGTTCCTCGTGGCATCCGTGATCGTGCGTGCGGCTCCGGATCCCGTCCGCACCGTGGACTGCACGATCGCCGACAAACGTGCGGAGACCGGTTCGTACGGCGGCTCGATCGAGTGGATCGAGACGGTTGAATGCGGGCGCCTCGAGGTGACCGAGGAAGCATGGTACAGCCTCCAGGTCGGTCGCAAGTACTCTCTCACGTTGCAATATGGGCAAGACCTCATCAGAAATCCAACGTATCTCGTCGCCGTGAACGGCGAGAGATAGACGCTTCTGAGCCTGACCTCTGGGCCGTCTGGCTCCCGCGGCAGCGACCCCGGGCGATCCTTTAGGCGAATTCCGGTTGATACTGGTCGTCGGAGGCTCCACGAGCCTCCGCCTCAGCATGGGGCAGGGTTGGCCGACGAGGCGGAACCCAGACTGTGCGTTCGGCACACGTCTTCACGGGGCTGCCATCGACTACTCGACGGAGAATCAGGCCTTCCGCAGCGCTCTTCCGGACGGCCGGCTTCAAGCGCGCTGTCGGGCCTCGGCCGCCCTCGGCTGGATCGCGCTCGGCATAGAGAGCAACGGATCATCCGAGTCCCGCGATGGGACCTCCACTCCTCACCGGACGCTGCCCGCGGTGGCCTGACCGGAACGGGCCAGCCGAAAACTCGTGATCTGATCACCTGTCGATATATCGATGCCTGGCAAGAAACGAGCAAAAACTGACCGTCCAGCGTCTTCACCTCGACGATCTTCAAGGGGAGGATGCCAGACGTGCCATGCCGCAGGGCATGGCGTGGGAACGGCTCGGCTCCCGCATGACATGCGGCGCTCCCCAGACCTCCGGCGATGCCTTCCGGTGAAGCGGGGGCCGGGCGGGTTCACCCTTTGTTCGCTCCCCGGGGGAAGCTTCAGATGATCACTTCACGATGGCGTCGCCGTGCCTCGCGCGCGGGCGTCGTGTTGGTCGCCGCAGCGCTCGCGGTCGGCGCCGCCGGTGGAGGTGCGACTGCCGCGCACGCAGCCGACGTCCGGACGGCCGAGGCGCCAGCGCGTATCGCGGTGGGAACCAACCGCACCCTTGTCGACACCCGGACCGGCGAGGCGTTCTTCCCGCGCGGGTTCAACTATGTGCGGCTCACTCCGTCTCCAGCAAGACCACAGAACCCGTACCATTCCACATTCGAACCCGCCAGCTACGATCCGGCCCGTGCCGACGCAGCGCTTCGCCGCTTCGCTTCCTTCGGCTACAACACCGTGCGGGTCTTCATCGACCCGGGCGACGGGCAGGACAACCTGGCGAGCCGGCCACACGGGCTGGGCCACGGTGACGCCGATCAGCGCCCGGCAGACCCCGCCTATCTCGACAATGTCGCCGACTTTGTCCGCAAGGCCGCCCAGCACGGGGTCTACGTGCTGCCGTCGCTCGACGTGTTCCCGCAGAACGGCTACTACCGCGGCGTCATCGCGGCCGCGACTCCTCCGCACAACGTGGAAGGGCGCAACCGCTCCTACATGTACGAGGGTTACATCCGGGCGAAGGAGCACTACCTCGCGACCTTCACCTCCGAGATGAAGAACCGGCTCGGCGTACTGATGAGCACATTCCTCGCTCTGCAGACCGACAACGAGGCCTACTACACGGTGAACACTGCGCCGTTCCAACAGAAGTCTGGGACGGTAACCGTCGCCGGGCGCACATACGACATGGCGGTGCCAGCGCAGCGCCAGGCAGCGGCCGATGACGCGATCGTGGCCTACGCCGACCGCACCGTCGCGGCGGTGAAGGGCGAAGATCCCGCCCTCCTGGTCACGATGGGCGCGTTCACGAACAAGGCTGTGGGCAAGACGTTCGACGGGCTGTCCGGTCAGTGTGGTGGCGCTGCTTGCTCGGACCCGCGGTATCCGGTTCGGATGTCGACGCTGACCCGCGACTCCGATCTGGACCTGTTCGACCTGCACACCTACCTGCACCCGAACCGGCCTATCGAGACTGACCTGGACTCCATGGAGTGGTCCGCCGTCGAGGGAGTAGTGATCAACGGCGAGTTCGGTGCCCTGCACGCGGAGTACAACCTTGACGAAGCGCGCCGCGGGCTGGTCGAGCACCAGGTCACGACGTGCTCTCTGGGCATCTCCGGTTGGCTGTTCTGGACCTGGGACACCGACGAGGACGCGACGCAGCGGCTGTTCCACCGTGGGAACGAATCCGGCGAAGCGATCGGGAACTCCCTGGCTCCGGCCAGCCGACCCGACGCGTGCGCGGCGCGTCAAGCACACCCCGTGACCCGTCCGAACCCCCCGCTCCTGCCCCGCCCGAGGGAAGGAGCACTACCACTACCCAGACCCCGCTGAGGGCGGCCTGCCGTGTCAGGCCGATCGGGCACCGCCACAGCGAGGTTCCAGGTCCGCCGCTCGGCGCCCCACCTGGGTCAGGCAACGCCAGCCGTCGGGAGGGTGCCCCCGACGTCGGGCCATGGGGTTCCTGCCACGACTGAGAGGCGCCCGAGAACACGAAGGAGCTCGGGGTGGTGGCCATCAGTGCACACGCCGTACCTGGACATCGCCGTTGCCGTACCACTCGAACAGCGAGCCGACGGCGTGTCATCCGGACACGCGATGATGCCTGGCGACGTCCTGTTGTCGCTGCCACGCGTAGCGATCTTGGGTCCATCGCGTGATGCCTCTCTACAGGCTCCTCGGCGGGTTTCTGCAGAGACTCACGCGACGGCCCCTGCTTGAGCCGATTGAAGCAGCGCTCGACGACGTTGCGCCGTTCGTAGGCGACGGGGTCGAAGCTCGGTAGTCGGCCGCCGGCGGAGCCTCGCCGAGCGCGGTTGGCCTCGCGAGGACCCGTCCTTCATTTCTACGCCACGGCTCTCACCAGGCCATGCCGCACACCCTCTGTTGGATGCCACTTCCATGTAGCGACGACGCGGTAGGTCCATCAGTCAACGATCTGGCCGCAGGTGACGTTCGCCGCTGCGCCGGTCATTGCGCTGGCCCGATCCGACGCGATCAGCACCGCGGCCTCGGCGACCTCGACAAGCCTGGGAAAGCGTTTCATCAGCGTCTGCTGCCTCAAGACCTCGAGGTAGTCAGAGTCGCCAAGCCCCGCCGGTCGGGCGTTCGAGTCGACGGCGACATCAGGCCCGAAGCTCTCGGGCGAGCCAGCCGAGCGGAGCCAGCACACGCGAACCCCCTTCGGGCCGGCCTCGGCCGCAAGTGTGCGGAGCATCCCCTCGATGGCAGCGCAAGCGGCGCCGAAGCCTCCAACCAGCGGCAAGGCGAGACGTGTCGGTGTCGCGGTGAGCGCCATGATCACGCCGTGGCCGCGTTCGGCCATATGGCGGGCGGCAGCCGTCGCTGTGAGGAAATGCGTGCGGGCGCCAAGCTCGATCGGTCGCATGTAGTCCTCGAGCGGCAAGCCAGCCAGCTCCTGCCCTTGCACGTCCTCGAGTCCGATGAGATTGAACGAGATGTCGACGCCTCCGGCCTGGCCGACGACTGAACTGAAGTGGCGCTCGACGGAACTCCCGTCGGTGGCGTCAACCTGCGCCGTGTGCGCGTCGCTGCCGCCGATCTCGTCCGCGATCGGAGCGAGCGCCTCAAGGGTGCGCCCGGCCAGGAATACCTGCGCTCCCTCGCGCGCGAACACGCGCGCGACAGCGCCGCCTACGTGGCCGGCAGCACCGTAGATGATTGCCGTCTTGCCTTCGAGCAGCATAAATGACCTCGCCTACTGGTTGAGTGTGCTCGGGTCTCACGCTTAAAGACCGTTCATCCCGCGAGGGGACTCATCGGATAAGGCTGCATCTGTTGTTGTCCGGGCAGAGTCCGGTCCGCCAACTTCAGGGTCGAGCGCAGCACTCCCGGCGCGGAAATGAGCGACGGCGTTGCGACTGCTGTGACGGCCACCGTTCCTGGTGATCATCGTGCTCGGCTGTCGTCACTGCTCGCCGAGCGGGCAGACCGGACGGATCTCCATCGCTCCGTGCTGGGCATTCGGGCGCGTGGACGCCACCTCGATCGCCTCGGCGAGATCGGCGCATCCAGCACCTCGAGCCGCATCTGCTCGTTCGGCTCGACCAACGGACCATCGGAGATCAGCACCTGTTGTTGCGGACGCCCACGGGTCGTGGTGGCGTGCACCGCTCAAAGCCGCTTGCCCCCAGCCGCACGCCGCGTCCGTCCATCTCCGCCGCCCCACTCTTTGATGGTGTGGGCCGCGCGGTCCTCCGGGGCCATCTCGCCCTCGGCGCCATAGATCAGCAGCATGTGCTGCATCTCGGATCCCTCCTCGTTCGGTCAGTCACCCCTACGACAACCGGGATCCGCCAGGATCGACATCCTGGGTCGAACGGCGGGTGAAGGTCGCGATGACCGGTGCCGATCTCACCATCCACCTCCAGCCAGCAGCACGAGCAACGCCGCGGCCCCCACCAGCACGTCGAGCACGATGCAGAACTCGGCCAACGACGCCGACACAACCGCCTTGCGCTGTAGGTGCACTGCGTCCCACGCCGCGTGGGCGACGAGGGTGCCAGCGACCACCACGAGGCCGGCGGTCGGGGCGATCGCGAGCCCCGTCACCACCAGCGCGCCGTACGCGAGCAACGCGGCGGTCTGGGCGGTGAGCACCTGCCGTGAGGCCCTGGCCATCAGGCCGACCACCACGAGCACGCCGGCGACGACGGCCAGCGTCGTCATCGGCGGCTGGCCGAGCGACCCACCGAGGACGATGGCGACCACGCTGCCGGGGATCGCCACCCAGGACACCCATGCCCTGCGAAGGGCGGCCGCCGCCAGGTAGCACGTCGTGGCCACAGCCACGATCAGGCCGACGGTCATCCGGTCGGCGCCGGCCAGGAGCACCCCGACCGCGGCGAGCAGACCGACGACCGTTGGCCAGCGCCGCAGGAGCGCTCGCCCGAGCCGGACGCCGAACTCTGGCCCTGTCGTCATCGCCATGCCGATCATCGTGCCGACGCGAGGTCCGCCGCTGCCCGACCGTGGATCCACATGTCCAGAATCCTGCGGAGCCCGTCCGGATGTACCCGTCGGACCGCTACGGCGCTTCGATCAGATCCCTGCGTCTGCCTGGGCCTACGCTGCCACGAGGCTCTACGGCGGTACTGGCTCGTCTTTGTCGGTGAGCCCATTCACCGGAGACCGCACTCATCTCGCTCACCGACATACTCGGGCTGCCGGCCTCGGTGTGCACGACAGCCGCCACTTCGCGGACCGGACCGCTTTCCGCGCCATCTGCACCGAGCGCACTCACTTGGATCGCCTCCGGCGCACCCCGCAGGCGCCTCAGCGCTCAGATCGAGCTGGGCATCGGGCTGTGGCAGTGCGCCTCCGCCTCCCGCGCCCCCACCCCCAGGCGTAGGTGGCACGAGCCGAGGGTCACGAGGAGCGGAGTTTCCGCTCCTTCATCGCATCAGGTTCGTTCGGTTGCTGCCTGGCCCGATCGGCCACAGGTCGTCTCGGTGGGGCCGGCGTTGGATGAGGAGGAGCGGATCTGCCGTCATGGGCTCGGACGATCCGAGCTCTGCGCGGGCGCGATCCGAACCACGGCGCCGAGCCTGGCCGCGCCGGGAGTCCCCGCGGGGAGGAGTTCGGAGGCCGGCCAGGTCGCCCGCCGAGTCGTCGATGGCGGCCCCGTGGCTCCTGTGCCGAAACAGGCGTTCGTCCCGGACAACCTTCACTGGTACCGCCCATGCAGTGGCGGATCCGCCATTTCAACGCAGACCCCGCCGGTGCCGGGCCTGCGGCACGTGGAGCGACTCGACCACCATCAACGGAAGCCGCCGAGAGAATCTTCATCGTGAGCTTGTGGCGACCGCTCCCGCGCGGACCCAGCGCCCGGAGGATGTCGGCCCGCCGTCGGCGCCACATCATGTCCAACTGAGGCGAGCGAAGGAGGCAGTCGTGGCAGTGGACATCAACACCTATGTGGAGCAGCGGAACCCCGACGGTGGCTGGGAGTTCATGACCTGGCCGTCGTACGGGCCGATCGGGCCGTTCCAGAGGCGGAACAACACCGTGTTCGGCTTCCTCGCCGACATCCGCAACTTCGCGGGCATTCCGCCGGTCGACGCGCCACGAGGCCTACCGCCGGACGTGTCCGACCACGTGCGGGCCGAGTTCGAGACATGGGGCACCGACGGCTACGCCCACTCCTGGGTCACGGTCGACGAGCTCGCCGCCGTCGACTACCACGCGTCCTTCGAGATCCTCGACGAGGGCACGGAGGAGCCGAGCGGGCAGACGGCGACGATCTTGGAGAGCCTCGGCGGTCCGTACTTCGCCGACCTGCTGTTGCTGGTCAGACGTAACGAGCAGCACCCCACGCGCGTGGTGTTCTGGTTCGACAGTTGAATCGGTGGCCGCAGCGACCGATTCAACTACCGCGCCCAGAACGCCCGTGGCTTCCGCCTGCTTCCGGGGCTGACACGACGGTACTCATCTTTGCTCTGCCAGATCCAGGAAAGCGCAGCCGCTGGCCAGCAGCTCCCGCAAATCACCGAGCAAACCCTCGACCAGGTCGGCCGCCGCGACGCGCTCGCCGAGGCCGGCCAAAACCTTCTCCCGGACCATGCAGGTATGCCAGAGACTCGGTGCCACCCGTGACCACTGCCATAGCTCGTACGCCGTCCGGTCCAGTACCGCAACCGGGAGGCCGGGGAGACCGAGCTGATAACAGTCCGGCTCCCTGTCGGTGTTGCCGAGGCCGACCAACATCGGGTTCAGCCGGTAGGTAGCGGCGAACCGGCACGCCGCATCCCGGTCGGCCGCGACGGTGACGAGCAGGCCTGACTCGATCATCGTCGCCACCAGGTCCGGTACACCGGACAAGCCGGCGGCCTCGGCGAGGTCGAACACGGCCTCGAGCGTCCAGAGGCCCTTGCCGATCTCCTCGCTGCCGTGGGCGATCACCCAGACGCCGAACCCGTCGGCGGTCAGCCTCTGGTGCGTGAGGCCGACGCGAACGACGTGGTGTTCCTCAGGATGCCGCTCACCCACGTAGTGGCCTACCGGGAAGACGAGCAGGGAGTGCTCAGCCGTCACAAGCCCTCGATCCGTGTGTCGAGACAGGCCACCCGGAGCGCGAGGAGCTGGTGCAGCGAGCCGAGCGCGCCGGCGAGTACCAGCTCAGGCTCGGTCTGCTCGGGATCGGCGATACCGGCCCCCGTGGCGACTGCAGCGAGTTCCCGGCAGGCCAACCACAGGTTCGGCGACAGGTGCGCCCACTGCCAGAGGTCATACATCGCCCCGGTCATCACGACCAGCGGTCGGTAGAGCAGGCCGACGGCGAACAGCCACGGCTGATCCCTGCTGTTGCCCAGGCCCATCGCGAGCGGCAACAGCTGGTGGATCGAGGCGAACTGCACCGACTCCGGGGAACCTGGCACGACCTCGACGAGCAACCCGCGCTCTGCGAGAGAGTGGACGCTTCCCGGCTCGTCGGCATAGTCGAGGATGGCCGCCTCGGTGATCGGCACCGACTGGCCGTCGTCGTCGACGAGACCGTGCGCGAGGGTCCAGACCAGGAACTCGCTGTCGGAGAGCTCGACGAGCTCCGAACCCAGCCGCACCTGCTGTACCGGACCGGACTCCCCGTCACCAGGATGGAAGGCACCCAAATCATGGCCCACCGGAAACAGCAGCTTGGCCCCCGCCACGAACCTCATCTCCTTGGTCGTGTCAGCCAGCTACGTCGAACGAAGCCTTGGCGACCATTCAAGCGCGATGCCACGTTATCCGTCCAACGACCCCGACCTCGTGCGGCGACGCCCGAGACTTGCCAACGTGCACCCACTTCTTGCCATTTCTGCAATCTGGCACC
This sequence comes from Pseudonocardia adelaidensis, assembly GCF_039543345.1. Lineage (NCBI taxonomy): Bacteria > Bacillati > Actinomycetota > Actinomycetes > Pseudonocardiales > Pseudonocardiaceae > Pseudonocardia > Pseudonocardia adelaidensis. The sequence goes on along the minus strand of NZ_BAABJO010000030.1, from coordinate 9,304 downwards.
ATGGCGGTCGCCGGAACGACTTTCCGTCACGCCCCGGTCAGGAGGGATGCTGCCGATCGGACGCCGCCATTGGATCCACCGATAGCGAAAGCTCCGATGATGCGACACAGTCCCCAGCGCCATCGGGTCAAGAACGGCGATGCATATGATCGCGATCACACGACCGAGTAGCGCCCCAACGCGGCCCAGCCGGAGCCGGTCGTGACCGCCGAACCGTGGCGAGCAGAGGCACAGGGGGTAGGCGGATGTCCGACGGTGAGCCCGGTCAGCACGAGGACGCCTTGCGACGCGCGGCCGCGGCCGGCGGCGCCGAGTCGGCGGTCGAGCTGGGGATCCTCCTGCTCAGTCAGCATCGGCACGAGGAGGGACGGTCCTGGTTGGAGCGCGCGATCCACTCGCGGAGCGGCCCGGAGGCCGCATTCCACCTCGGGCGGAGCTTCTACGCCCGGCGCGACGACGCCGAGGCGATCTGGCTCCTGGCGGCCCACGCCGGTCACGTGCAGGGCGCCATGGCGCTTGCTGCGCTGCTCGAGGAGACGCAACGGCCCGGGGATGCCCTGCACTGGCTGCGCGAGGTCGCCTGGTGCGACGACTGGCGGCTCCGCCGCGAAGCCGCGGACCGCATGGCGGGGCTACGGGTCACCGAGTTCGCCCAGACCCACGCCGGGCGGAAGGACTGGGAGGCGCTCTGGACGCTGGTCCTGTCCACGCCGAGTGCGTCGCCCCATCAGCGATCTAGGAGCCCATCCATGGCCGCGCCATCCGAGTTCGCCGTCGCCGTCGAACAAGAACCGCTACCTCCCCGAGGGCGGCTCGCGGGGCGACGCCATTGTCACGATCACCCCGACCGGCACGAGCAGCCCCCGGCGGGGCATCGGTGACCTTGCCCTGCGGTTGTGGACGCCGCGGGGGCAAGCGTCCAGTTGGTCAGGCAGGTGTGGCCGACCGGCGAAGACCTCACCGACCGGGCACCGAGGCAAGACCGCAGCACCGCGTCGGTGACTACCCAAATCGACACCTGGGGGCACGGAAACGCGCGGCGACGTACTCGGCCAGGGATTCGTGACGGCGATCTGGACCGAGGACACCACTCTGTCCGCGCGCATCAGCCGGGGTGTCGCGCGCAGTAGAGGCATGTACATGACCCTCTGAGTGCCAGCACGGTCAACGGGACACCGGCACATCCATGTAGACGTCGCCGACCTCGATGGCCACCGTCGTCAGCGTCGTGCCTTTGCGCGAAATCGCCGATCCGCGCCCGCCGAGGTGGGCTCATCAGAACCTCAGTTGCGCTTACACGGCTACGGATCGCGAGCTGGTCGTGCCGGGCCGTGCGGCTCGGCGGCGGCGATCGCCAGTGCGACCGGACGCCGCGGCTGCGCCGCAGACGCCGACGGACACCGCGGCCGCGAGGTCTGCGACGCCGAGCTGCGCCTGATCTACGGCTGCGTGAGGCCGGCAAGGTCGGCCCGGGAGTTGATCCCGAGCTTCGGGTACGCCTTGTAGAGGTGGTAGGCGACCGTCCTCGGGCTCAGGAAGAGCTGGGCGGCGATGTCCCGGTTCGACAGGCCCTGTGCGGCGAGCTGGATGATCTGTAGCTCCTGCGGTGTCAGGTCGGTGAAGACGTCGGAGGCAGCCGGGCGGGGCGTCGCGGCACCCGTGGCCCCCAGCTCCGCGCGGGCACGGGCGGCCCACGGCGCCGAACCGAGGTCCTCGAAGACGTGCAGCGCTGCCGTCAGGTGGGCTCGCGCGTCCATGGTGCGCCGCGACCGGCGTAACCACTCGCCGTACCGGAGCTCGGTGCGAGCCCGCTCGAACGGACGGCTCCGCGACTCGTGCAGGGTGAGTGCGCGCAGGTACTGCCGCTCCGCCTCGGGTCCGGTGGAGATCATCGCGCGGCACCGCGCGAGAAGCGCGTCGATCCACGACTGGTTCATCGAGTCCGCCCAGCGTGTGTAGCGGGCGATCGGATCCGCCGCGTCCTCGGGGCGGCCGAGCCGGACGGCGGCCTCGACGAGGTCCGGGATGCTGCGCACCACGGATGACTGGTGTCGGGTAGGCCCGTGCAGCGCCGCGTGGAGCCTGTCGAAGGCGTCGTGGACCCTGCCGCATCCGAGATCGAGGAGCGCGAGCGCCGTCTGCGCCCACGTGTTGCCCGCGGACGAGCCGAGCGGGGAGCCGGGAGCGAGGTCGGCGCCCTCGGCGTGCTCGCGGCATCGCTTCTCGTCCCCCGCGACGGCGGCCAGGTAGGCCAGGGCGCCGCACGCGTAGCGCTCCCACAACGGCTGGCCGGTCTCGCGGGCGATCCGCAGCGCCTCCGTGCCGCTGACGAGCGCCTCGCGATGGTTGCCGAGCAGGGTCTGGGTGAGCGCGAGATGGGCGAGCCCCGTGGGCAGCGCGAAGATCGTGCCGTGCGCGCGGGCGTCGGCGACGAGGGCGGCGGCGACCTCGGCCGACACGTGGTCCCGCGCGGCGAGGAATGCGAAGATCGTCACCTCCGCCATCCCTCGGGGGCCGGCCTGTGCGCCGGCGGCCCGGGCGTCGAGAACGACCTCGTCGAGCGGGGGGAACGTGCTGGTGTCCCGGTCGAGGCTCGCGGCGGTGGCCCAGCGTGCGAGCCACGCCACCGACATCAGCGGCTCGGCCGGGCCGATGCCCAGGGTCTCGAGCCGGTCGACCGGTTCCGCGATCAGCCGCTGGTCGGTGGGCGCGGCCCAGGCCGTGTGCAGGGCGTCCACCAGCATCCAGAAGGCGCGTTCGGGGTCGTCGCGGGCGATGAGCTCGGCGCCGGCGATGAGCAGGTCATGCGCGTCGTGCAGGGTGCCGCCGACGAACTCCGCCCTGGCCACCACGTCGGTGAGGCGCGCCCGGACCGCGGGATCGGTGGTCTCGGGAAGGACCCGCTGCGCCCGGGTCTTGGCCCACTCGAGCTGGCCGCTCTCCACACCGGCCTCGCAGGCCAGGGTGAGCCGGCGGACGGCGGCCACCGGGTCGGGGCTCAGCTGTGCTGCGCGTTCGTAGGCCGACGCCGCCGTCGCGTAGCCGTTGCGGCCGGCCGCCCGGACCGCGGTCATCTCGAGCTCCGACGCCACGTCCTCGTCGGGACCCGTCGCGGCGAGGGCGAGGTGCCACGAGCGCCGGTCGGCGTCGAGACGTCCGGTGCAGGCCGCCGCGAGCGCGGCGTGCGTCGCGATCCGCTGGCCGACGGCGGCTCCGTGGTAGACGGCGGCCCGGATCAGCGGATGCCGGAACGTGAGCGCGCCGCCGGTGACCGTGACGAGGGCGCTCGTCTCCGCGGGCGCGAGGTGCGCCACTCCGACGCCCATCTCGCCCGCGGCCTTGAGGAGGAGCGGCAGCTCGCCGGTGTCGTCCGCGGCGGCGAGCAGCAGGAGGGTCTGGCTGGGTGTGGGCAGCGCCCGAACCTGGTGGTGGAACGCGTCGTGCACGCTGCTGGTCAGGGGGAGGGGCCCCAGCTGGTGCCCCTCCGCCGCGACCACCGCCGGGAGCTCCCGCAAGGCGAGCGGGTTGCCGCGGGTGTCGGCGATGAGCTGGTCCCGGAGCGCGGGCGGCAGCGCCACCCCGCCGTCGTCGAGCAACGCCGAGGCGCTGTCGGTGTCCAGGCCCGTCAGGTGGACCTCCGCGATGCCGGCCGAGGTGAACATTCCGGTGTAGTCGCGTGCGGCGAACAGGATCACCACACCTTCCCGGTCGAGCCGCCGCGCGGCGAACAACAACGCGTCGGCCGATGGCCGGTCGAGCCAGTGCGCGTCGTCGACGAGGCACAGCACCGGTGCGTGCTCGGCCGCCTCGGCGAGGAGCGACAGCACGGCGGCACCGATCATGAACCGGTCGCCGCTGCCTGCGCCGAGGCCGAAAGCTCCGGCCAGCGCCCGCCGTTGCGGACCCGGCAGCGCGTCGAGCCGGTGCAGCTCGGTGCGGAAGAGCAGGTGCAGGCCGGCGAACGGCAGCTCGGTCTCGGACTCGATCCCCGCGCCGCGCATGACCCGCATGCCATCGGCCCGCTCCGCGGCGTGGTCGAGCAGGCTCGTCTTGCCGATGCCCGGCTCGCCACGAACGATCAACGCACCGCTGACGCCCTCGCGAGCCGCGTCGAGCAGCTCTTGGATCATGCTCTGCTCAGCACGCCGCCCGTGGAGCATGCGGTGACCATACCTAAGCCGCGAACCCCAGCAGCCGGGAATCGACTCCCGACTACTGATGCCCGCACAGATGCGTCGGTCGCACCGGCCGCCATAGCGTCGGCAGCCACCCGAGACGGGGAGGTGCCGAATGAGCGGCATGGCAATTCGTGCGACCCGGCGGCTCGCCGACCAGATCTGCGGTCGCGTGCTTCTGCCCGGCGATGCGGGCTATCACGACGCGCGCGCGGTGTGGAACGCGATGATCGACCGCCGTCCCCGGCTGATCGTGCGCTGCGCCGGCATTGCCGACGTGATCGCGGCGGTGCGCTTCGCCCGCGATCACGACCTGGAGATCGGGGTGCGCTGCGGCGGGCACGGAGTCGTCGGGCACGCCGTCCCGCAGGACGGGTTGATGATCGACCTGACGCCGATGGGCGGGGTACGGGTGGACCCTCGACGTCGTCGCGCCCGGGTGCAGGGCGGGGCCCTGCTCGGCGTGTTGGACGAGGCCTCGCAGGCCCACGGCCTGGCCACCACGGCGGGGAACGTCTCGCACACCGGCGTCGGCGGGCTCACCCTGGGCGGGGGAATGGGGTGGTTGGCCCGGCGGTACGGGTTGAGCTGCGACAACGTCCGGAGTTTCGAGCTGGTCACCGCCGACGGCGACGTGGTGCGGGCGAGCGCGCAGGAGAACCCCGAGCTGTTCTGGGGCCTCCGCGGTGGGGGCGGCAATTTCGGAATCGTCACCGAGTTCGAGTTCGAGCTGCACGCGACGGGCACGCGGGCGCTGGTCGTCAACCTCGGCTTCTCGCTCGAGAACGGCTACGAGGCGATGCGGGGATGGCGGGATCTGCTCGCCACCGCCCCTCGACCGGCGACCCTCACCGCCCGGGTGAGCGACGACCCGGACCGGCCGGGCACACCCGTGGCGAACATCGGGTACGTCTGGGTGGGCGATCCCGGCGACGGCGAGAAGCTACTCGGACCGCTGCGCGCGCTGGGCAAGCCGGCCGCCGAGCGGGTCGAGCGGGTCTCCTACCTGGCGCTGCAGCAGAGGGACGACGCGGTCGACGGGCACGCGCTGCGCCGGTACTGGAAGGGCCACTACCTCACCGAGCTCACCGACGAGGCGATCGAACGGTTCCTGCTGCGCGGCACGGCCGACGGCCGTGGTGAGCACCTTCCCGGCGCGGCGCTGCAGAGCCACGGCGGAGCGATCGCTGACGTCCCCGTCACCGACACGGCCTTCGCCCACCGCGACACCCTCGTCGAGTTCACCACGTCCACGGGGTGGACCGAACCCGGCGAGGACGGCGAGCGCATCGCCGCCGCGCGCCGCTGCGCCGCCGCGGTCGAGCCGTTCGCCGGCGGCGCGTACGTCAACGCGCTGAACGACGAAGGCGCTGTCGGCGTCCGGAGGGCCTACCCGACGCACACCCTCGCCCGGCTCACGGCGCTCAAGAACGCCTACGACCCGGAGAATGTCTTCCACCTCAACCACAACATCGCCCCGACCACACGGGTCAGGGAGATCGCGTCATGAACGCCGACACTGCACCTCCACGAGCAGGATGACGCGAATGGACCGCGCCGGCGGTGCTGGCGTTGCCAACGATACTCGTGCCCATGGAATTCTCGGTGCTGTACCTCGCGCTGCGCGGCTCGAAGCTCGAAGCTCTGTGAACGAGGCCGCAGAAACGAGCGGTGTACAGGTCGAAGCGGGTCGCCCGCCATCTGCCGCTTACGTCCCGTAATCCTGATTGCACCACTGAAACGTCGGCCGGGACAGAAATGTCTGGCTGCAGAACAGGGGACCGCCATGCACATCGTCAACAACACCTACACGTCCCTCGACGGCGTCGTCCAACGACCCGAGCTGTGGAGCTACGACTACCGCGGCGACGACGTCGCCGAGGCCACTCAGGAGCAATCTGGGAGGACGAACGATGCGTAAGCTACTCGTGGGCGTGGCCGTCGCAATGGTGGCGATGGAGTGTGCCGGCCCGGGGGCGGCGCCGTCGCCGCCGTCGATCGGCCAGGACGCGCTGCCTGGCAATCCGAAATCGCAGGACGATGTCGTCGTGCAGATCGACTCCGGCGCGGTCCGGGGCGTGGTCGCCGACGATTACCGACTGTTTCAGGGCATTCCGTTCGCCAGGCCGCCTGTCGGAGAGCTCCGCTGGCAGTCGCCGCAGGAACCGGACGAGTGGGCTGGTGTACGAGACGCCACCAAGGGTGGCAGTCCGTGTGCTCAGCTGCCGCCCGGTGGCGCCGAGCCCGGTGGTGCGAAGGCCAGTGGACCGGCGGCGCAGGCTGGCTCGGAGGACTGCCTGTACCTGAACGTGACGACACCGCGCACGACGCAGGACGAGCTCAAGCCCGTGATCGTGTGGCTGCACGGTGGCGGACTCAGCATCGGCTCGGCGAACGATGACGACGCGCGCCGCCTGGCACGCCGCGGTGACGTCGTGGTCGTGAGTCCGGAGTACCGGCTGAGCGTGTTCGGGTTCTTCGGTCATCCGGACCTGGACGGCTCGGGCGGGTTCGGTCTGGAGGACCAGCAGGCCGCGCTCCGTTGGGTGAAACGGAACGCCGCCGCGTTCGGTGGCGACCCGGAGCGCGTGACGTTGATGGGTATTTCCGGCGGTTCGCAGGCGGTGTGCATGCACCTGACCGCACCGGCGTCGCGTGGACTGTTCGAGCGCGCGTTCCTGCAGAGCGGCTCGTGCTCGATGACGATCCACCCCAATGGATACCAACTGAACGACCCCGGCGGCGGCCCGCTCGTTTCGCTGGCGGATGCCGAACAACGCGGCGCCACGGTAGCGACCACGCTCGGCTGCGCCGACCCGGGCACTGCGATCGCCTGCATGCGTACGAAGTCGCCGGCTGAGCTGCTGACGAGCTGGCAGGGTGCCACCATCCAGACCCCGGCGGCCTTCGGTGGTCGCGTACTCCCGACGGATCCGCGTGTCGCCCTTGCTCGTGGGGATCTCCACCGCGTCCCGGTCATCACCGGGACGACGCGGGACGAGAGCACGCTGAACTCCTATTCGCTGCCGCAGCCGTTCACCGACGAGCGGTATCGCTCGTTGCTCGACACGTCGTTCGGCGCCCAGGCCGAGACGATCGCGGTGGCGTACCCGTCGAGCGGGTATGCCTCGCCGGCGCAGGCATGGAGCACAGTAGCAACGGACCGGATCTGGGCCTGCCCACAATTGACCGATGCGCAGTCGCTGGCTCGATGGACGCCGACGTACATGTACTCGTTCGCCGACCAGAACGCGCCACCGGGCTACTTCAAGTTCCCTGACGGCGTCCCGTCGGGTGCGTTCCACAGCTCGGATCTGGCGTACTACTTCGACGTCGCCGGCTTCGAGACAACCTTCACGCCGGACCAGGAACGACTGATCCAGGAAATGATCGGCTACTTGTCCCGGTTCGCCGCAACCGGGAACCCGAACGGTGCGGATCTGCCGCCGTGGAAGCCGCTGCACGGTTCGAACGCGCAGTCCCTCGCGCCGGCAGCGATCGAGCAGGTCGACGTCGCAGCCGAGCACAATTGCGCGTTCTGGACCGGGCTCTGAGTTCAATTTCGAACCCGACACCATTGACGCGAGCGGGTACAGGTCGAAGCGGATCGGCCGCCATCTGCCCGCTTACGTCCCCTGATCTCGACTGCACCATTGGCACGTCAGCCCGGACCGAAAGTCCGACTGGAGAACAGGAGACCGCCATGCACATCGTCAACAACACCTACATGTCCCTCGACGGCGTCGTCCAACGACCGGAGCTGTGGAGCTTCGACTACCGCAGCGACGACGTCGCCAAGGTCACTCAGGAGCAACTGCTCGGCGCCGACGCCCTCATCATGGGCCGCCGCACCTACGACATCTTCGCCCCCCGCTGGTCCACCGCCACCGACGAACCAGTCCTCGCCGAACGGATCAACAGCATCCCCAAGTACGTGCTGTCGCACGGCCTGCACCAGCCGAGCTGGAACAACACGACAGTGCTCGCCGGAGACGACGTCGTCGAGCGGATCCGCGACCTGAAAGCCCAGCCAGGACACGCCATCGTGCAGTACGGCTACGGCCCGGTCACCCGACTGCTCATCGAGCACGGACTGCTCGACGAACTGCACATCTGGCTGCACCCGCTCCTGGTCGGCGACACCCAGCCCAGCGACCAGATCGGCGCCGTGGGCGCACAGGCCCGCTTCCAGCTCGTCGACGTGCGCAGCTACGACTCCGGCCTGGTCATCCTCACCTACGGCAGGCCAGACACCCCCTAGTCAGGCACCAATCCCCGCCGGGAGGTCCGACTACCACCGCTACCAGCCCGGCGGCCGACCGACCACATCCGACAAACGCGGCCCGCACCGACCCCGGCACCCGCCGTGCCGGGTCGGCGCTGGCGCCTACCCGGCCCGAAGGCTGGCGGCATACAGATCATGCAGTGACCGGAGTCAGCCCACCGCTCCACACCTACTGGATGCCGGCGCCATACATGCGGGCGCGGCGTTGTCCGACGGGTGCGCGGTCCGCGGCTCCTGCTGCTCAGGCTCCACCTGCACCGCGACGCCGAGCGAGGCCTGTCGTCGGCACTCGCTTCGTCGGGCGCCGAAGGCGGCAGCCCTTCACCATCAACAACCCATGCTCCGCAGGGAGATCACCGACGGGCCGACCATCGTGCGGCCACCGCATCATCCCCGCACCACCGCCGTGATGACCCCTTGACGACCCGCCATCCGCCCGCGTCCGAACACGACTACGGCCCTGCAACCGATCTCCAGCCGTCACGGACAGGCATCGAACCGGCGCGTACTGCGCTGTCGGACTGGAGCAGACCGTGACCCATTTCGCGGCCACCGACGCCGTGCTCCAGATTTGCTCCACTTCGCCCGCGCAACAGCCACACAGCCCGCCGCGTCAAGATCGACGCCGGACGCAGAAAGCCCCGCCTGACCTGTAGGTGCTCAGGTGGCGGGGCTTCGGATGTAAGAGTGGAGCTGAGGGGATTCGAACCCCTGACCCCTTGATGAGATGAAGGAGCGGGGCCTCCGCTCCTCGTGGTCCCCGGCTCATGCTCGGGGTGCTCACACCATCGACTCGAGGAGGCCCCTGTGAGCGGAGCATACGAGGGTAGGCAGATCGTCGGAA
>NZ_BAABJO010000029.1:0-121702 GCF_039543345.1 Pseudonocardia adelaidensis | reverse complement strand
ACCGCGGCGGCCGCGGCCGCGCCGCGGGGGCGGCCCGCGGCGCGCGTCGCGATCGACGTGAGCCTCATCGACGTCCGTTCCGTCCGGGTCGGTGTCCAGCGTTCGTTGACCAGTGAGGATGCCTGGTTCCAGGGCTAGTGAATCCGGCCCGCTGTCGCGCGCGTCACCGGGGTCCCCTTATTCACCCGATCCCGTGACGCCGGGCGCGCGGCTGGGGCTCGCTGGTGGCGAGGAGGAGCTCGATCGACTCGGTGGACAGCACGCGTTCGATCCCCAGCACGGCGGCGCCCGCCAGGCCCGCGTACTCGCCGAGCACGCTGTTGGTGAGCACGAGGTTGCGGGTGGCGAGCGGCAGGGCGCGCTGGTACGCGACGCTGCGCACGCCGGCCAGCAGCTCGTCGCTCGCCGCGGAGAGGCCACCGCCGATCGCCACGCGGGCGGGGTTGTAGAAGTGCACCAGCGTGGCGACGAGCTCGCCGATCAGCGCGGCGGCCTCGCGCACGGCCGCGATCGCGGCGGCGTCCCCGCGCGCCAGCAGCGCGCGCACCTGTGCGGTGGGGATCGGCGGGCCGGGCGCGCCGAGCCTGCGCGCGATGGCGCCCGCCGACGCGACCGCCTCGATGCAGCCCACGTTCCCGCACACGCACGCGTCGTCCGGGGCGCCCCGCACGCGGACGTGCCCGATGTCGCCCGCGGCGCCGTCGGCGCCGTGGTGCAGCACCCCTTCCCGGCTCACGAGGCCGCCGCCGATGCCGGTGCCGACCTTCACGAAGAGCAGTGGGACCTGGTCGGCGGGCAGCGCCCTCGCCTCGCCGAGCGCCCGGAGGTTGACGTCGTTCTCGAGCACCGCCGGGCAGTCGAAGGTCTGTGAGAGCCGCGCGGCCACCGGGTAGGCGTGCCACCCGGGCATGATCGGCGGCCGGACCGGGACGCCCTGGGTGCCGTCCACCGGGCCGGGCAGCCCGATCACGACCGCGCGCACCGGGACGCCTTCCGGCACCGTGGTGCGCAGGTGGGTGAGCTGGCTCTCCACCGTTCGGAGTACTGCGTCCGGGCCGTCGTTCATGTCGACGTCCACCTCGGTGCGCGCGAGCATCCGCTGGCTGAGGTCGATGACCGCGAGGTGCGCGCTGCTCGCGCCGACATCGGCGAGCAGCACGTGGCCGCCGTACGGCGACAGCGCCAGCCGGTCGGCCGGGCGCCCGCGGCCCACGGTCGGGCGGGTGCCGTCGATCTGCAGCACACCGCGGGCGAGCAGCTCGTCGACGGCCGCGCTGACGGTGGTGCGCGCCAGCCCGGCCGCGGGCCCGAGGTCGGCCTTGCTCACCGCGGCCCCGGATGCGACGAGGCGGGCCACGGTGCTCAGCGTGACCGCGGCGTCGGTTCGCCCGGTTCGTGCCGCGGACAACCGCAGGGGAGGCAGCGGGGATTGTGGCAGCATCACAGCCCGATATCGACGGAAAACTCACGGAAAGAGGCATTATTCCGTCGTTGTACGGCACTGGTCAATGCTCCTAGGTTCCCCGGCTGGGGAGTCAGGACGAGGTGCGGAGATGACTGGAGAGCCACTGCTCGCGATGCGCGGCATCGTGAAGCAGTTCCCTGGCGTGCGCGCGCTCGACGGCGTCGACCTGGACGTCGCCGCGGGTGAGGTGCACTGCCTGCTGGGCCAGAACGGCGCGGGCAAGTCCACCCTCATCAAGGTGCTGGCCGGGGCCCACCGGCCGGACGCGGGCGAGATCGTGTGGGCGGGCCGGCAGGTGGTGTTCGCGGCGCCGCAAGCCGCCGACGCCGCCGGCATCGCGACGATCTACCAGGAGCTGGACCTGGTGCCCGGCCTGTCGGTCGCGGAGAACATCGTGCTCGGCCACGAACCGTCCCGGATGGGGTTCAGCAGGCTGCGTGCCGCCGAGGACACCGCGCGGGCGCTGCTGCGCAGGCTCGGGCACCCCGAGATCCCGCCGCGGCGCGAGCTGGGCCGGCTCTCGGCCGCGGGTCAGCAGGTCGTGAGCATGGCGCGGGCGCTGGCCCGCGACGCCCGGCTGATCGTGATGGACGAGCCGTCCGCGGTCCTGGACCCCGAGGAGGTCCGGAACCTGTTCCGCGTCATCCGCGAGCTCACCGCCGACGGCGTCGCGGTCGTCTACATCTCCCACCGGCTCGAGGAGATCCGCGAGATCGGCGACCGCGTCACCGTGCTGAAGGACGGCCGCACGGTCGCGCGCAACCTGCCCGCCCGCGAGACCCCCACCGCCGACGTCATCCGGCTCATGACCGGCCGCAGCATCGAGTACGTCTTCCCCGAGCGCGTGCCGCCGTCGGGGGACGTGGTGCTGGAGGTGGAGGGGCTCGGCCGCGCGGGCGAGTTCGCCGACGTCTCGTTCACCGTGCGGGCGGGCGAGGTCGTCGGGCTGGCCGGGCTCGTCGGTTCCGGCCGCTCCGAGATCCTCGAGACCGTCTACGGGGCGCGCAGGGCCACGGCGGGCAGCGTGCGCGTGCGCGGGCGGGCCCTGCGGCCCGGGTCGGTGCCCGCCGCCGTCCGGGCGGGCATGGGGCTCGCCCCGGAGGAGCGCAAGAGCCAGGGCCTGCTGCTCGGCGAGCCGGTGTTCCGCAACGTCTCGCTGCCCGGGATGGGCCGGTTCGCGCGCGGCGGTTTCCTCGGCCCGCAGGCCGAGCTGGAGGCCGCGGCCGACGTCACCACCCAGCTCGACGTCCGCCCCACGGACCCCACCCGGCCGGTACGCACGCTGTCCGGCGGCAACCAGCAGAAGGTCGTGCTGGCGCGCTGGCTGATGCAGGGGTGCACGGTGCTGCTGCTCGACGAGCCCACCCGCGGCGTGGACGTCGGTGCGCGCAGCGAGATCTACGCGCTGGTCCGGCGGCTCGCCGCGGAGGGGGCGGCGATCGTGCTGGTGTCCAGCGAGGTGCCCGAGGTGCTCGGGCTCGCCGACCGCGTGCTGGTCGTCCGGGAGGGCCGCGTCGTGCACGAGGCGCCCGCGGACGAGCTGGACGAGGGCCGCGTGCTCGACCTGGTGATGGAAGGGAGTCGGACGTGAGCGAGTCGACGCCGGCGCGGACGACGGCGACCCCGGTCCCCGCGGCCGACGAGCACGCGCGCGTGGAACGGGCCGCCCGGGAGGCGGAGCCCGCCCGCTCGTCGTGGGCCCGGGTGCTGGACACCGGTGCCGGACGCAACCTGGGGCTCGTCGCCGTGCTGGTGCTGCTGGGCATCGTCGGCGCCGCCACCGCCGACACGTTCCTCACGGTGTCGAACCTGCTGACGGTCCTGACCCAGGCGTCGATCATCGGCGTGATCACCGTCGGCGCCACGTTCGTGATCATCGGCGGCGGCATCGACCTGTCGGTCGGCAAGGTGATGGCGCTGTCGTCGGTCTGGGCCACCACGGTCGCGACCCAGTCCTACGGGCCGGCGGTGATGGTGTTCTGCGCGGTCGCCGTCGGGGTGGGCGCCGGGCTGGTCAACGGCCTGCTGATCGCCTACGGCCGGATCGTGCCGTTCATCGTCACCCTCGCCATGCTGATCTCGGCCCAGGGCCTCGCGGAGCAGATCTCCGGCCGGCGCAGCCAGATCGTCACCGACCAGGTGATCGCCGGCATCGCGAGCACGCGACTGCTGGGCATCCCGCTGCTGGTCTACATCTTCGCGGCGGTCGTCGCCGTCGGCTGGGTGGTGCTCAACCGCACGACGTTCGGCCGCCGCACGTTCGCCATCGGCGGCAACCCGGAGGCCGCACGCCTGGCCGGCCTGGACGTCAAGCGGCACACCGTGCTGCTCTACGTGGTCTCCGGGCTGTGCTGCGGCATCGCCGCGATCATGATCGCCTCGCTGACCACGACCGGGTCGAGCACCCACGGCACGCTCTACGAGCTCGACGCGATCGCCGCGGTGATCATCGGCGGCACCCTGCTCTCCGGCGGCCGCGGCACGCTGATCGGCTCGATCCTCGGCGTGCTCGTGTTCACGACCATCACGAACCTGTTCGTGCTCAACAACCTCGAGACCGACGTCCAGAACATCGCGAAGGGCGCGATCATCGTCGTCGCCGTGCTGATCCAGGCCCGCGCGCAGCGTTCGTCGGCGTCCACCTGACCCGCACCTGAAGGAGAAGGAGTGAAGATGTCCGATCCCAGCCGGGGCCTGCACCGTCGCAGGTTCCTCACCGGCGCTCTCGGCGTCGGCGCCGGCGCGGCGCTCACCGCCTGCACCAGCAACGCGCCTGCTGCGCCGGCCGGTGGGCCCGCTGTCGCCCCCGCGCCCGCCGCGGGCGGCTCGGCGCCGGGCACACCCGTCACGATCGGCTTCTCCGCACCGGCCGCCGACCACGGCTGGATCGCCGCGATCGCGAACAACGCCCAGGCCCAGGCGAAGCAGTTCCCGGACGTGACGTTCGAGGCGGTCAACCCGACCAACGACATTGCCCAGCAGATCGCGGCCGTCGAGACGCTGATCAACCGCGGCGTCGACGCGCTGGTGATCCTGCCCAACGACGGCAGCCAGCTCACCCGGGTGGGGCAGCAGGCGATGGACGCCGGCATCCCGGTGATCAACCTGGACCGGATCTTCGACTCGCCGCTGGCGTACCGCACGTGGATCGGCGGCGACAACTACGGCATGGGCGTGAGCGCGGGCCACTACATCGGGAAGCGGCTGCGCGACGCAGGCGTCGCCAACCCGGTCATCGGGGAGGTCGCGGGCATCGACAACCTGCCGCTCACCCAGGAGCGCACCCGCGGCTTCAACGACGCGCTGGCCACCTACGGCTTCTCGGTGGGCCCGCGCCAGGCCGCGGACTTCACCGCGCAGGGCGGGCAGGAGGTCACCGCCAACCTGCTCCAGGCGGCGCCCCGGCTGGACGCCGTCTGGAACCACGACGACGACCAGGGCATCGGCGTGCTCGCGGCGATCAACCAGGCCGGCCGCAGCGAGTTCTTCATGGTCGGCGGGGCCGGGTCGGCCAACGCCATGCGCGAGATCCAGGCCGATACGAGCGTGCTCAAGGCCACCGTGACCTACAGCCCGTCGATGGCGTCGTCGGCCGTTGCGCTCGCGCGGCTCGTGGCGCAGGGTCGCGGCATGAGCGATCTTGCCGAACCGGAGGTGCCGGCGTCGATCACGCTGGCATCGGCGACCATCACGAAGGAGAACGTGGCCACCTACCTGCCCCTCGGTTTCGAATCATGACCCACGGGACGACCCTCGGCGTCGGGATGGTGGGCTACGCCTTCATGGGCGCCGCCCACTCGCAGGCGTGGCGCACCGCGGGGCGGTTCTTCGACCTGCCGCTGCAGCCCGACATGGCGGTGCTCTGCGGCCGCAACCCCGAGGCCGCCGCGGCCGCCGCGCAGCGGATGGGGTGGCGGCACACCGAGACCGACTGGAAGGCGCTGCTCGGCCGGGACGACGTGCAGCTGGTGGACGTCTGCACGCCCGGCGACACGCACGCCGAGATCACCATCGCCGCGCTGGAGGCCGGCAAGCACGTGCTGTGCGAGAAGCCGCTCGCCAACACCGTCGACGAGGCGAAGGCGATGGTCGCCGCGGCGGAGAAGGCGCGCGCCCAGGGCGTGCGCAGCATGGTGGCCTTCAACTACCGCCGGGTGCCCGCCGTCGCGCTGGCCCGTCGCCTGGTGGAGCAGGGCCGGATCGGCGAGGTCCGCCACGTCCGCGGGGTGTACCTGCAGGACTGGATCGTCGACCCGGAGTTCCCGCTGGTCTGGCGGCTGCAGAAGGACAAGGCGGGTTCGGGCGCGCTCGGCGACATCGGCGCGCACATCGTCGACATGGCCCAGTTCGTCACCGGCGACCGGCTGACCGGCGTCTCGGCGCTCACCGAGACGTTCATCAAGGAACGGCCGCTGCCCGAGTCGTCGAGCGGGTTGTCGGCGTCGGGGTCGACCGAGCGCGGCGAGGTGACCGTCGACGACACCGCACTCTTCCTCGGCCGGTTCGGCCGCGGCGCGGTGGCCACGTTCGAGGCCACCCGCTTCGCCACCGGCCGCAAGAACGCGCTCCGCCTGGAGATCAACGGCAGCAAGGGCTCGCTCGCCTTCGACTTCGAGTCGATGAACGAGCTGTCGTTCTACGACGCGGAGGAGGACGCCGAGACCGCGGGCTTCCGCCGGATCTACGTCACCGAGCCGACCCACCCCTACGTCGGTGCGTGGTGGCCGCCGGGCCACGGCCTCGGCTACGAGCACTCGTTCACCCACGAGGTAGTGGACCTGGTCCGCGACCTCGCAGCAGGCACCGACCCGACCCCGTCGTTCGCCGACGGCCTGCAGGTCCAGCAGGTGCTGGACGCCGTGGTCCGCTCGGCCGAGTCCGGCAGCGGCTGGGTTCCGATCGCAGGAGAGGACTGATGGCGCGACCGATCACGCTGTTCACCGGCCAGTGGGCCGACCTTCCCTTCGAGGAGGTCGCCCGGCTCGCAGGCGAATGGGGCTACGACGGGCTGGAGATCGCCTGCTGGGGTGACCACTTCGACGTGCGGGCCGCCGTGGAGGACGACTCCTACGTGCAGGGCCGCCGCGACATCCTGGAGAAGCACGGCCTGCAGGTGTTCGCCATCTCCAACCACCTGAACGGCCAGGCCGTCTGCGACGACCCGATCGACGAGCGGCACCGCGGCATGGTGCACCCGCGCGTCTGGGGCGACGGCGACCCCGAGGGCGTGCGGCAGCGCGCGGCCGAGGAGATGAAGTACACCGCCCGTGCCGCGGCGAAGCTGGGCGTGAACACCGTCGTCGGGTTCACCGGGTCGAAGATCTGGAAGACCGTGGCGATGTTCCCGCCGGTGCCCGAGTCGATGATCGAGGACGGCTACGCCGACTTCGCCGCCCGCTGGAACCCGATCCTCGACGTCTTCGACGAGGTCGGCGTCCGGTTCGCGCACGAGGTCCACCCGTCGGAGATCGCGTACGACTACTGGACCACCGTCGCCACGCTGGAGGCGATCGGGCACCGGGAGGCGTTCGGCCTCAACTGGGACCCGAGCCACTTCGTGTGGCAGGACCTCGACCCGGTCGGGTTCCTCTGGGACTTCAAGGACCGGATCTACCACGTCGACTGCAAGGACGCGAAGCGCCAGGTCGGCAACGGCCGCAACGGCCGGATGGGCAGCCACCTCCCGTGGGCCGACCCGCGGCGGGGCTGGGACTTCGTCTCCACCGGCCACGGTGACGTGCCGTGGGAGGCGTGCTTCCGGATGCTCAACACCATCGGCTACGACGGCCCGATCTCGGTCGAGTGGGAGGACGCCGGCATGGACCGCCTCGTCGGCGCCCCGGACGCGCTGGCCTTCGTGAAGGGCACGGCCTTCGACCCGCCGTCGGCGGCCTTCGACGCGGCGTTCAGCAGCGGCTCGTAGGACCCGCGCCCCGGCCGCTCACACACCAACCTCCGCGCCGGCACACCAACTGCAGTTCGTGTGCGAGCGCCGGTGTTGGTGTGTGAGCGGGCCTACGGGGCTCGGGTGAGGGCGGCGATCGCCTCCAGGCGCCGCTCCAGCTCGACGATCCGGCGCTCGTCCGCCACCAGCATGGCGACGACGTCGCCGAAGGCCTCCACGACGCGGACCTCGGGCACGAGCAGGTCGCGGCGGCTCACGACGAACAGGACGCCGAGTGCGCCGCCGTCGCGGTGGAGGGCGGCCGCGACCCCCTGGCCGGTCGATCGCGGCTCCGGGAAGGCCGCGGCGGCGGGGTCGAACAGGCACGGGCGCCGGGTGCCGAGGGCCTGCGCCACCGGCGCGGGTGGGGGCGCGGCGGACAGGCGCTCGGCCAGCCATCGCGGCACCCCGAACGCCGCCGTGAAGCGCGGTTCCCCGGCGTGCAGGAGGTAGAGCCCCGCGCTGTCGGCCTCGAGCGCCTGCGCCAGCGGCCGGAGCGCGGCGCGGGCCGCGGCCGCGAGCGGGACGGCGTCCGCGGGCGCCTGCGGCGGCGCGGGTGCGGCCCCGTCGTCCCAGGACGGTGCCGCTCCGGCGCGCTCCGCGTACCGCCGCAGCTCGGCCGGGTCGTAGCGGCGATGCCCTCCGGGCGTGCGCAGCGCGGTCAGCAGGCCGGCCTCCTCTGCGGCCAGGAGCGTGGTGCGGCTGAGCCCGAGCACCCGGCTCGCCTCGCTCACGGTGAGTCGCCGCCCCATTGCCATACCACCCACCGATTCGTCCGAGTCGATCGCAGACGATTTGAGTCGTCACCCGATCGAGTGGTACTCCTCACATGGCGGGCGGTCAACGGCGGCGCCCGCCTCTTTTCTGTGCAGTTCCGGACAGTTCCGCCGGTTCGTCAGGGGGTGAGCGTGCTCGATCCGCGCAGCGCGACCGTCCCCGACCTCACCGGTCAGGTGGCACTGGTCACCGGCGCGGGCCGCGGGCAGGGCCGCTCCCACTGCCTGGCGCTGGCCGGGTGCGGGGCCGACGTGGCCGCCCTCGACGTCTGCGCCGACCTCGACGTCCCGGCGTACCCGCTCGCCACCCGCGCCGAGCTCGACGACGTGGTGGCCGCGGTCGAGGGCACGGGCCGCAGGGCGCTGCCGCTCGTGGCGGACGTGCGGGACGCGGCCGCCGTCCAGGCGTCCGTCGCGGCGGTCGAGGACGCGTTCGGCCGGCTCGACGTGCTGGTCAACAACGCCGCCGTGGTGACGAGCGCGCCGTTCTGGGAGCTGTCCGAAGAGCAGTGGACGGCGGTGGTGGACACCAACCTGTCGGGGGTCTGGCGCACCACCGCGGCGGCGGCCGGGCTCCTGCGGCGCTCCCCGCGCGGCCGGATCGTGAACATCGCCTCCACCGGTGGCGTCCGGGCGGTTCCGGAGTTCGCGCACTACGTGGCCGCGAAGCACGGCGTCGTCGGGCTCACCCGGGCGATGGCGATCGAGCTTGCCGACGCGCGCGTCACGGTCAACGCGATCCTGCCCGGCGCCGTCGACTCGCCCATGCTCGCCGGGCTGGCCGACGAGCTCGGGCTCACCCGCGAGGACGTGCACAAGCGCTGGTTGCACGACCAGCTGCTGATCGAGGTGATCACGCCCGACGAGATCACCGGGGCGCTGCTGTGGCTGCTCAGCGACGCGGCCCGGCACGTCACCGGCCACTGCCTCGCGGTCGACGGAGGCGCACTGGCCCGCTAGGTGGGAAATGCTCGAGGAGGAGCGATGGGTAGGTTCGACGGGAAGGTCGTGCTGATCACCGGGGGAGCCCGCGGGCAGGGTCGGTCGCACGCGGTGCGGTTCGCCCAGGAGGGCGCCGACGTCGCGTTCTGCGACATCGCCTCGCAGCTCGAGACGGTGCCCTACCCGATGTCGACGCCCGACGACCTCGCGGAGACCGTGCGCCTCGTCGAGGACCTCGACCGGCGCTGCGTCGCCGTGGAGGCCGACGTTCGCGACCGCGGACAGGTCGACGCGTTCGCCGAGCAGGCGCGCACCGAGCTCGGCCGCATCGACTTCCTGCTCGCCAACGCCGGGATCTTCACCTTCTCCACGGTGGCGGAGATGGACGACCGCACCTGGCAGCAGACGATCGACACCAACCTCACGGGCGTGTTCAACGCCGTGCGGGCCGTCCTGCCCGCGATGATCGAGCAGGGGTACGGCCGGATCGTCGCCACCTCGTCGATGGCCGGGAAGATGGGCTTCGCCAACGTCGGCCACTACTGCGCCGCGAAGTGGGGCGTGATCGGCCTGGTCAAGTCGGTCGCGCAGGAGGTGGCCGCGAACGGGATCACGGTGAACGCCGTCTGCCCGACCGGCGTGGCCACCACCATGATCCAGAACGACGCCGCGTACCGGCTGTTCGTGCCGGACAAGGAGAACCCGACGCGCGAGGACGCCGCGCCCGCGTTCCAGGGCCTCAACGCGATCCCCGTGCCATGGGTGGAGCCGGGCGACGTCTCGAACGCGATGGCCTTCCTGTGCTCCGACGAGGCCCGCTACATCACCGGCGAGACCATCGCGGTCGCCGCCGGCCAGAACGCCCAGAACGCTGGATAGGGCACGCCGGATAGGGAGGAGACACCATGGCAGGACGCCTGGAGGGCAAGGTCGCGCTCGTGTCGGGGGCGGCGCGCGGGCAGGGCCGCTCGCACGCGGTGCGGCTGGCCCAGGAGGGCGCGGACGTCATCGCGTTCGACGTGTGCCGGCAGGTCGGCACCGTGCCGTACCCGATGGCCACGCCCGAGGATCTCGCGGAGACGGTCAAGCTCGTCGAGGACCTCGACCGGCGGATCGTCGCCCGCGAGGCCGACGTGCGCGACACCGCGGCCGTGCAGGCGGTGGTCGACGAGGGTGTGCGGGAGTTCGGGCGGCTCGACGTCGTGTGCGCCAACGCCGGCATCGTCACGTTCGGGGAGAACGCGTGGTCGCTGACCGACGAGCAGTGGGACGACATGCTCGCGGTGAACCTGACCGGGGTGTGGAAGACGGCGCGCGCCGCGGTGCCGGCGATGATCGAGGCCGGCAACGGCGGCTGCATCGTGCTCACCAGCTCGACGGCCGGTGTGAAGGGCATGGCCGGGATCGGCCACTACGTGTCGGCGAAGCACGGGGTGGTGGGGTTGATGCGCACCCTCGCCGTGGAGCTCGCCGAGCACTCGATCCGGGTCAACACCGTGCACCCGACGGGCGTCAACACGCCGATGGTGGTCAACGACTTCACGGCGCAGTTCACGTCGACCGCCAGCGGCCAGTCCAACATGGAGAACCTGCTGCCGGTCGCGATGGTCGAGGCCGTCGACATCTCGAACGCCATCGTGTGGCTCGCCTCCGACGAGGCCCGCTACGTCACCGGGGTGTCGCTGCCGGTCGACGCGGGGATGCTCCAGAAATGACGGCGCAGAAGTGACCGCTGCCGCCCGCCGGGACGAGGTCGCCGCGGGGATCGTCGGCAGGCGCCGCGAGCTCGACCTCGTGCTGGCCGCCGTGTCGGCGGGCCGGGACATCCTCCTCGAGGGCCCGCCCGGCACGTCGAAGTCGACGATCCTGCGGGCGATCACGGCGAGCTGGGGTGTGCCGTTCGTGCTCGTGGAGGGCAACGCCGAGCTGACGCCTGCCCGGCTGGTCGGCCACCACAACCCGGCCCGGGTGCTGCGGGAGGACTACTCGGAGGACAACTTCGTGCCGGGCCCGCTGGTCTCGGCGATGCGCGAGGGCGGGTTCCTCTACATCGAGGAGCTCAACCGCGCACCGGAGGACACCCTGAACGTGCTGCTCGCCGCGATGGCCGAGCGGGAGGTGGCGGTGCCGCGGGTCGGCACGATCGCGGCGCTCCCGACGTTCCGGGTGCTGGGGTCGATGAACCCGTTCGACGACGTCGGCACGGCACGGATCTCCGACTCGGTGTACGACCGGTGGTGCCGGCTCGCCGTCGGCTACCAGGACGAGGCCGACGAGCGGGACATCGTCGTGGCCCGCACCGGCAGGGCCGACGAGACGCTCGTCGCCGACGCCGTGGCGATCACGCGGGCGACCCGCGGCCACCCGGAGCTGCGGCGTGGCTCCAGCGTTCGCGGTGCCATCGACCTCGTCGCGGTCGCGACCGAGCTCGCCGCGCTGGGGAGCTACGACGGGGACCGGCCGCGCCTGGTGCTCGACGCCGCGCTGCTCGCGCTCTCCGCGCGCATCGCCGTGGACGAGACCGGCGACGCCACCCCGGAGGAGGTGATCACCCGGATCTGGGAGGACCGTTTTTTCTCGCGCCCCGGCGTGCGGCGCCGGGTGTCCACCGGATAGAGGTCGAGAACGCGGTCCGCCTGCCGGGGGCCGGGTCCCAGCGGGCCGGGCCGCCGGGCCTCGCCCCGCTGCGCCGCAGGCCCAAGGAGCTCACGGCGGCGCCCGCGCTGTTCCACTCGGGGGCCGGAACGCCGCTGGTGCGGCACGCACCAGCCGAGCGCGGCGGCGCTGCCCCCGGTCCGGCCGGCGGGCAGGGCGTGCTCGTCACCGGCCAGCCCGCCGCACTGCGCGACATCGGGGAGCTGTTCGAGAACACCTCCCCCGATCGCGAGGTCGCGGCGATGGCGCAGCGGATCGCCCGGCGGCTCGCGTTGCGCCGCAGGCCCCCGGAGCGCCGCGGCGGGCGCGGTGCCGGGCGGCTGGCCTCCGTGCCGTACCGCTACCGGTCCGACGACATCGACCTCGATCGCACCATCGAGGTGCTCACCGAGCGGCCCGTGCCGGAGGAGACCGACGTCGTGGTGCGCGAGCGCATGCACGCCCGCCGCGACGTCGTGCTCGTCGTGGACGTGTCCGGGTCGATGAAGGGCGAGAAGGTGCGGGTGGCTGCGGCCACGGTGGCGGCGCTGTCGGAGGAGGTCGCCGCGCGCGGCGACCGGCTCGCGCTCGTCGCGTTCTGGTCCGACGCGGCGCTGCTCAAGCCCCTCGACGCGCACGTCCCGGCCGGGCGGCTGCTCGACCAGCTGCTGCGGATCCCAGCCCGCGGGCTGACGAACGTCGGTTTCGCGCTCGCCGTGGCCCACGCCGAGCTCGCGCGCTCGCCCGCCCGCCACCGCACCGCCGTGCTGCTCTCCGACGCCGTGCACAACGCCGGCCCCGATCCGAGGGCCGTCGCCCGCCGGTTCCCCCGGCTGCACGTCCTGCTCGAGACGGACGGCGAGCACGACGCCCTGCTCGCCGCGGACCTCGCCCGGCTCGGGCGCGGCCGCCTCGCGCCGGTGGCGACCCACCGGCACGTCGCGCCCGCGCTCAACCGGCTCCTGGGCCAGGTCTCCTGATCTCCCATATCGATTCCGTCCCGTCCTCGCCATCGCCTGGTCCCGGTGGCCGGGGTGACCTAACGTCATCCTGTTCGACGGAGGCGGCGATGGTTGCGGCGATGGATCCAGTGGACGCGGACGCCCCGCCAGAGGAGTCCCGTCGCCGGTGGCGCCGGGGTCGGGGCGGTGCGGAGTCGATGGCCACCCTCGCAGAGGCACGGCGGATCGCGGCCGGCGTCCGGGGCGGGCTCGGCGGCCCGGACGCGGTCGTGGCGGCGCGCGGGCTGCGGCGCCTGCTCGAGGCGGACGCGGTGGGGCTCGCCGGCCTGAACGGCGCGCTCGCGTGGGCGGGGCGGCCGCCCGAGGACGCCGCCGCCCTCGCCGACTCGGTGCTGCGCAACGACGCCCGCGCCGCGGCCCGCGGGATCGTCGCGCTCCCGGTGCACGCGCGGGACGAGTTCGCCGGGGTGCTGGTGGTGGCGGGATCCGTGGCGTCCTCCGCCGTGCGCGAGGCGGCGCTCTGGGTGGGGGAGGCGCTCGAGCGGGCCCGCCTGGAGGAGTCCGCGGCGGTGGCCGAGCAGGCCGAGCTGCGGGCGCTGCGCGCGGAGATCTCCCCGCACTTCGTCTACAACAGCCTCACCGCGATCGCGTCGTTCGTGAAATCCGACCCGGAACGCGCCCGCGACCTCATGCTCGACTTCGCCGAGTACACCCGCCACAGCCTGGCCCGCCACGGCGACTACACCACGGTGGCCGGGGAGTTCCGGGCGATCGAGGCGTACCTGGCCCTGGCCAGGGCGGTGCTCGGGGAGCGGCTGAAGGTGCAGGTGCGCATCGCGCCGGAGATCCTGCCCGTCGCGCTGCCCTACCTCGCGCTCCAGCCGCTGGTGGAGAACGCCGTCCGGCACGGCGTCGAGCTGCCGGGCGGCAGCGGCCTGGTGCAGGTCAGTGGCGAGGCCGACGGCACCGAGTGCGTGATCGCGGTGGAGGACGACGGGCCGGGCATGGACCCGGAGTACGCGGCCGCGGTGCTGGCCGGCGAGGGCTCGCCGGGAAGCATGGGCCTGGTGAACGTCGATCGGAGGCTGCGGACGGTGTTCGGACCGGGCTACGGTCTGGTGATCGAGACGGAGGAGGGCGCGGGCACCCGGGTGCTGCTGCGGCTGCCGCGCTTCCAACCGGGGGTGGTGGTGTGATGACCCGCCGGATGCGGGTGCTCGCGGTCGACGACGTCGCGCCTGCCCTGGCGGAGCTGGCCCGGATGCTGCGCGAGTCGCCGGACGTCGGGGAGGTGGCCGAGGCGGGCGACCCGATCACGGCGCTGCGGCTGCTCCAGGCCGGCCCGCTCGACGCCGTGTTCCTGGACATCTCGATGCCCGGCATGAGCGGGCTCGAGCTGGGGTCGTTGCTCGCCAGGATGACCGATCCGCCGGTGGTCGTCTTCGTCACCGCGTACGAGGAGCACGCCGCGTCGGCCTACGGGATCGGGGCCGTGGACTACCTGCTCAAGCCGGTGAGCGCGGAACGCCTCGCCGCGGCGCTCGCCCGGGTGCGGCGGTTCGGCGCGCCGGAGACCAGCCCGGCTCCGGTTCCGGTCGACGCGCTCGCCGCCGTTCCGGTCGAGCTCGCCGGGCGCACCCGCTTCGTGCGCCGCGACGACGTGCGCTTCGTCGAGGCGCACGGCGACTACGTGCGCCTGCACACGCCCTCCGGCGCGCACCTCGTGCGGATCCCGATCTCGCGGCTCGAGGAGCACTGGGAGCACGCGGGCTTCAGCCGCGTGCACCGCAGCTACCTGCTCGCCGTACCGGCCGTCCGCGAGCTGCGCAGCGACCTGTCCGGCGGGCTGCTCGCCCACACCGACGTCGGCGACGTGCCGGTGAGCCGCCGGCACGCCCGCGAGCTGCGCGAGCACCTCCTCGAGGCCGCCACGCGGGGCGCGTTCGAGTCCCCCGACCAGCGGGCCCGATGAGGCCTGGGGCCATGAAGCAGCGGCGTCGCGTCGCGGTGACGAGCCCGCAGACCCGGGTGGCGCTGGCCGGCAGGCGCAGCGGGACGCCCGCCGCGCCACCGCACCTCGCCCCGGCCGACGCCGAGCGCGCCCGCCGCATCCACCATCGGCAGCTGCGCTACGCGCTCACGGTGCTGGGCCTGCTGTGGGCGCTGCTGCTGGGGCTGCCGGTGGTGCTCGCCGGTGCCCCCGTGCTCGATACGGTGCGGCTGGCGGGGATCCCGGTCTCGTGGATCGCGGTCGCGGTGCTGCCGTTCCCGCTGATGGCGCTGCTGGCCGGCTGGCAGCTGCGCAATGCCGAACGGGTGGAGCGCTCCACGAGACCGGCGGCGCAGGCCGGGCGCCGGGTGGTCCGGTGATCCTTGCGATCGTCCCGGTCCTGCTGCTCACGCTGCTGATCGGCGCGCGCGGGGTGGCGGCCATGCGCACCACGTCGGACTTCCTGGTGGCGTCGCGCCGGATCTCCCCGACGGTCAACGCGGCCGCCGTGTCCGGTGAGTACCTGTCCGCCGCGTCGTTCCTCGGCATCGCCGGGCTCGTCGTGAAGGACGGCGTCGGCTCGCTCTGGTACGCGGTCGGCTTCGCCGCGGGCTACGTCGCGATGCTCGCGCTCGTGGCCGCCCCGATGCGCCGCACGGGCGCGCTGACCGTGCCCGACTTCGCCGAGGCCCGGCTCGGGTCGCCCGCCCTGCGCAAGCTGTCGGCGGTGGTCGTGCTGGTGATCGGCTGCCTCTACCTGGTGCCGCAGTTCACGGCGGCCGGGCAGGTGCTGGGTGTGGTGAGCGGCAGCCCGTACTGGGTGGGCGTGGTGATCGCCGGCGCCGCCGTCAGCGTGACGCTGGCGCTCGGCGGGATGCGGGCGGCCACGTACGTGCAGGCGTTCCAGTTCGTGCTGAAGCTCGCGCTCTTCATCGTGCCGGCGATCTGGCTGGTGCTGCACGTCGGCCCGGACACGCGGCGCGACGCGCTGACCCCGGTCGAGTTCACCCGGTTCGACACGGCCACCCCCGTGCAGTTCCGGCTCGACACCACCCTCACCCTCACCGAGCCGACCGACGTGCGGGTGGCAGGCGGCCCCGACGAGGTGCTCGCGCCGGGTGCGTACGAGGTGAAGGCGGGGCAGACCTGGGAGTTCGCCGCCGGTGCCGCGGTGCCGCACGTCGGCACCGGGCCACCGGGCGGCGCCACCTGGGCGCGCCCGCTGCTCGACCCGAGCGGTCACCCGCTGCTCGCCACCTGGTCGGTGCTGGTGGCCACGGTGCTCGGCACGATGGGCCTGCCCCACATCCTGATCCGCTTCCACACCAGCCCGAACGGGCGCGGCGCCCGCCGCACGGCCGCGATCACCGTGGCGCTGCTGGGCGTGTTCTACCTGTTCCCCGCCGTCTACGGGCTGCTCGGGGCCGCGCTCCTGCCCGAGCTGTACCTCTCCGGGGGCACCGACACCGTGGTCGTCGCGCTCCCGGCCCGGGTGGACGGGGGGTTCGCGGGCACGCTGTTCACCGCGCTCCTGACGGCCGGGGCGTTCGCCGCGTTCCTGGCGACGTCGCTCGGCCTGCTGCTCGCCGTCTCCGGTGCGCTGTCCCACGACCTGGTGCCGAGCCCGCTGCGCAGGCTGCGGTTCACGCCCATCGTCGCGGCGCTCGTCGTGGTCCTGCTCGCCCTCCCGGCGGGCCGGCTCGACGTCGGCGTGCTGGTGACCTCGGCGTTCGCGGTGGCCGCTTCCACGTTCTGCCCGCTGCTCGTGCTGGGCATCTGGTGGCCACGGCTCACGGCCCGGGGCGCGATCGTCGGGATGGTCACCGGCCTGCTGGCGTCGGCGGGCGTGATCGGGATCGACCTGTTCCTCGGCGTGCCGTCGGGGCTCGCCGGGATCCTCCTCGGCCAGCCCGCGCTGTGGTCGGTGCCGCTCGCGTTCGCGACGATGGTGCTGGTCTCGCTGCGCGGCCGGCCGCCGGCGTGGGCGTCGGCGGCGATGCTGCGGCTGCACCTGGACGAGACCGAGACCGGCCGCTGAGGAGTCCGCCGATGACTTTCGACGCCCGCGCAGGTCTCACCGTCATGACGGCAGCGACAGACCCCATCTCCGCGGCGGTGGCCGCGGCCCAGGCGGGCGACCAGGCGGCGTTCGCGGCGCTCGCCGAGCCGCACCGGCGGGAACTGCACGTGCACTGCTACCGCATGCTGGGCTCGTTCACCGACGCCGAGGACATGGTGCAGGAGACCCTGCTGCGGGCCTGGCGCCGCCGCGAGACCTACGCGGGCCGCTCGACGTTCCGCGCGTGGCTCTACCGCATCGCCACCAACGCGTGCCTCGACCACCTGGAACGCCACCCGCGCCACCCCGGCTCCGTCGGTGAGGTGACCTGGCTGCAGCCGTTCCCGGACCGGCTGCTCGAGCAGGCGGCGCCGCCGGACGCCGAGCCGGACGCCGCCGTCGTAGCGCGGGAGACGATCGAGCTGGCGTTCCTCGTCGCGGTGCAGCACCTCCCGCCGCGGCAGCGGGCCGTGCTGATGCTGCGGGACGTGCTCGGATGGTCGGCCGCGGAGAGCGCCGCCGTGCTCGGCGCGAGCGTCGCGTCGGTGAACAGCGCGTTGCAGCGGGCCCGGGCCACGCTGCGCGAGCACCTGCCGCGGCGGCGCTCGGACTGGTCACCGGCCGGGCCCAGCGAGGAGGAGCGCTCCGTCCTGCGGCGGTTCGTCGACGCGTGCGAGCGCGCCGACATGCCCGCGCTCGCCTCCTTGCTGCGCGAGGACGCGGTCTTCTCGATGCCTCCTCAGCCCGAGGTGACGCGTGGCCGGGACGCGATCGTCGACCTCTGGGGCCCGGCGCTCGACCCGTCGGAGTTCGGCGAACTCCTCCTCGTGCCGGCGTGGCTGAACCGCCAGCCCGCCGCGGCGAACTACCTGCGCCGACCCGGCCACCAGGACTTCCGCGCCCTGGCGGTGGACGTCCTGCGCGTCGAGGACGGGATGATCACCGACGTCGTGTCGTTCGAGCACACGGCGGCGTTCCCCGTGTTCGACCTGCTCGGCCTCCCGGCTGCCCGGTAGGGGGAGTCGTGGATGCCGGAGACGTCGATGCGGGGCCGGTCACGTTCCTGGGCCGGCCGCTCGGCCCGTCGTTCCGGTCCCGCACCGTGACGATCCGCCCGGGTGGCGCCAGGCCCTACGTGGAGGAGGAGTGGCGGGACGCCCTGGTCGTCGTCGAGTGCGGGGCGGTGGTGGTGGAGTGCCACGCGGGCGGGCGCAGGTCCTTCGGCACCGGGGACGTCCTCTGGCTCACCGGCATGGGGGTGCGGGCGGTGCACAACGAGGGTGAGGAGAGCGCGGTGCTGGTCGCGGTGTCGCGCCGGAACGTGGACGAGCGCTGAGGGAGCCTGCGGCGCTACAGCCGGGTGAAAGCGGTGACGACCGACGTCAGTGCCTTGGCGACGGACTCGACGGCATGGGACAGCGCGGAGCTGTCGCCCGAGTCCTTCGAGTCGCCGGAGTCGCCCTTCTTGTGGCTATCCTTCTTGTCGCTGTCCTTTTTGTCCGACTCCTTGTCCGACTTCTTGTCCGACGAGGATTCGTCGCTGGACTTCTCCTTGTCGGACTTCTCGGCCTTCTCCGACTTCTTGGAGTCGGACTTGTCCTTGTCGGACTTGTCCTTGTCGGACTTGTCCTTGTCGGACTTGACCTTGTCGGACTTGACCTTGTCGGACTTGTCGGAGTCGGATTTGTCCTTGTCGGCCTTGGAGTCGGCCTTGGAGTCGGCCTTGGAGTCGGACTTGGAGTCGGACTTGGTCGAGTCGGACTTGGTCGAGTCGGACTTGGTCGAGTCCGACTCGGTGGCGGCGGGGCCGCTGCTGTCGGCGGCGGTGTCGCCTCGCGTGGTGCCGGCCTCGGGGCCAGGGGTGGCCGAACCGTCCGTAGCCGCGCTGGAGGCATCCTCCGCGGCATCCTCGGCCGCCTGCTCCGCGGTGTCGTCGGTGGGGGGCACGTCGATCACCGGCGGAAGCGGGGGGACCGGAACCTCCACGGCGGGGCCACCGTCCTCCGCGGGCGGTTGCGGCTCACCCGCGGCGGTGTCGCCCGGTGTGTCCCCGCCCGCGGGCGCCGGCGCGGCCGGTTCACCGCCGGCCGCCTGCGCCTCATCGCCCGTCGACCCGGCGCCGGGCTCCTCCGCGGTGTCGCCGCTCGGCTGGGACGGCGACTCGTCGGTGCTGCCGGAGTCGGTGCTGCCGGAGTCGGTGCTGCCGGAGTCGGTGCTGCCGGACTCGTCGGTGCCGGTGCCGGACTCGTCGTCGGACTGTCCGCTGGGCTCGCCCTCGGAGCCGCTGTCGGAGCCGGAGCCGGAGCCGGAGCCGGTGTCGGTGTCGGAGCCGGTGTCGGAGCCGGAATTCGGGGGAGGCTCGGACGGGCTCTGTGTCCCCGGGCTCCCCGATGGGGCAGGGCTCTCGGTGTCGCCGCCGGATGCGGTGCTCGGGGTACCGCCCCCCTGCGACGGGTTCTGATCGGCGCCGCCGGGGTTCTGCGACTCCGCGGCCTGGGGGCTGCCACTCTGCTGCCCGGCGTCGGGCCCGGTCGACCCGGCGTCGGGTTCCGAACCGGGCTCGCCGGCTGCCGACGGGCCTCGCTCGCCCGGGCGTCCGAGCGCCATTCCCTCGTCCTGGTCGGGGTCGGCGGGCGCCGCGAGGATGCGCGAGTCGGGGCCCTGGTCGGATCGACCCGGGGTGGCGGGCTCGTTCGCCTCGGAGGGACGACCCGGGCCGATCGACTCGGCGAGCTGCCGCTGCTCGCGCGCGAGGTTCTCCTGGCCCTCGGCCGGCCGGACGCGCGGCAGGTTCGCGGCGGCGGCGTCGATCTGGCGCGCGGCCTCGTCGGGCCGGCCCGCACGCAACGCCGCTCGTGCCTGCTGCAGGTGGTCGTTCACCGCGATCGCGGCCTCGACCGATCGCGCCCGCTCGGCGTAGAACACCTTCGAGACCGGCCAGAGGACGCTGCCCGGTTCGGCGTCGGAGGCGCCGACCGCCACGCCCGAGGTGGCGAGGGCGATGAGGGCGGCCGCGACCCCGAGCCGCCGCGCGTAGGGGGTGAGACTCGCCACCCGGTGCCGTCCGGATCGCAGCGGGGTGACGGTGGCCTCGGCGGGCTCGTCGGGGTGCTCGGGCGCGGAAACGCCGGCGTCGGTTCCGGCGATGGGACCGGTCGTGGGCGCGGCCGGGGAGCCGGAGGCGGGACCGGCCGCGATGGCCTCGGGCCGGACCTCGGCGACCCAGGCGGCGAGCATCGCGACGAGCTCGTCCTCGGTGCCGCGGGCCGATGGGGGCACATCGCGCGGGGCGACGAGACCTGCGGCCAGCCGTTCGACGAAGTCGTTGTCGGCACGCAGGGCCGCGACGTCGAGCGGGTGCTCCGTGTCGTGGGACGGGGAACCGTGGTTCTCGGCGCCGCCGCCGTCGGGGAGATCGTTCTCGTCTCCGAGCCGCACCCCGACCTCCGTTCTCGTGGGTGGTGCCGGCCGGCCGGGCAACCGGCGACAAGACTACCCCGGTCGCGGTTGCGGCCGGGGTGGTCCCGTGAATGAGTCGTTCGCAAGGCGCCAGGTGTTTCGCGCCCACGAACTTTCGGCCTACTTTCGGGCCCGGCGCTCAGCCGGGAAGCGCGTTGCGCCGGATCACCTCGGCGAAGAACAGGGCGCTGTCCTTCGGGGTGCGGGCGTGCGTGGCGTAGTCGACGTGGACGATCCCGAAGCGCTTGGCGTAGCCCCACGCCCACTCGAAGTTGTCCAGCAGGGACCACACGTAGTACCCGGTGACCGGCGCGCCCGCCTCGATAGCGGCGTGCACGGCAGCCAGGTGATCGCGCAGGTACTCGACGCGCTCGGTGTCGACGATCCGGCCGTCGGGCTCGACCACGTCCGGGAATGCGGCGCCGTTCTCGGTGACGAGCAGGTCCAGGCCGGGGGCCTCCCGGGCGACGCGGAGCAGCAGCTCGGTGAGCCCGCGCGGGTCGATGCTCCACCCCATGTCGGTCTTGGGCCCGTGCTGGATCGGGAACTCGACGTCGTCGCACGCGATCCACGGGGTGGCGGCGCCGTCGCCGTGGCCGTCGGCGTTCTCCTTGGGACGCTCGCGCGTCCAGTGCCGCACGTGGGTGGGGGAGTAGTAGTTGACGCCGACCGCGTCGATCCGCGAGGAGACGACGTCGAGGTCGCCGTCCTGCACGAAGGACCAGTCCGTCACGCCCGCGGTGTCGGCCTGGACGTCGGCCGGGTAGCGACCGTGCAGCACCGGGTCGAGGAACACCCGGTTCTGCAACCCGTCGACCCGGCGGGCCGCATCGGCATCCAGCGGCGTGTCGGGCCGCTCGGGGCATACCCAGGCGAGGTTCAGCGTGATCGCCACCCGGGCGGCGGGCGCCGCGCGGCGGATCGCCTCCGTCGCGAGCCCGTGGGCCAGGTTGAGGTGGTGGACGGCGGTGAGCGCGGCCGCGGGGTCGGTGCGGCCGGGAGCGTGCACCCCGCTGGCGTAACCCAGGTACGCGCTGCACCACGGCTCGTTCAGCGTGATGAAGAGCGGCACGCGGTCGCCCAGCGCCGCGGCCACCACCTCCGCGTACTCGCCGAACCGCTCGGCGGTGCGCCGCGCCGTCCAGCCGCCCGCGTCCTCGAGCGCCTGCGGGAGGTCCCAGTGGTAGAGCGTGATCGACGGGCTGATCCCGTGCGCGAGCAGCTCGTCCACCAGGTCGGAGTAGAAGCCGATCCCCTCGGCGTTGACGGGGCCGAGCTCGTCGGGGGTGACCTGGGGCGTGATCCGGGGCCACGACACGGAGAACCGGTACGAGGTGAGCCCGAGCCGGGCCATCAGCGCGACGTCGTCGCGGAAGCGGTGGTAGTGGTCGACGGCGACGTCCCCGGTGTCACCGCGGGCGACGCGCCCAGGGGTGTGGGAGAACGTGTCCCAGATCGACGGGGTGCGCCCGCCCTCCGCGGCCGCCCCTTCGATCTGGTACGCGGCGGTGGCGGAGCCCCACAGGAACCCCTGCGGGAAGCGCGTCGCGCCGGTTTTCGTGCTGGACTGCGTCGTGGTCACGTCCGTCCTTCTGTTCTCGCTGATGCCCACTCCTCGTACGACGTCCACGCCTGCAGCTCGAGTCGGGTGGTGAACCTGCGCAGCGCTCCGCTGAACGGGTCGCGGAACTCCAGGCTCGACGCCAGCAGTTGCAGGGGGCGGCTGAAGTCGTCGAGCGGCTTCTCCGTGAGCACGGGGAAGAAGTCGTCGCCGAGGATGGGGACGTCGAGCCCGTTCATGTGCACCCGGAGCTGGTGGGTCCGGCCCGTCTCGGGCAGGAGCCGGTAGCGTGCGAGCCCGTCCCGGTGCGCCAGCAGTTCGACGTGTGTGATGGCGTTGACCGGACCCGCCTCCTCGTACGCGCGGATCACGCCGCGGTCCTTGACGATCCGGCTGCGGACGGTGCGGGGCAGGGCCAGCGCCGGGTCGTACCGGGCGACCGCCTCGTAGGTCTTGCGGACGTGTCGGTCGCGGAACAGAGTCTGGTAGGCCCCGCGCCGCTCCCGGTGCACCACGAACATGAGCAGGCCCGCCGTGGGCCGGTCCAGCCGGTGGGCCGGGGAGAGCGTCGGCAGGTCGAGCTCCCGCCGTAGCCGCACGAGCGCGGTCTCCAGGATGTGGCTCCCGCGCGGGATCGTGGCGAGGAAGTGCGGCTTGTCGACGACGAGCAGGTGGTCGTCGCGGTGCACGATCCCGATCTCGAACGGCACCGGTGCCTCGTCGGGGAGGTCGCGGTGGAACCAGAGGAACTCCTCCGGCACGAACGGGGCGTCCGGCGCGAGCGGCCCGCGGCGGTCGACGATGCGCTCCTCCCGGAGCATCGCGTCGATCCGCGAGGGGTCGACCCGCGGGAGCCGCTCGACCAGGTGGTCGCGCATGGTGGCCCAGCGCGGGCCCTCGGGGGACAACGCCGGCGTCCGCAGCCGCACGGGATCGAGGCCGTGCCGCTGCGGAAGCGGCGAGGTCAACTTGCGTCTGATGCCGGTGCCCTAGATCTCCGCGCGGATCCTGGTGAGGATCTCCTCGGTGCGGTCCGGCTGCTCCACCTGCGCGCACAGGCGGTCCATCACCGCGGCGTAGTGCTCCACGTCGGAACGCTTGTCCAGGTAGAGCGCGCTGGTGAGCTGCTCCAGGTAGACGATGTCGGGGAGGTCCGGCTCGGCGAACCGCAGGATCGCGAACGGGCCGCCGGCCGCGGCGTGGCCGCCGTAGGAGAACGGCGCCACCTGCAGGGAGATGTTGGGCAGCTCGTTCATCTCGATCAGGTGCGTGAGCTGCGCGCGGCTCTGCTCGGGGCCCATCAGCGAGCGGCGCAGGGCAGCCTCGTCGACCACGGCCCACAGGGTGGGCGCGTTCGGGCCGGTGAGCAGCTTCTGACGCAGCATCCTCAGCTCGACGCGCCGCTCGACCTCCACCGGGTCGGTGTGGCCGAGCATCGTGACGGCACGGGCGTAGTCGCGGGTCTGCAACAGCCCGGGCACGAACTGGAGCTCGTAGTTCCGGATCACCGACGAGGCCTGCTCGAGCCCGAGGTAGGTCTCGAACCAGCTCGGCAGCAGGTCGGAGTACCGGTGCCACCAGCCGGGGGTGTTGGCCTGGCGGGCCAGGTCGAGGAACTGCGCCCGCTCCGCGGCGTCCCGCACGCCGTAGCAGGTGAGCAGGTCGGCGACGTCGCGTTCCTTGAACCCGACCCGCCCCAGCTCGAGCCTGCTGATCTTGGCGGGCGAGGCGCGGATCGCCTCGCCCGCGCGCTCGCGGGTGACACCCGCGGCCTCACGCTTGCGCCGCAGCGCCCCACCGAGCCCGATGCGGAGCACGGTGGGGCCCGTGGGGGCTCCCTTCGGCGCGCCGGCGCCGGCACGGTCGAGGGTGGACTGGTCGAATGACCCGGACTCCGCGTCGTCGGGCACGACGATCATCAGGTTCCCCCGGGAGTGTGGCTTGGGTGCGTTCGCGTGCGCACTGTAGTGAGCACACTCACTCTGCCGTGCATCGGCACGTACGGCAAGCGTGCGCAGATGCGCGTTCAGCAGGCGAGGTCGTCCAGCTCCCCACTCCTCGCGGCCAGCACGAAGGCCGCCACCGCGGCCCGGGTGCCGACGAGCACCGGGCCCGCCGGGAAGCGTGAGTTGCGCAGCGCGACGTTCCCACCTGCGAGTACTGCCAGTTCGACGCAGTTTCCACTGGGGTTGCTCGCCGTGCTCTTGCGCCACTGCACGGTCTCGTAGTTCTCTGTCAATGCGAGTTGCACGTGCAGATGCTCATGCACTGGCACTTGCGGATGCAAGTTAGGAGGGCCACGATCAGTGCGACAAGCGCCACCCGGCCGGGTGTGCGCGGCCGGTGGAACGGGGGAGCGCCATGAGTTACTCCTGGGGGGCGAGCCACGGCTCGGCGCGCACGGGCGGTGTCGGGCTCGATCGCGCGGGGGTCACCGTTCACGGCGCGGGTGCGCCATACCGTCCGGCCGAGGCACCGGGCCCCCTGCCCGCGGGCCGCAACAGCAGCCCCGTCGACCCCAGCGACGGCATGCCGGAGCAGCAGCGCGTCGCCGACGAGCTGGCACCGATGGTGGAGGTGTGGCAGCGGCTGCTCGCGCAGCACGTCCCCGACCGCGCCGGCCGCTGCCGCACCTGCACCAAGGGAGGCACCGGCCTGCCCACCACCCCCTGGCCGTGCGTGATCCACGGGATCGCCGACATGGCCCGCCGCTCCTACGACGCACAGCGCAGCCCGGCGGCCTCGTAGGCCGTCCGGCGTCGGGCATGCCCGCCCGCGCCCGGACCCCGCCCCGGCGATCACCACACCCCCGCCGGGTGCCGGGCGCCTCCAGCGGGCCGTCCCCCGAGCCGCGGCCGCGGACCGTCAGCGCAGCCGGTCCGCGGTCGCATGCCTCACCCGATGGGGGAGGTGTGCTCACGGAGTGCGCTCGCCGGCATCGGGTGTCGGGTGCCTTCTGGGGGCCCGGCCCCCAGACCCCCGGCCGGAGGGCTTCGCCCCCGGACCCCCATCGCTGTGGTTGGGTCGGCGCCGCTGCTGATCGTGTGGTTGTTCTCGCCGGACGGTCGGTTGCTCGTGGAGTGCGCTTGCCGGCATCGGGTGTCGGGTGCCTTCTGGGGGCCCGGCCCCCAGACCCCCGGCCGGAGGGCTTCGCCCCCGGACCCCCATCGCTGTGGTTGGGTCGGCGCCGCTGCTGATCGTGTGGTTGTTCTCGCCGGACGGTCGGTTGCTCGTGGAGTGCGTTCGCCTGCATCGGGTGTTGCACCCTGATCCGCCGTATCGGTTGTCCACGGCTGTGGCGACAGCCGCGGACAACCGCCAGTTGCGATCTTCGCCGGCGCCGGCCGGTGCGGCTTGCGGCCGCACCGCTGGCGTCAGTGGTGACGGTGGGGCTCGGCCGTCACCGCTCCGGCGCCGGGACGGGTCCACTGAACGGTGGGCCGCCCGCCGGTCCAGTTGTTCCCGGCGCCGTCTTCGTGGCTGCGCCAGAACCAGCCGGGGTTCTTGCCTTCGGGCCAGCCCTCGGGGTAGTCCTGCCAGGCCTCCATGCGGCCGCGGGCGGTCATGTCGAGGAGGGCGAGCGCGGGCATCGTCGCCTCGGCACCCCTGCCGGTGACGGTGTTCGTGAGGAACACCCGGTCGCCATCGCGCAGGAAGCACACCCACGTCCCGAAGTCGTCGCCGCTCACGATGTCGTCGTCGACGTCGGCCACGGAGTACCAGTGGTGGGGGTAGCCCATGAAGTCGACGAACGGCGCGAGCTCGGGATGAGGCGCCTTGGCGAACACGGCGAACGAGACGCCCCGCGCGTGGAGGTAGGCCGGGTTCTGCACGGCGAAGTAGGTCAGGGTGCAGCCCTCGCACTGGTTCTCGAAGGGCTCGCCCAGGTGCCACATGTGCTTGTAGACGACGAGCTCCTCGCGCCCGTCGAACAGGTCGAGGAGGGTGGTCGGCCCCTCCGGTCCGACCACCGTGATGGTTGCGTCGACCTCCGTCATCGGGAGCCGGCGGCGGGCCGCGGCGATCGCATCGCCCTCTCGGGTGTGCGCCTTCTCGCGCACCAGTAGCTCGTCGCGGGCGGCCTGCCAGGCCGCCCTGTCGACGATCGGGGGCACGGCGGACGCAGCCGGCTCCTCGTGCTGGGTCCTGCGGTTCTCGTGGGTGCTGGTCATGCTTGATCCCTTGCTCGGACGGGGCGTCGACAGTGCTGACTCGCGCGCCTGTCGAAAGTCATCGGTCGGCTGCTCGCGGGGTTCGCCCGCGGCGCTCGGGTGTGCTGTCCCTCGGTATGGCGGAGGTCGCTCATCCGTAGCGCGCGATCGCCTGCGTCACGTCGTCCCACGACCAGCCCACGTCAACCGCGAGCTGCGGCGCTTCACCGGGCCCACGCCCACGGAGTACCTCGAGCTGCGTCGCCGTTTCGCGGCCGAGCATCCCGACAACGCCCTGGACGTCGGGTTGCTGCCGCCCGAGTGATCGCAGGTGCGATCTTCTACAAGGTGGTCATGCAGACGATCGTGTCCGTCGACGGGTTCGTCGCCACCGAGGACGACCGGGTGGGGCCGCTGTTCGATCGGTCGGGCGCCGGCGACACAACGCTGTACGAGAACGGCCCGCTCGTCAGCGCGCAGTCCCGCGACTACTACCGGCCGATGCTCGACGCGATCGGCGCACTGGTCGTCGGCCGGCACGTCTTCGCCATGACCGGCGGCTCGGGAGGCAAGGCGCCCGCCGGAGACCACTGCGTGGTGGTCTCCCACCGGCCGGCACCCGAGCGCCGGGATCCCACTGCGCCGTTCCACTTCGTCGACGACGTGACCGATGCCGTGCGCCTCGCCCGGGAACTCGCCGGTGACCGCACCGTCTCGATCGCTGCGGGCGACGTCGGCGGGCAGATCTTCGCGGCCGGGCTCGTCGACGAGGTCGCGCTCGACGTGGTGCCGGTGGTGTTCGACAGGGGCAAGCGCTACTTCGGCCCGCTCCAGGGTGACCGCGTCCTCCACCCGCGATTCCGGGTCCGCAGGTGACCCCCTCTCGCGTCAGGCGCTCTCCCGTCCGGCCGCCTGCTCCCGCAGTACGAAGCGTTGCAGCTTGCCCGTGCTCGTGCGGGGGAGCTCGGCGACGAACCGCACGATGCGCGGGTACTTGTAGGGCGCGATCGTCTGCTTCACGTGGTCCTGCAGCGCCGCCGCGTCGCGCACGCCGCCCTCGCGGAGCACGACGTACGCCGTGACGAGCGCGCCGCGCTCCTCGTCGGGCGTGGCCACCACCGCGCAGTCCACGACGTCCGGATGCCCCAGCAGCGCCTGCTCCACCTCCGGCCCGGAGATGTTGTAGCCGGACGAGACGATCATGTCGTCGCTGCGTGCGAGGTAGGTGAAGTAGCCGTCGGTGTCGCGGACGTAGGTGTCGCCGGTGAAGTTCCAGCCGTGGCGCACGTAGTTGCCCTGCCGGTCGCCGTCGAGGTAGCGGCAGCCGGTCGGCCCCTTCACGGCGAGGTTGCCCGGGGTGCCGTCCGGCACCGGCCGGCCGTCGTCGTCGAGCACGGCGGCGCGGTAGCCGGGCACCGCGCGGCCCGTGGTGCCGGGGCGGATGTCGTCGTCGGCGGCGGAGATGAACACGTGCAGCATCTCGGTGGACCCGATGCCGTCGATGATCCGCAGGCCGGTGGCCTCGTGCATCGCGTGCCACACCGCGGCGGGCAGCGTCTCGCCCGCCGAGACCAGCCGCCGCATGCCGGCCAGCCGGTCGGCCTTGCCGGCCGCGAGGATCGCCCGGTACGCGGTGGGTGCGGTGAAGAGCACGGTGGCGCCGTGCTCGGCCACGGCGTCGGCGAGCTGGGGCGGGGTGACGCGCTCCAGCAGCAGCATGGAGGCCCCGGCGCGGAGCGGGAAGACCACCAGCCCGCCGAGCCCGAACGTGAACGCGATCGGCGGGGTGCCGGTCACGACGTCGGACGGCCGGATCCGCACCACGTGCCGGGAGAAGGTGTCGGCGATCGCGAGCACGTCGCGGTGGAAGTGCATGGTGGCCTTCGGGCGGCCGGTGGTGCCGGAGGTGAAGGCCAGCAGCGCCACGTCGTCGGCGGCCGTGTCCACCGGCGTGAAGCCGCCGTCGTGCGCCTCGCACCTGCCGGCGAGGTCGCCATCGCCCCCGTACGTGAGGGTGCGCAGTTCCGGTGGCACGTCGTCGACGAAACGGTGGTGGACGAGCGCGAGCGACGGCCGCGCGAGCTCGCAGATCGTGTCGAGCTCGGTGCGCCGCAACATCGGCATCGTGGCGACCGCGACGCCGCCGGCCAGCAGCACCCCGAGCCAGCAGGCCACCTGCCACGGCTCGTTCGGCCCGCGCAGGAGCACCCGGTTGCCCGGCACCAGCCCGAGGTCCTCGGTGAGCACGGCGGCCACCTGGGCGGCACGGTGGCGCACCTCGCCGTAGGTCCACGCGATGCCGGACCCCCGCACGCAGGGGCGCTCGCCGGGCGGCCCGGCGAGCAGCTCGCGCGCGGCGTTGAGCTGCTCCGGGTACTGCAGCTCCGGCAGCTCGAAGGTGAGCTCGGGCCACTGGTCTCGGGGCGGCAGGTGATCGCGGCAGAACGGGTCCGTGTGGGCGCTGGCCATGGCGGAACCTCCCGCGTCCGAGTATGGCGCTTTGCTGACGAGAGTCAACACTCCGCAATGTAGCGCGCCTGCAGGCGTATGGTGTTGACGTGACCGCCGTCACGAACCCAGCCGGCGCGACAGCCCAACCCCGGCAGCTGATCGTCACGCTCTACGGGCTGTACGCCCGCGAGGGCGGCGGCTGGCTGTCCGTGGCGGCGCTGGTGCGGCTCCTCGCTGGGCTCGGGGTGGAGGAACCGGCAGTGCGCTCGTCGATATCCCGGCTCAAGCGCCGCGGGCTGCTGGCCGCCGAACGCAGGGCGGGCAGCGCGGGCTACGCGCTCACGCCTGCCGCGCGGCAGATCCTCGACGACGGCGACGCGCGGATCTTCGGCCGGCGGCGCGCCACCGCGGCGGACGGCTGGGTGCTGGTGGTGTTCTCCGTGCCGGAGTCCGAGCGTGACAAGCGCCACCTGTTGCGCAGCAGGCTCGCCCGCCTCGGGTTCGGCACGGTGGCGCCCGGGGTGTGGATCGCGCCGGGCCACGTCGCGGGCGAGGCGGCGGACGCCCTGGGCCGGCTGGGCCTGGACGGCTACGTGCAGCTCTTCCGCTGTGATCATCTCGGTGACCGGCTCGGCGGGCGGCCTGCGCAGGTGCGCGAGTGGTGGGACCTCGACGCCCTGTGCGGCCGGTACGCGGCGTTCCTCGACCGGCACGGCCCCGTGCGGGCGCGCTGGGCGCGACGGCGCCGTCCGGACCCGGAACGGGCCTTCGCCGACTACGTCGCGCTGGTCACCGACTGGCGGGAGCTGCCGTACGCCGACCCCGGCCTCCCGCTCGCGGTGCTCCCGCGGGGGTGGAACGGGGTGGCGGCCGCCGGGCTCTTCGCGGACCTCGGGGACCGGCTGTCCGGGCCGGCCCGCGGGCACGCCCGCGCGCTGATCGCCGGCGAATGAGCTGCGATGCCGCGTCAGAGCTCCGCGAGGGGGACCCCGGGGTCGGCCAGCCGGGCCGGGTCGACCTGCGCGCCGGAGCGGACGAGTCGCTCGATGTCCTCGGTGACGTCCCAGACGTTGACGTTCATCCCGGCCAGCACGCGGCCGTCCGCGAGCCAGAAGGCGATGAACTCGCGGCCCGAGACGTCGCCGCGGAACACCACCTGGTCGTACTGCCCCGGCTCGGCGTGGCCGGTGTACTCCATGCCGAGGTCGTACTGGTCGGTGAAGAAGTAGGGCACGCGGTCGTACCCGACGTCCTGGCCGAGCATCGAGCGGGCGGCGGCCGGGCCGCCGTCGAGCGCGTTCTGCCAGTGCTCGACCCGGATCCGGCGCCCGAGCAGCGGGCTCTCGACGTTCGCCACGTCGCCCGCGGCGTAGACGTCCGGGTCGGAGGTGCGCAGTGCCGCGTCGACGAGCACCCCGTCGTCGACCGCGAGCCCGGCGGCCTGCGCCAGCTCGACGGCCGGGGTGATGCCGACACCGACGACGACCACGTCGGCGGGCACCGACGAGCCGTCGTCGAGCGTCACCGACGCCACCCGGCCACCCGAGCCGACGATCTCGCGCACGCCGGTGCCCAGGCGCAGGTCCACCCCGTGCTCGGCGTGCAGGTCGGCGAACACCTGCGCGACCTCGTCGCCGAGCACCCGGCGCAGGGGCAGCGTGTCGAGCTCGACGAGCGTGACGGCGGCGCCGTGCGTGCGGGCCG
This sequence comes from Pseudonocardia adelaidensis, assembly GCF_039543345.1. Taxonomy (NCBI): domain Bacteria; kingdom Bacillati; phylum Actinomycetota; class Actinomycetes; order Pseudonocardiales; family Pseudonocardiaceae; genus Pseudonocardia; species Pseudonocardia adelaidensis. The sequence goes on along the minus strand of NZ_BAABJO010000029.1, from coordinate 91,604 downwards.
CGGCCGCGACCTCCAGGCCGATCCAGCCACCCCCGACGACGACCACGCGCGCGCCCTCGACGAGCACGCCCCGCAACGCGTCCGAGTGCTCGATGCGGCGCAGGTAGTGGACCCCCTCGAGGTCGGCGCCCGGCACCGGCAGCGTGCGGACCACCGAGCCCGTGGTGAGCAGCAGCTCGTCGTATCCCAGCTGCTCCCCGGTCGAGAGCGTGACGGTGTGCGCCACGGGGTCGAGCGACTCGGCCCGGACCCCGGTGCGCAGCTCGATGTTCTGCTTGTCGTACCACGTGCGGTCGTGCACGAACGCCGTGTCGCGCTCGTCGCTGCCCAGCAGGTAGCCCTTCGACAACGGCGGTCGCTCGTACGGGGGTTCGGGCTCCTCGCCGACGAGGACCACCCGCCCGGTGAACCCCTCCTCGCGCAGCGTCTCCGCCGCCTTCGCGCCCGCGAGGCTCGCGCCGACGACGACGAAGGTGCGGCTGTCCTGGGCGGTCGATCCGGTCATGGCTCACCTGCCGTGCCTCGGGTGCCGAGCCGTCCCATTCGAGCACGGGAACCCGCCCCCTGCCACCGGAGTGCCGGACCGGCTGGGGCCGCCGGCCGGAGCGGCTCCGCGAAGCCCCGATCGTGGCTACGATCCCGAAGGGTGAGGCGGCGCAGCATCGACCTGTGGTCGCCTGCGATCGGCTCCTCCGGCACAGTCATCGCGTACGGCCACTGGGGGCGTCCCGTGCTGGCGTTCCCCGCCGAGGCGGGCCGGGCGGGCGACCTCGAGGCGCACGGCATGGTCGACGCGGTCGCCGACCTGATCGACGCCGGCCGCGTCAAGCTCTACTGCGTGGACAGCTACGACTCCCGGTCCTGGTCGGACCGCGAGATCCCCCTCGAGGAGCGCGCCCGGCGCCACGACGCGTACGAGTCCTGGGTCGTCGACCAGGTGGCGCCCTGGATCCACGAGGACTGCGGTGGCCCGCTCCCGATCCTCACCACCGGACCCAGCATGGGTGCCTTCCACGCCGCGAACACCACGCTGCGCCGCGGCCACGTCTTCCCCCAGGCCCTCTGCCTCTCGGGCAACTACGACATGAGCGGCCTGTACGGGTGGGGTGAGCGGGGCGACGCGTTCTACTTCCACAACCCGATCGACTACGTCGGCGGGCTGCACGGCGACCGCCTGCAGTGGCTGCGGGGGCAGGTGCACCTCGTCCTGGTCGTCGGGCAGGGGATGTGGGAGGACACCACCGGCGCGGAGGCGAGCACCCGGCGGTTGGCCGGCCTGCTCGCGGAGAAGGGCATCCCGCACGAGCTGGACGTGTGGGGGCACGACGTGGCCCACGACTGGCCGTGGTGGCGCCGCCAGCTCGCGCACCACCTGCACCGTCTGACCTGAGCGAAGGGGGAGGGCCATGGACCGACATCTGATCGGGCTGCTGCTCGGCACCGAGGAGGACTGGCCCACCGCCTTCGAGACGATCGTGCGCAGGATGGGCCCGATCCGCGCCGGGGCAGGCGAGGAGCACGGCTTCGACGTCGAGCGGATCACCATCGAGCCGTTCGACCTGCGGGCCAGGCCCCGGTACGACCTCGTCATCGACCGGCTCGCCTACTGGTACTACGTCCCGCGCGAGTGGCTCAAGAAGATCGCGTTGATGGACGACGTCTACCTGCTCAACAGCCCGTTCACGTTCCAGTCCATGGAGAAGCACGCCGCGTACTGCGCGATGATGCGGCTCGGGCTCAAGGTGCCCGACACCGTGCTCGTGCCCTTCAAGGACCCGCCCGACCACGCCAAGTTCGCCTACACCGCCTCCCGGTACAACCAGCCCTTCGACCTCGAGGCCATCGCCGACCGCATGGGCTACCCGTTGTTCATGAAGCCCTACGACGGCGGGGCCTGGGTCGGCGTCACCCGCATCACCGACCGGGACACCCTGCGCGCGGCCTACGACGCCTCCGGGCAGCGGCTGATGCACCTGCAGAAGGCGGTGGAGGGCTACGACGTTTTCGCCCGGTCGCTCTCGATCGGCGCGGAGACGATGGTGATGAAGTTCCGCCCCGAGCTGCCCATGCACGACCGCTACGCGGTGGACCACGAGTTCCTCGGCCCGGAGATCGGCGACGAGGTCGTCACGATCTCGCGCTTGATCAACGCGTTCTTCCGGTGGGAGTTCAACTCCTGCGAGAACCTGGTCTCCGGCACGCAGGTGCACCCGATCGACTACGCGAACGCCTGCCCGGACGTCGCGCTGACATCGCTGCACTACTACTTCCCGTGGGCGATGACCGCTCTCGTGCGGTGGTCGGTGTTCTCCGTGGTGACCGAACGCAGACCGCGCCTCGACCTGAGCATGGCGAGCTACTTCGCGATCGCCGACCGCGAGGACCTGACCTATCGCGAGAAGCTCGCGGCCTACCGCAAGCTCGCCGACGAGTACTTCGACACCGACCGCTACTTCGACTTCTGCGAGAGCAGGATGGGCCACATCGGGGACGTCGTGCTGGAGTGGGTCGACAGCCCCGACTTCGACGCGCTGCTCGTCGAGACCGTCCGCTCCACCTACCCTCCCGAGGAGCACGAGCGGTTCGTCGCGCACTTCCGCGGGCTCGTCGGGCTGTGGGTGCGGGACACGAAGGCGGCCACGCAGCCGGCGTAGCGCCGGGGCCCGGGCTGCGGCTCAGGCCGCCACCTCGGCGGCTCCTGCTGCCCTCGGGACACCACGTCGAGCAGGAGCGTCAGGACGCGTAGATCTGCAGGTCGGAGGCGAACCGTTCGGTCATCTCGATCACCCGCTGCAGCTCGTGGTGGCGGACGACGATCCAGCCGTCGCTGATGAGCGTCGCGCGCCAGTCGCGGCGCGGGGCGCCGACGGGGAGCAGGTCGACGAGCACGATGTCCTCGCCGTAGGCGGCGCGCAGCGCGTCGAGCCCCTCGATGTGCGTGATCCGCCCGGCGCCGTGGGCGCGCTTGAAGATCGAGCCGGCGTTGTAGCGCTGGTGCAGCGGGGTGCGCAGCCTGCCGTGCAGCACTGCCTCCGCCCAGCCCGCGTAGAGGTCGCCGTCGGTGGCGTAGTTCATCAGGTCGACCACCCGGGCGCCGGGCGGGCGCGCGGCGATCTCACCGAACACCGCCTCGCCGGACGCGGTGCGGTACCACTCCATGTGCGTGAACCCGGTGCGGAAGCCGAGCGCGGCGAGCACCTGGGTGCCCATCTCGCGCCCGGGTTGCAGGTCGGATGCGGACAGGTCGCGCAGGGCGATCGACGCCGGGCTGATCCACTCGTGCATCCGCATCTGCAGCGGGCGCGGGCGGTACCACATGACGTTCTCGAAGAGGATCTTCCCGTCGGCGCAGACGGTGTCGAAGGTGAACTCCTCGCCGTCGACGAACTCCTCGACGCTCACCTCGGGCACGTGCCGCAGCAGCGGCAGCACCTCGGCGAGCTCGCCGGACGAGTCGATGCGGTACGTGTCGGCCGAGCCCGCGCCCGCGATCGGCTTGACGATGAGCGGGTAGCCGATGCGCTCTGCCGCCTCCCACACCCCGGCCACCGTCGACGTGCTGACGTGCCGCGGGGTGCGGACGCCGGCCGCGTCGAGCACCCGCTTCATCCGTTCCTTGTCGCGGAAGGGCACGGTCTGCTCCACCGTCATGCCCGGCAGCCCGAACGCGTCGCGGATCCGCGCCGCAAGGATCATGTACGGCTCCCACAGGCACTCGACCCCGTCGAACCGCACGTGCCGGGCGAGCCCGTGCAGCGCTGCGAACACCGCGGCCTCGTCGGCGAGCGAGACGTGCTCGTAGTGCGCCAGCGCGTCGCGGGCCGCGCCGGGCAGCGCCGACGGCGGCTGGTCGCCGACCCCGATCACGCGTGCCCCGGACGACGCCAGCGCCCGGGTGAAGAAGGCCATCTCGGCGGGGAAGCCGGGGGAGAGCATCACGACGGTCGTCGTCGGTCCGGTCATTGCACCTCCACCAGCTCCACCCGGACCCCGTCGACGATCCGCCGCAGGGCGTCGCGCACCACCTCCGTGTCGGGGTGGCGGACGGTCACGTACCCCTCGCCCTCGTAGCCCGACGACGCCGGTTGCCCCGGCTCGGGCAGCCGCGCCTCGACGACGAGGTGCCCGATCTGCCGTTGCAGCTCGTCGACGCCGTGCACGGCACGGACCCGCCCCCGTCCCCGGCCCCTCAGGTAGGCGGTGCCGGCGGCGAACCTGCGCTCGGGCGGGTCGAAGCGGTCCAGGATCACGAGCTCGGTCCACAGGCAGTGGAAGTCGACGTCGTGGACGTAGCCCAGCATCGACGAGAGCTGGGCACCGGGCGGCCGGGCGGCCACCTCGGACACCGCCACCGAGCCGTCGGGACGGCGGAACCACTCCATGTGGGTCAGGGCGTCGCGCACCCCGAGCGCGCGCAGCGCGGCCGGCCCGACGGCGGCGATCCCGGCGTAGCGCGGGTCGTCCAGCTCGCGGGGCAGCAGCACCGTCCACTGGATCCACGGGTTGCGCAGCACGTCCAGCGGCGGTGGCACGTAGTCGGCCACCGACGCCCAGACCGTCCGGCCCCCGAGCGTCACGCTGTCGAACGTGTGCTCGTCCCCGGCCAGGAACTCCTCGAGCAGCCCGGGCGCGTCCTCCCGGGGCGGCGTGGCGGCGAGCCAGCTGCGCAGTGCCTCGGCGTCGTCGAGCCGGTAGGTGGCCTGCGCCCCGGCGCCCGCCGGTGGCTTCGCGACGAGCGGGAACCCCACCGCGTCGGCGAACGCGAGCGCCTCGGCCGCGTCGGTGGCGAGCTGGTGGCGGGCGCACGGGACGCCCGCGGCGCGCAGCACCTGCTTCATCCGGGCCTTGTCGCGCACGTTGTACGCGGTCTCGACGTCCATCCCGGGGATCCCGAGGGCCTCCCGCGCGTACGCGAGCGGCACCTGCAGCTGCTCCAGCGCACCGACGAGCCGCTCCACCCGCCCGATCTGCCCGGACAGCCCCTTCGCGGCCTCGACGATCTGGTGCGGGTCGAGCGGGTCGTCCACCCGCCAGTGCGCCGCCAGGTGCCGGGCGAGCTCGGGCGGCACGTGTTCTGCGGGCACGGTGGTGATCACCCCGAGCCGCACGTCCGGGATCCGTGCCGCCGCGGCGACGAACCGGACGGTGGCCGGCATGAGGAACGGTGCGACGAAGGCAGCGACCGCCATCCGCCGGAAGCTACCCTCCCTGGGGTGAACGTGGTCCACGTCGAGCCGGCGTTCCCGCCGACGCAGCGCCATTTCGTGCGCGCGCTGGCCGAGGTGGGGGCCACGGTGATCGGCGTGGGGGAGCGCCGTGCCGACCAGGTGGACGACGAGCTGAAGGGCTGGATGGCGCACTACCACCAGGTGCCCACCGTGGTGGACGCCGGTGTGCTGACCGACGCGGTGCGGTGGGTCCAGGACGAGGTGTGGGTCGACCGGCTGGAGGCGACGATCGAGGCGCACACCCTCGCCGCCGCGCAGGCCCGGGCGAGCTGCACGATCCCCGGCACCTCGGTGCGCACGGCATGGCTCTGCCGGGACAAGCCGTCGATGAAGGAGGCGTTGCGCGCCGCCGGCGTACCCACGGCCGCCTCCGCCGCCGTCACGAGCGCCGACGAGGTGCACGCGTTCGTCGACGCCGTCGGCTACCCGATCATCCTCAAGCCGCGCACCGGGGCGGGCGCCCTCGACACCACGCGCGTCGACGACCGCGCCGGGCTCGACGCGGCACTCGGCCGGTTCGGCGGCCAGGGCGTCGAGTCGATCGCGGTGGAGGAGTTCGTCGAGGGCCACGAGGGCTTCTACGACACGGTGTCGGTCGATGGGACCGCCGCGCTCGACTTCGTCTCGCACTACTACCCGAACGTCCTCGAGGCGATGCGCACCCGGTGGATCTCGCCGCAGTTCGTCTCGACGAACCGGGTGGACACCGCACCCGACTACCGGGAGCTGCGGGACCTGGGCGCGCGGGTGAACGCCGCGCTCGGGATCGGTACGAGCGCCACGCACATGGAGTGGTTCTTCGGGCCCAAGGGGCTGCGGTTCTCCGAGATCGGGTGCCGGCCGCCGGGCGTCGGGGCGTGGGACCTCTACTCGGCGGGCAACGACCTCGACATCTACCGGGAGTGGGCGAACGCGGTGGTCCACGGGCACATCGCGACCCGGCCGTCGCGGCGGTTCGCCACCGGGATCGTGGCGCTGCGCCCCGACCGGGACGGGCACATCAGCGGCTACTCGGGGGTCGACGAGGCGCAGGGACGGGTGGGGGAGTGGGTGATCGACGCGCACCTGCCGCCGCCCGGCACCCCGACGCAGCCCGTCGAGGCGGGCTACTGGGCGAACGCGTACGTGCGGATGCGCCACCCCGACTACGACATCCTGCGCGGGATGCTCGACGACGTCGGGCGCACGGTGCACGTCCACGCTTCATGAAGGTGATCGTTCTCGGGCCGCAGCGCCGGCCGACGCTGGACGCCGTGGTGCGCACGCTGGACCTGCCCGGGCCGGTCGCCACCGTGACGGCGGGCTGGCGGGAGCGCGAACCCGACGACGCCGAGCTCGACGGGCTGCTCGGGGGCCGCAGCGTCAACCTGCGCCTGCACGTGCGCTGGCAGGACGTGCTGGCGAGGGACCCGGAGTACGCGGCCGCCGAGCGGGAGCACCGCGCCGCGCTTCGCGAGTTGCAGGAGCTGTACCTCGTGCAGCTCGACGGCGCGCTGCGGGGCCTGCGCGAGGTGGGGCGCTACGGCGGGAGCCGGGCCGAGATCCGGGACGCGGCGCGGACCGACATGGAGGGGGCGGTCCGGTTCCTCGACGGGCGGCACCTGGCGCGCGTGCGGAACGCGCGGGACGCGTTCGAGGCGCGGTGGCGGCCGGGGGAGCGGCTCGCGGCCGCCGAACACCGCGCCGAGGTGGGCCGGGTGCTGACCGGGGCGGGCGCACTGGTCGTCGCGGGCGGGCACGTGGGGGTCGTGTTGCACGTGCTGCGCCTGTTCCGGGTCGGCGCCCCGCCCGTGGTGATCGCGTGGTCGGCGGGGGCGATGGCGCTGACGGAGCGGGTGCTGCTGTTCCACGACCGGGTCCCGCACGGCCCGGCGCACCCGGAGTTCCTCGACGCCGGCACCGGGTGGATCCCCGGCTGCGTCCTGCTCCCGCACGCGCGCAGGCGCCTGCGCACCGACGACCCGGGGCGCCTCGCCGAGCTGGCGGCCCGGGCCGCCCCGGCCCGGTGCGTGGTGCTCGACGACGGCGTGCGGCTCGACCTCGGCGAGAGCAGGGTGCTGCCGCCCGACGCGCGGGTGATCGGGCCGGACGGCCGGATCGGGGCAACGGCATGACGCGCCTCGCGATCAACCGGCTCAAGGAGCGCAGGCCCGACGCCGCCGCGGTCGACCGGTTCCTCGCCCGGCACGAGGTGCCGATCGTCGAGGGGGACCGCTGCACGTTCCTCTGGCGCGGCGAGGCCGACGAGGTCTTCCTCGTGCAGCGGATCGTGGGGCTGCCGGAGCTGCTGCCGCTGCGCAGGCTGTGGGGCACCGACCTGTGGTACCTGGTGCTGGAGCTCCCGGTGGGGTCGCGGATCAACTACCAGGTCGAGGTCCGCCGTGGCGAGCACGTCGAGCGCGGCAACGACCCGCTCAACCCGAAGCTGTCCTACAGCCCGGTGGGCACTTCGTCGGTGTGCTTCGCGCACGGCTACGCCACCCCGGACTGGACCGAACCCGACCCCGACGCCCGGCCGGGGGAGCTGACCGAGCTGGTGGTGCAGAGCCCCGCGCTGCGCCGCGACAGCCGGGTGGCGCTGTACCTGCCGGCGCGGTTCCGGCGGACGGTCGCCTACCCGCTCCTGGTCGTGCACGACGGGGACGATTTCCTGCAGTACGCCGCGGCGAAGACCGTGCTGGACAACCTGATGCACCGCCTCGACGTCGCCGAGACCGTGGTCGCGTTCGTCCAGCCGCACGACCGGCTCTCCGAGTACGCGGACTCGGCCGCGCACGCCCGCTTCCTCACCCGGGAGCTGGTGCCCCGGCTGGAGGCCGAGCTGCCGCTCGTCGGGCAGAGCTCCGGGCGCTGCCTGCTCGGCTCCAGCTTCGGCGCGGTCGCCTCGCTCTCCGCGGCGTACCGGGCGCCGGACGTCTACGGGTCGCTCGTGCTGATGTCCGGCTCGTTCGTCTTCACCGACATCGGCGGAGCCGACCACGGCGGCGGCCCCGTCTTCGACCCGGTGGTGAAGTTCGTGAACCGCTATCGCGCCCGCCCCCGCCGCGTGGCCGATCGCGTCTTCGTCAGCTGCGGCGTGTACGAGCCGCTGATCACCTACAACAGGTCGATCGTGCACACCTTCGAGTCCACGGGCGCGGCGGTGCGCTTCGTGGAGACGCGCGACGGCCACAACTGGGAGAACTGGCGCGACGGCCTGCGCGACGCGTTGTCGTGGGTCTACCCGGGCCCGCAGAAGTTCGTCTACGAGTAGGCCCGGACGCCAGCATGGTGCCCATACTGGCGTAACACGGCAGCATGGCCACCATGCTGGCGTTCCTGGGGCGGGGCCTCGGACGGGGTCAGCCCGGTCGCCCCCAGGTGTGCACCGGCTCGTTCGCGTGCATGTTCTCGACGTAGCGCCGCAGCATCTCGTGCAGCCCCGCCACCCGGTCCCCGCCGAGCGCGCGCACGGTGTCGACCTGCCAGCCCGCCCCGTTCGTGCCGGCGACGCAGCGCGCCTCGACGATGCCGAGCAGCCGGTCCCGCACGCCCGGGTCGGCGCCCCACGCGTCCAGCCCGGCGTGCGCCAGCGGCAGCAGCCTGCGCAGCACGAGCTCGGAGGCGGGCACCGGCCCGATGTTCGGCCAGTAGAGCGTGGCGTCGAGCCCGTCGCGGGCGCCGCTGTGGAAGTTCTCCTCGGCGGCGGAGAACGACATCTGCGACCACACCGGCCGCTCGTGCTCGGCGAGCGTGCGGACCAGCCCGTAGTAGAACGCCGCGTTGGCCATCGCGTCCACGACCGTCGGCCCGGCGGGCAGCACCCGGTTCTCCACACGCAGGTGCGGCCGCCCGGCGACGACGGCGTAGACCGGCCGGTTCCAGCGGTAGATCGTGCCGTTGTGCAGGGAGAGCTCGTCGAGCGACGGCACCTCGCCGCGCCCGAGCTCCTCGAAGGGGTCGGTGCCCTCGCAGATCGGCAGCAGCGCGGGGAAGTACCGGGTGTTCTCCTCGAACAGGTCGAACACCGAGGTGATCCAGCGCTCCCCGAACCACACGCGCGGCCGGACACCCTGCTCCTTCAGCTCCTCGGGCCGGGTGTCGGTGGCCTGTTCGAAGAGCGGGATCCGGGTCTCGCGCCACAGCTCCGTGCCGAACAGGTACGGCGAGTTCGCGGCGAGCGCGAGCTGCACGCCCGCGATCGCCTGCGCCGCGTTCCAGTACTGCGCGAACTCCGCGGGGCTGACCTGCAGGTGCAGCTGGAAGCTCGTGCAGGCGGCCTCGGGGGTGATCGAGTCGGTGTAGGTGCGGAGCTGCTCGACGCCCTGGATGTCGAGGGCCATGTCCTCGCCCCGCGCGGTGAAGATCTGGTCGTTGAGCAGGGCGTAGCGGGGGTTCGCGCTCATCGACTCGATGCTCACGTGGCGGGGCATGAGCGTCGGGAGGATCCCGATCATCACCAGCTGCGCGTCGCCGGAGCGGGCGCGTTCGTCCGCGGCGTTCAGGCTCGCCCGGACGGTCTCCTCGAACGAGACGAGCCCGGTGCCGCCGATCTCGCGCGGCGGCACGTTGATCTCGATGTTGAACTGGCCCATCTCGGTCTGGAACGCCCCGTCGGCCACCAGGCCCAGCACCTTCTCGTTGACGTTCGCCGGCTCGCCGCGCCGGTCGACGATGTTGAGCTCGATCTCCATCCCGGTGAGCGGGCGGTCGAAGTCGAACTGCGACTCGCGCAGCATCTGGGCCAGCGCGTCGAGGCACCGGCGGGTCTTGTCGCGGAACCGCCGCCGGTCCTCCCGGCTGAACTCCCTGTGCTCGACCTCTCGCCCCATCGAAGCCCCCTCCATCCGCCGTGCGGGGGGTCCATCGTCGGTCCACCGGCGACGGACGTCCATCGGGGCGGTCAGGCTCCCGCGGGCCGATCCGCGAGGAGCTCCACGTTCTCCCGGGGCGCCGGGTGACCGGCCGGCCGTGCCCGCACCCCCAGCACCAGCCCCGTGACGACCAGCGCCGTGCCCGCCCACACCGCCGCACCGGGCACGCCCGCGCCGAGCAGTACGCCCACCGTGGCCGCGGCGACGGGCGCGACGCCGGTCAGCAGGCCCGCGAGCGCGGTGCCCAGCCGCCCGACCGCCGAGTACCAGAGGATGAAGGCGATCGCGGTGAGGACCACCGCCAGGTACGCGATCGCGGCGACGTGGGCCGCCCGCAGTGTCGCGGCCGCGGCCGGGCCCTCCGTGACGACGGCCAGCACGCCGAGCTGGACCGTGGCGATCCAGCAGGTGTGCACCGACACGCCCCACGGGCCGTGCCGGCGCAGCACCGGCACCGCGAGGAGCGTGAACCCGACCTCGCACGCCAGCACGGTCGCCGCCCACCCGAGCCCGGCGAGGTCGGTGCGACCGCCGCTCTGCACCAGCACCGCGCCCGCCGTGACGACCACGGCGGCGAGCACGGCGGCGCGCGCCGGTCGCCCACCCTCCAGCACCGGGCCGACGAGGGCGAGCACCACCGGCACGCACGCCACCGCGACGCCGAGCGCCGCAGGCTCGGCGTGCTCGGACCCGCGCACCAGCGCCACGTTGAACAGCACGAGCCCGGTCGCCGCCACCCCGACGAGCCACAGCCACTCGGCCCCGCGCGGCGCCCGCAGCGGCACGCGGGCGACGCGGGCCAGCGCGAGGAGCAGGAGCGAGGCCGCGGCGTAGCGGATCGCCTGGACGGTGAAGAGCGGGGCGTCGGCCAGCACGCCGGACACGGCGACGCTGCCACCGACGCTCGCCATCGCCAGCGCACCCATGGTGAGCGCGCCACCGCGGGTCTCGGTTCGGATCGTCATGGCCTACAGCCTGCGCGAGAATGGTCCTCCGAGGAGGTCCATTGCGCCGCTAGGCTGTAGGTCCAATCGGCGGTGCCGGGCGAGCCGGTCAGGGCGCGGCGGGCAGGTGGTCCACGGCGACCTTGGCGATCGCGACGGCCTGCGCACACGGGTCCGGGAGCGGTGCGGGGTGGTCGACCTTCACGAGCAACAGCTCGTCGCCCGGCTTCCCACCCGGCTCGGTGTAGGGGCGGTGCAGGATCGTGACGTCGCACCCGGCGCGGTCGTCGTCCGGCCGGGCCGCGGCATCGCGCCCCGCGATCTTGATCCGGGGGCCGGCCTCCGGCTTGATCCCCTCGTCGCGGTCGTAGGTGACCACGATGGACGCTCCGGTGGCCACGTTCTCCCAGTCGCAGTACCACCCCGCGTAACCGGGGTCGGCGTCGACGGTCTCCAGGCCGGGCACCTTCGCGACGGCGGCCCGGTCGAGCAGCCCGCACGCGTCGACCATCGCCAGCGACCGGCTGTCGAACGGCGCCGGGCGCCGGGGTACCGGGCCGCGGACGAGCACCGCGAGCGCGGCGTCGGTGGCGACGTCCGCGACCGCACAGGGGTCGGGAGCAGCGCCCAGCAGGAGCTGGCCCGAGATGCGGACGTCGTTGCCGTCGGACAGCCGCAGCGTGCGGCGGCACTCGCCGTTGACGGGGGCGCCCCGCACGACCACCAGTCCGTCGCGCTCCTCGGGCACGCCCTCCGGCGGCGCCTCGCTGGCCGCGGCGAGCTGCAGCCGCGCGACGGAACGGTCCGGCCCGGACTCGATGTACACGTCGCAGCGCTCGAAGCCGCCGCCGTCGGTCTCGAGGATGGGCTTGCCGAACCGCTCGAACGGCTCGGGACGCAGCAGCGAACACGGATCGGCGGTGGCGGGCTCGCCGAGCGTGGGGGCGGGCCCGCTCGCGACGAGCGTCGCCGGCCCGAGGCGCGGCCAGACCACCAGCCCCGCCGCCACGACCACCACCGCGGCGACCGCGGCGACCGCGACCCACAGCCATCGCCGGCCGCCCGCGCCCTCGCCCCGCGCCTCGCCGGGCGAGCTGCGCGCCACCTCCGCGAGCAGCTGGGCGGCCTCGGCCGCCGTGGGCCGCTCGCGCGGCCTGCTCTCCAGCATGCGCGCCAGCACGGGGCCGAGCGCCCCGGCCCGCCGCGGCGGGTCCACGACCCCCCGCATCGCCGCCGTGCGGGTCTGCCCTGCGTCGCCGTCACCCCAGGGCGGACGCCCTTCCACCACCGCGTAGAGCGTGGCCCCGAGCGAGAAGACGTCCGCCTGCGGGCCGGGCTCGAGCCCGTTCGCCACCTCGGGGGCCACGTACGCCTCGACGCCCGGGGAGGCGGGCCCGCCGGACCCGAAACCGGTGAGCGTGACGCGGTCGCCCCCGCCGACGAGGACGTTGCGCGGTGCCACGGCCCGGTGCACGATCCCGAGCGCAGGCGAGTGCGCGAAGGCGAGCGCCCCGGCCGCCTGCGCGCCGATCGCGGCGGCCCGGTGCGGGGACATCGGGCCGGCCGCCGTGAGCTCGGCCATGTTCGGCGCCGCGACGTACCGCGTGACGAGCCACGACTCGCCGTCGTGCTCCACCAGCCCGTGCACCGGGGCGATGTTCGGGTGGTCCAGCAGCGAGGCGATCCCGGCCTCGGCGCGCAACCGCTCGCGGGCGCGTTCCCGCTCCGCGGGCGCCGCCTGCGGCAGGCGCACCCGCCTCAGCTCCACCGTGGCGTTCGACCCCTGCTCGGTGGCACGCCACACATCGCCCGTCCCGCCGGGGCCGACCTCGGCCTCCAGGCGGTATCGCCCGGCGATCAGGTCACCACGCTCCACGGTTCCCCCCGCACTGCCCTCACTCGATCGGGTGAACGATAGTGGACGCGCTACCCCGGCCTGCGCCCGGCGTCGATCCCCGCTGCTCACACCCGGAGGAACGACCAGGGCGCACCGGACGATGCGGTCGGGCACCCGAGCGTGGCGCGCCGTCCGCCGCCGTGGCCGTCGCGGTTACGCCGTGCCGAAGGCGAAGTCCATCCGGGAGCGGTACTCCTCGCCCGGGCGCAGGACGGTGGACGGGTAGTCGGGGTGGTTCGGCGCGTCCGGGAAGCCCTGGGCCTCCAGGCAGAACGCATCGGTCTGGCGGGCCGTGGTGCCGTCGCGGAGCACGAGCGTGCCGTTCAGCATGTTGGCCGTGTAGAACTGCACGCCCGGCTGGTCGGTGCGCAGCTCCAGGGTGCGCCCGCTGCGGGGCTCGACGACCCGCGCGGCGGCCCGCAGCTCGCCGCGTGGGCCGTCGACCACGTAGTTGTGGTCGTGGCCGTGCACCGCGACGAGCTGCGGGTGACCGTCCCGGATGCGAGCACCCAGGCGGACCGGGGAGCGGAAATCCAGGGGCGTGCCGTCGACCGGGACCGGCGGGCCGGTGGGCAGCGACCCGCCGTCCACGGGCAGGACGTGGCCCGCGTGCAGCTGCACCTCGTGGTCCTCGGCGCTGCCGCCGCCCGCGAGGTTCCAGTACGTGTGGTTGGTCAGGTTCACCACGGTCGGCTTGTCCGTGGTGGCGGTGTGCTCGATGGAGAGCTCCGGGCCGGTCACGGTGTAGGTGACGGCCGCGGCGAGCGTGCCGGGGAAGCCGTTGTCGCCGTCGGGGCTGGTGTGCCGGAGCGTCACCGAGGAGCCGTCCGGCCCGTCGGTCGACCACTCGTAGGAGTCGAACCCGTCCGGCCCGCCGTGCAGGGCGTTCTCCCCCTCGTTCGGCCGGATCCGGTACTCGGTGCCGTCGAGCGTGAACCGGGCGCCCGCGATCCGGTTGGCGTAGCGGCCCACGCAGGCGCCGAGGTAGCCGGAGGCGTTGCGGTAGGCGTCGACGTCGGCGAGGGCGAGGGTGGTCTCACCCCACGTCCCGTCCCGGTCCGGCGTGCGGACCGAGACGATCCGCGCGCCGTAGGTGATCACGCCGACCTCGAGCGCGCTGCTGCGCAGCCACATGACGTCCATGGGCATCTGTCTACAGCGCCGATCTCACAGGGCGCCCGCGAGACGGTAGTACGCCTGGTTCCACCGCAGCTCCTGCCGGAACCGGCGCACCTCGGTGCCGCCGTCGATCACGACGAGCTCGGTGCGGGCGAACTCGGCGAGGTCGGCGACCTCCTCCGTGGACAGGGCCGTGGAGAGCACGGTGTGGTGCGGGCCGCCCGCCATGATCCAGGTCTCCGCCGAGGTCGCGAGGTCGGGCCGCGGCTCCCACACCGCGCGGGCGACGGGCAGTCTCGGCAGCGGCTCATCGGCCGGCACGACGTCGATCTCGTTGAGCACCAGGCGGAACCGGTCGCCCATGTCCGACATGCCGACGACGAGGCCCTCGCCCGGTGCGGCGTCGAACACCATGCGCACCGGGTCCTCGCGGTTGCCGATGCCGAGCGGGTGGATCTCGACGCGCGGCGTGGCGGCGGCGATCGTCGGGCAGACCTCCAGCATGTGGGCGCCGAGCACCTTCGGGGTGCCCGGGCCGAGGTGGTAGGTGTAGTCCTCCATGAACGAGGTGCCGCCGGGCAGGCCGTCGGCCGCAACCTTGAGGGTGCGCAGCAGCGTGGCGGTCTTCCAGTCGCCCTCGCCGGCGAACCCGTACCCCTCGGCCATCAGCCGCTGCACGGCGAGGCCCGGGAGCTGGCGCAGGGCGCCGAGGTCCTCGAAGTTGGTGGTGAAGGCCTTCGCGCCGGTCTGCTCCAGCAGCGCGCGCAGGCCCAGCTCGATGCGGGCGCCGTAGCGCAGCGACTCGTGCCGCTCGCCGCCGCGGCGCAGCTCACCGGCGACGTCGTAGCGCTCGTCGTACTCCGCGACCAGGCGGTCGACCTCGGCGTCGAGGCTCGCGTGCACGGCGTCGGCGAGGTCGGTGACCGCGTAGCCGTTGACGGTGACGCCCCAGCGCCACTGCGCCTCGGTGCGGTCGCCTTCGGTGACGGCGACGTCGCGCATGGTGTCGCCGAACCGGGCCAGCCTCAGGGAGCGGACCTCGGCCCAGCCGCGTGCCGCCCGCGTCCACGCCGCGACCTTGCGCTGGACGCCCGCGTCCGAGACGTGCCCGGCCACGATCTTGCGGACCACCCCGAGCCGGGCCTGGATGTACCCGAACTCCCGGTCGCCGTGGGCGGCCTGGTTCAGGTTCATGAAGTCCATGTCGATCGTCGACCACGGCAGCGCCTGGTTGGCCTGCGTGTGCAGGTGCAGCAGCGGCTTGCGCAGCGCGTCGAGGCCGTGGATCCACATCCGCGCGGGCGAGAACGTGTGCATCCACGCGATCACGCCGATGCAGTCGGGGTCGGCGTTGGCCGCGAGCATCGTGCGGTGGATGCCCTCGGAGTCGGTGAGCACCGGCTTCCACGTGAGGTCGACGGGCAGCGCCTCGTCCAGGACCTTGGCGATCTCCTGCGACTGCTGCGCGACCTGCTGCAGCGTCTCCTCGCCGTAGAGCCCCTGGCTCCCGGTGAGGAACCACACCTGACCGGTCACTTGGAGCCCCCCTGCTGGCCGTAGACGTTCTGGTAGCGGTCGTAGAGCGCGTCGACGTCGTCCTGCGGGATCGGTACGAGCGGGCCCATCTGGCGGGCGATGAACGTCGAGCGTGCGACGTCCTCGCACATCACGGCCGCCTTCACCGCGGCCTTCGCGTCCGGGCCGATCGAGAACACCCCGTGGTTCTTCATGATCACTGCGCGGGAGCGGTGGCCGGACAGCGTCTCGACGATGCCGCGGCCGATCGCGTCGTCGCCGATGCGGGCGAACGGCCCGAGCGGGATGGGGCCGCCGAACTCGTCGGCCATCGCCGTCAGGACGCAGGGGATCGGCTCGCCCAGCGCCGCCCACGCGCTCGCGTAGTTGGAGTGGGTGTGCACGACGCCGCCGACCTCGGGCATGTGCCGGTAGACGTGGGCGTGCGCCTCGGTGTCGCTGGAGGGGGAGTAGTCGCCCTCGACGAGGCGGCCGTGCAGGTCGCAGACGACCATCCGGTCGGCGGACAGGTCGTCGTAGGAGACGCCGCTCGGCTTGATGACCATGAGGTCGTGGCCGGGGACGCGGGCGGAGACGTTGCCGGCCGTCCAGACGACGAGCTCGTAGCGCACCAGCTCGGCGTGCAGGGCGGCGACGCGCTCGCGCAGCTCGTCGACGGCAGCCTTGGCGGGCTCGGGGATCCCGTGGGTCACTTGCCCTTCACCGCATCCCGTCGGATCGCGCGCAACCGGTGCAGTACATCGTTCTCTCCTCGTCCGAAGTAGTCGTGCAGGCGGCGGTACTCGGCGTAGAGCGCGTCGTAGGCCCGGGCGCGCTCGGGGTCCGGGGTGTAGGCGCCCCGGTTGGCGCCGCCCATCGCGGCGGCGGCGGTGCGCACGTCCGGGTACGCACCGGCCGCGACGGCGGCGTGGATCGCGGCGCCGAGGGCGGGGCCCTGCTCGGAGACGATCGTGGAGAGCGGCATGTCGCAGACGTCGGCGTAGAGCTGCATGAGGAACTTGTTCTTCAGCAACCCGCCCGCCACCACCAGCTCCCGCACCGGCACCCCGGAGGCCTCGAAGGATTCGATGATCGTCCGGGTGCCGAAGGCGGTGGCCTCGAGGAGCGCGCGGTAGGTGTGCTCGGGGCGGGTGGCGAGCGTCTGCCCGACGATCACGCCGGAGAGCTCGTGGTCGACGAGCACCGAGCGGTTGCCGGAGTGCCAGTCCAGCGCGACGAGCCCGTGCTCGCCGACCTCCTGCTCGGCGGCCAGCTCCGTGAGGAGGTCGTGCACGTCGATGCCCCGCTCGGCGGCGCGCTGGTGGTACGCGGGCGGCACCGACGTCTCGACGAACCAGCCGAAGATGTCGCCGACGCCGCTCTGGCCGGCCTCGTATCCCCACAGCCCCGTGACGACGCCGCC
Source organism: Pseudonocardia adelaidensis (assembly GCF_039543345.1). NCBI lineage: Bacteria > Bacillati > Actinomycetota > Actinomycetes > Pseudonocardiales > Pseudonocardiaceae > Pseudonocardia > Pseudonocardia adelaidensis. The sequence continues at coordinate 74,625 of NZ_BAABJO010000029.1, read as the reverse complement.
GTCGACGACCCCGCACATGCCGGGTACCTCGCCGAGCTGGTCGGAGACCATGACGTGGCACGTGGACGTGCCCATGATCGCGACCATCTGGCCGGGGTCGAGGGCCTGCGCCGCGGGCACCGTGGCGTGGGCGTCGAGGTTGCCGACCGCCACGGCGATGCCCTCGGGGAGCCCCGTCCAGGCCGCCGCCTCCGCGGTGAGCCCGCCCGCGCGGTCGCCGAGCTGGGCGATCGGGTGTTCCAGCTTGTCGGTGACGAAGCCGGCGAAGTCGGGGTTCAGCGCGGCGAGGTACTCCGGGCCGGGGTGGTGCCCGTCCTGGTAGATGCCCTTGTAGCCGACGACGCACGCGTTGCGGACGTAGGTGCCGGACAGGCGCCAGATGATCCAGTCGGCCGCCTCGACCCAGCGCTCGGTGCGCGCGTAGATCTCCGGGTCCTCCTCGAGCAGCTGCAGCGCCTTGGCGAACTCCCACTCGCTGGAGATCCGGCCGCCGTAGCGGGCGAGCCACGGCTCACCGCGCTCCTCGGCCACCTTGTTGATCCGGTCGGCCTGGCCCTGTGCGGCGTGGTGCTTCCACAGCTTCGGGTACGCGTGCGGGCGGTCGGCGAACTCGGGCAGCTCGCACAGCGGGGTGCCGTCGGTGAGCGTGGGCATGACGGTGGACGCGGTGAAGTCGGTGGCGATGCCGATCACGTCCCGCGGGTCGACACCCGCCGCGGCCACGGCCTTCGGGACGGCGACCTTGAGCACGTCGATCCAGTCGGCCGGGATCTGCAGGGCCCAGTCCGGCGGCAGCGCCGCGCCGGTGGCCGGCAGCGTGTGGTCGACGACGCCGTGCGGGTAGGGGTGCACGGCGCTCGCCAGCTCCGCCCCGTCCGACACGCGGACGACGACCGCCCGACCCGACAGCGTGCCGAAGTCGATGCCGACGGTGACGGCGCCCTGCGGGGTGTGCGGACTGGCCACGGTGCTCTCTCCCGTCGAACGGCGTTGTTAGCGCTCACAATCGCGGTGGGGCGGGTGGGTTGTCAAGCTCCTCAGACATGATCCGCCGGGGTGGCGAGAGCACTGTGGCTCCACAGTGCTGATTTCCGCAGGCGAGAACAGCACTACGGCTCCACACGCTCTGCAGGCGTCAGGCGGGGCCCGTGCTTCTCCGCAGCACCAGGTCCGTGGGGACCAGGTCCGAGTTCGCCTCCGGGCCGAACCTCACCGCCTCGTCGGGGCGGATGATGTCGAGCAGCAGGCGCACCGCGCGTCTCCCGGCCTCGGGGAAGTGCTGGCGCACCGTCGTCAGGGGCGGGCGGAAGAACTCCGCCTCCGGCACGTCGTCGAACCCCACCAGGCTGACGTCCTCTGGGACGCGGCGGCCGGCCTCGTCGAGGGCACGGAGTGCGCCGAGCGCCATGTGGTCGTTGGCCGCGAACACGGCCGTGAGCCCCGGGTCGCTCGCGAGGAGCCGCTGCATCGCGGCGAAGCCGGAGCGCGCGCTCCAGTCGCCCGCCTCGGGCGTGGTGACGGGCGCCGCCGCGTCGGTTAGCGCCGAGTGCCAGCCCTCGACGCGCCAGCGGGCGTCGAGCCAGTCAGCGGGCCCGGCCACGTGGTGCACGGTGCGGTGGCCCAGCTCCAGGAGGTGCCGCGTGGCGCGCGCCGCGCCGCCGCGCTGGTCGATCCCGATCGCGGGCACCGGTGCGATCTCGCCCGCGCTCCCGCCGCCGAGCAGGCCGCCGACGAAGACCGTGGGCACGGGCCGCAGCTTCGCGGTGAGGACGTCCACCGCGTCGAGCTGGGCGGCGAGCGCCACGACCCCCTCGACGGACTGGTCCTGCAGTCGGCCGAGCGCGCGCTCGACGGCCTCGTAGCTGATCCGCTCGACCACCGCGATGCTCACGCCCATGCCGACGGTGCTGGCCGCCTGCTCGATGCTGTACAGCGTGCTCACCGGCCCGTAGAGCACCGTGTCGAACGTGATCACGCCCAGGGCCCCCGAGCGGCGGGTGGCGAGCGCGCGCGCCACGGCGTTGCGCCGGTAGCCGAGCTCCTCCATCGCGGCCAGCACCCGGGCCCTGGTCGTCTCGCTCACGTGCGGGGAGCCGTTGACGACCCGCGACACGGTCTGGTGGGACACGCCCGCCAACCGCGCGACATCGGTCATCACGGGTGCTTGAGCGGGTTCCACCATGGCGCACATGCTCGCACGCGCGGCGGCGGCGCGAACTGATCCACTGGGTCACCCGGGGTCCCGCGCGGACGCGGCATAGTCAGGCGAGGTAGGGGATCGTCTGCGGGCCCTCGGGCAGCACGCACACCCGGGAGTCCGGTCCCGCGGCCGCCAGCGCCCGCTCGACGGTGCCGGCGATGTCGGCGGTCTGCTCGAGGTGGGCGGTGGCGAGGGCCTCGTCGGAGAGGTACGAGGTGTGCATCACCACCCGCGCCAGGTTCTGCACCTTGGCCTGCACCTGCACCTGCCACTGGTCGGGCACCGTCCGCGGCCGGGCCTCGATCGCGTCGAGCAGGGCACGCGGGGACGGAGCCGACGCCAGCACCTCGCGGTACGAGCCGTGGTCGGGGAACCCGTCGCGGCACTCGGCCGCGCAGACGATCGTGCCGCCGTCCCGCACGACCGTGGCGCCGGCCGTCATGCCCTTCACCGACTGGTAGAGGTTCTGGTCGAGGGGGAAGCCCGCGTTCGTCGTCACGACCACGTCGAACCGGCCGTCGACCGGCCGCATCGCGAGCCGCCTCGCCGCGTCCCGCGCGGCGGCGTGCATCGCGAACAGCTCGCCGCCGAACGCCTCGACGATCTGCTGCTCGCGGTTGAGCACGACGTCCAGCGCGAAGTCGACCCGGCCGACCGCGCCGACGACGGCCCGAATGTCGTCGTGCACCGGGTTGCCCTCGCACACCGCCCACGTCGCCTGCGGGTGCCCGATGCGGCGGGCGTCGTGCAGGGTGAGCACGGTGTCCAGCCCGGCGAGGCCCGGGGCCACCATCTTCGGCCCGCCGCTGAAGCCCGCGAAGAAGTGCGGCTCGACGAAGCCGGTGGTGATCCGCAGGTCCGCCTCCACCCAGTGCCGGTCCAGCCAGACCGGCACGCCGTCCCCGTGCGTTCCCATGTGCACGAGCGACGACGGGTCGCGCGCGTCGTGGTTGACCACCCGCACGGCGTCGACGACCTCGTCGCCGAGCATCGCGCGGATCTCGGCGTCGGTGTTGCCGCGGTGCGTACCGGTGGCGACGAGGATCACGACGTCGTCGAGGTCGACGATGCCGTCGAGCTCCTCCAGCACCGCGGGGACCATCAGGTGTCGCGGCTGCGCGCGGGTGCCGTCGCACATCGAGATCGCGACCGCCTGCCCGGGGCGGGCGATCTCGCGCAGCGGGGGACCGGCGACGGGCCGCCGCAGGGCGCTGCGCAGGACGTCCCGCTGGTCGGCGGCGCCTGCCACGTAGACCGGCTCCACCACGGTGGTGCGCTCCGCCGGCAGGTCCACCGCCAGTCCGGACTCGCCGTACGCGAGCCGCACGCGTGTGGTCCTGGTCATCCGACCGCCTCCTTCTCGAGGGCCCGCAGCAGCGGGATCGCGTCGATCTTCTCGCGCGTGAGCTCGGGCCAGCGGATGCCGTCGGCGGGCCGCTGCCCGCGCCGTTCCCGGCAGTCGATCACCCGCTCCGGCGTGACGACGAGGTCGACCGGGGCGTCGTGCGGCGCGGTCGGGATCGCGCCGGCGGGCCGGACCTGCAGCTCGTGCACGGTGGTGACCACGAGCGTCTCCGGGCCGACGAGCCCGGCCGCCGTGGCGAGCGCGAACTCCAGGTCGGCGAACCCGCCGCCCTTGCCCAGCCGCGCGCCGTCCTCGCCGACGGCGACGCAGCCGCTCACGACGAGGTCGACCGGCTCCAGGTCGGCGACGGCCACCCGGCGGGCCGAGCGCGTCGCCCCCGCGATGGAGGCGGCGCGCCGCGGCGGGTCGGCGAGGTGCTCCGGGTCCAGCAGGAAGAACGGGTCGGGCTCGGCGAGCCGCGGCACCGCCATGTAGACGGTCTTGCCGTCCTCGAGCGCCCGCTGCCGCACCGGGAGCTGCGCCGAGTCCGGGTTGGCCTTCACGGTGGCGGCGGCCGTCCACGCGTCTGTCCCCGCGAGTCTCCCAGCCGCGGCCTCGGCGCCGGTGAAGTTGGAGATGCGGTTGCGGGCGCCCGGGAACCGGGCCACCCCGGCCTCGGACAGCGCCGTCCAGACCTCGTCGCGCAGCGCCGCCTTGGCCGCGAGCAGCTCGGGGTCGCCGCCGGCGTCGTGGTCGTGGCGCTTGCTCCGCCCGCTCACGACCCCGCGACCCGCCGCCGGTCGCCCTGGGCGCGCAGGCGGGCGAGCACCGGGAGGCCCAGCCGGGGCACGGCGCCCGCGATCCGCATGGCGCCGGAGCGGTAGCCGGGGACCGACCGCACGATCCGGCGCCCGTCGAGCAGCCCGATGGCGGCCTCGGCGACCGCGGTGGGCGCGAGGAGCGAGCGCTGCGAGAACAGGAGCGCGGTGTCCGGGCTGGCCTGCTCGTCGTGCACGAGTGCGGTGTCGGCCGCGTCCGGGCAGAGGGCGTGCGCGCGCACCGGCACCCGTGCCAGGTCCAGCTCGCCCTGCAGGCTGGTGGTGAAGCTGAGCACCGCCGCCTTGGTGGCCGCGTACACGGCGAGCCCGGGTACCGGTCCGTGCGACGACATGGACGCGATGTTCAGCAGGTGCCCGCCGCGCTCCCGCATCGCCTCGACGGCCGCGCGGGAGCCGTGCACCACGCCCAGCAGGTTCACCTCGACCTGCAGCGTGACGTCCTGCTCGGGCTGCTCCCACACCCGCCCGGCCCGCAGCACCCCCGCGTTGTTGACCCACACGCCGACCGGCCCGAGCTCGGCGGCCGCCGCCGCGACCCGGGCGTGGTCGGAGGGCACGCGCGCGTCCGCCGGCACCGACGAGACGCCCAGCTCACCGGCCGTGGCGGTGACGGCGTCGGCGTCCAGATCGGTGATCAGCACCCGGTGGCCGCGGGCCACGAGCCTGCGGGCGATCTCGCGGCCGAAACCGCGCGCCGCGCCGGTGACGACGGCGACGGAGGTCTGTGCGGTGGTCACGGGGACACCCTGCCACCCCGGTCCCCCGAACACCCTCCCGGCACTCGCCGTGGGGGGAGGCACACCGGGCCGGTGGATCGGGCGCGCAGGGAATCGTTCGAATGGTTGCTCTGGGAGATCGTGTGACGACGGTTGGATCATGCGTGCGGAGATCGCCTCCGGCGGCGCCGAGCGATCCCCGCGCCGCAGCGGCCGCCGCGCCTCACGGCAACAGGACGATCTTGCCTCGGCCGTGCCGCTGCATGAGCCGCCGGTAGGCGGCGCGGACCTCGGTCAGCGGGTAGGTCGCGGCGACGGGGACGTCGAGCTCGCCCGCCGCGACGAGCGTGGCGAGGTCGTCGACGACCTCAGCGCGTGCCGAGTCGGCGTTCCCCGCGGTCCTGACCCCGGTGCGCGCGGCGGCGGCGAAGTCGATGACCGTGTCGATTCGGTCCTTCGCGACGCCAAGCTCGAGCGCGAGGTCGACGTAGCCGTTGCCGAAGGTGTCGACGAACGCGTCGACCCCGCCCGGGGTGGCCGCGCGGATGCGGTCGGCGACGCCGTCGCCGTAGGCCACCCCGGTGCCGCCGTGGTCGGCCAGCCAGGCGTGGTTGGCCTCGCTGGCCAGTCCGATCACCGTGGCCCCGGCCCTCCGGGCGAGCTGGACGGCGATCGATCCGACCCCGCCCGCCGCGCCGGCGACGACGACGGTGTCGCCGGGGCCGGCGCCGACCGCGTCGACGGCGGCGTGGGCGGTGGTCCCGGCGACGAACAGCGCGCCGGCGACCTCCCACGGCACGCCCGGGTCGCGGGCCACGAGGTGCTCGGCCGGCACCACGGCCAGCTCGGCCTGGCTCGACCTGGTGTCGACCCAGCCGATCACCTCGTCGCCGACCGCCCAGGTGGACACGTCCGCGCCGACCTCCTCGATCCGCCCGGCGAGGTCGCTGCCCTGTCCGGAGGGGAAGCTCGCGGGCCACATCTCGTGGAACGCCCCGCTGCGGATCGCGTTCTCCCCGGGGTTGATCCCGGCCGCCCGGACGCGGACCAGCACCTCGCCGGGCCCCGGCTGCGGCCGTGCAACGTCCCGGACCTCGAGTACGTCGATGTCCCCGTACTCGTCGAACTGCACTGCCAGTGGCATGTCGCCGTTCCTCCTCGTGATGTCGACACCACCCATGCAACGCCGCCTCGGTGCGGGCATCCATGCTGGATCGGCGCGAAGAGATATGCGATCGTCTCATCTCGTGGACGTTCTCACGGATCTGCTGCGCCGCTCCCGTGCGCGGGGCGCCGCGTTCTCGCACTCGACGGCGCGCGGTGGGTGGGGCGTGCGGTTCCCGGAGGCGGCCCAGCTCGCCATCCACGGGATCCTCGGCGGCGAGGCGTTCGTCTGGACCGACCGGCCGGAGGGGGCCCGCCGCGTGCTCCCCGGCGACGTCGTGTTCGTCCGGGGCCCGTCGCCGCACCACATGGGCCACTCACCCGCGGCCGACCTCGTCCCGTTCGAGTGCCAACCGGCATGGGCGCCGCCGTCCGGGGGGGCGGTCCGGATGGAGTTCGGCTCGGGCGACGGCGAGGCCACCACGTTCTTCTGCGGCGCCTACCGCTTCGAGGGCGACCTCTGTGCCGGCCTGCTCGCCGGGCTGCCCGCGCTCACCGTCGTGCGGCCGCGCGCCGGGTCCGGCCTGCGCGCCACGCTCGACGTCCTCGCGGGCGAGCTGCTGCAGGAGGGTCCCGGCCAGCAGGCGCTGCTGGACAGCCTCCTCGACGTGGTCCTGGTCCAGGCGTTGCGCGAGCAGCTCGCGTCCGACCTGGACGCGGCCCCCGGCTGGTTCCGCGGCATGGCCGACCCGGCCGTCGGAGCGGCCTTGCGCGCCATCCACGCCGACCCACAGCGGGAGTGGACGGTCGCCGGCCTGGCCGCGGAGGCCTCGTTGTCGCGGGCGACGTTCGCGCGGCGGTTCACCCACCTGCTCGGGCTCGCCCCGCTGGGGTACGTGACGGACTGGCGGATGGCGCTGGCGCGCGAGCAGCTCCGCGCGGGCGACGCGAGCCTGGCCGCCGTCGCCCGATCACTGGGCTACGCGTCGGAGTTCTCGTTCGCGGCCGCCTTCAAGCGCCACCACGGGGTGGCGCCTGGCCGGTGGCGCGCCACCGCGAGATCGGCCTGACCCCGCGTCCTCCTCACGCCAGCCGGGACGCCGCCACCGTGAGCCAGCGGTCGACGTCATCGGGGCCGTGGTGGCGGATCGCCCAGTCCACCAGGCGCAGCCCCATGTGCGCCCAGTAGGCGCGCAGGGTGGCCACGTCGAACCGGTCGTCGAGGAGGTCGTCGATGCGGTTGTCGAGCCAGCGGGCCGCGGCCGAGCGGGCCGAGCGGTCCTGGGCGTCGACGCCGGGCACGGCGAGGGCGAAGCGCAGGGTGACCAGGGCGAATCGGTGGTCCCCTCGGCCGACGCCGTCCCAGTCCACGACGCCGGTGACGGCGCCGGTGCGGTCGACGAGGACGTTGCCCGGGTGGAAGTCCAGGTGCACGAGGTCGTCGCCCGCCATCCGGTGCGGGGACGCGGCTCCGATGCGGCGCACGAGTTCGAGCAGGCGCCGGGTGCGGTCGTCGTACTGCGCGAGGGTCTCGTGCAGGCAGAAGCCGGGCCCGCTGCGCAGCAGGTACAACTCGGAGGCCGGGACGTCGGGCCGCTCGCGCAGCAGCCCGGCCCCGCGCCCGGCGATCGTGACGAGGTTCTCGACGAGCGCCAGGTCGACGCGGGAGGGCGGCTCGCCGGGGAGCCGCTCCTGCACCACGGCGATCCGGTCGTCCAGCCGCGCGACGAGCTCGTAGCGGGGTGCCGGGATCCCGGCGTCGCGGGCGATGGCGAGCAGCCCGCCCGCCCGTTCGATGCGGGCCCACGCCTCGTCGGAGCCGTCCCCCCAGTGCGTGAGCACGGCCTCCCGGCCGTCGGGCCTGCGGACGAGCGCCGCCCCGACCTGACCCCCGGGCAGCGGCCCGATCAGCTCCAGCTCCACCCCGGTCTCGGCGCGCAGCCGGGCGAGGAGGTCTGCCGGGTCGAGCCGGACGACTGGGGGAGCGACGGGGTCGGGCACAACCGCCCACCCTATCCGGGGGCGGCCGGTGCGGTGCGGATTCGGATCCCGACCCCGACGGGTACCCAGCAGCGGTGATCGCGTTCTACAGCCGCAGGCTCGGGTGCCTCGGCTCGATCGCGTTGTCGCTGCTGCTGACGGCGTGCCTCATCGTGCTGTTCCTGCTGCTGTAGATGGTTGATTCCTGGGTTCTCGATGGTCGAGGGCGATCGGGGAGCGCTCGACGGGCGGGGGTGTCGTCGCGGCGGTCGGGGCGGTCGAAGGTGATGCCCGGGCCGGCCGTGCACGTGGTGTCGTCCGAGGTGCATCACGCGCACCGGATCGCCGACCAAGGCGAAATGGGGGCCGAATGATCTCCGGGAGCGACCATCCGCCCTTGGTCACCGCTGCAGGGCAGCCATTTGCCCTTGATCGCCGCGCGCCGACCGCGCTCGGCGGGACCGCCTCCTGGCGGCGCCGCGCGCCCCATCGGGCAGGCCCCGGCCCCCCGCGGTGCTGCCCGTGGGGGCTGCCGAGGCTCGGAGGTCACGGGTCGCACCAGCGATCGCGCAGCGACGCCGGAGGCGCCCTCGAGCTGCGAGGGGCGGCCCGCAGACCGCGCGGCGCCGCCAGGAGGCCCGGAGAAGGACCCCACGGCCTTGCCCACGGGAATCAACCGTCTAGGGACCCCGTTCAGGCGCCGGGCCTGCCGCCGAGGTGCTCCTTGAGCTGCTTCATCACCTCGTTGGGCCCGTTCACGCGGCCGACCGCCTCCAGCGCCCCGGTGAGGTCGTCGCCCGCCCCGTTCTCGGACGCGAGCGCGGCGAGCGCCTTGCCGTCCATCGGGTAGTCGGCGCCCTTGAGGTACTTCTGCACCTCGTTGACCTGGAAGGCGGGCTGCTCGACGTCCTTGTACTCCCGCTGGTCCGCCTTGTTCCCGCCCGGGGTGGAACCGCCCAGGCCGCCCTTGAGCTGCTTCATCACGCCGTTGGGCCCGTCGACCTCGCCGATCCCCTTCAGGGCGTCGACGAGGTCCTCGCCTGCGCCGTTCTTGGAGGCGAGCGCGGCGAGCGCCTTGCCGTCCATGGGGTAGTCGGCGCCCTTGAGGACCCGCTGTACCTCGGTCACCTGGAAAGCCATGCGCGAGGCCTACCCCGGCGGCGGGCTCGTATGCGCGTCAGAACTCGGTGCCGTGCTGGGGAGGGCGCTCGCCGGAGAAGGCGGCCGTGAGGCGGCGCACGACCGCCGGGTCGTCGGCCGCGAGCAGGCGGGCCCGCGCGAGCGAGCCGGCGTGCGCGCCGCCGAACAGCAGGGAGGCCAGCGCCGCGGCCTCGATCCCGACGACGGGGGCGCCGCCCGCGGCGGGCGCGCACTCGGCCCCGTCCGGCCCGCCGCGGAGCCGGAAGCGCCCACCACGGTCGAGGAAGGGGTCCCGCACGTCGAGAACCACGTCGACCTCTGTGCCGTACCGGCGGGCCGACAACGCGGCCGGCGCGTCGAGCAGCCTGGCCCACATGCCGTCGTACTGGCCGACGGTGCGCACCTGCCGGGGGTCGGCGAGCAGGAACTGCAGGGGCTCGGCGGCCGTGAGCGAGCGGGCGGAGACGGTCTCCACGAGGTCGAGCGCGAGCAGGGTGCGCCACAGGGCGATGTAGGCCTCCTCGCCTGCCGTCGCCATGTCGGCGATGCGGCACGTCCGCGTGGCGCGGTCGATGCGGTAGGAGACGTAGCCGTCCGGGTGGACCAGGTGGAACAGCGCCGTGGCCCCGCCCCGGTGCCACTCGCGGTCGGCCAGGTGGATGTCCCACCACCGGTCGGTGCGCGAGAGGGCGCCCGGCGTCTGCGCCGCCCACCTGCGGTGGATCGCCGGGGCGATCCGGCGCAGGTCGGAGGTCGCCACCTGGCGGACGCCGCCCGGGTCGGGCACGTCCGCCCGGAACGCCGCGCGCCGCCGGTCGATCTCGACCTCGCGGTGCTCGGTGGCGATCCCGTAGCCGAAGCGGCCGTAGATGGCCCCCTCGCTGGCGGTGAGCAGGGAGACGGCGAGGCCGTCCGCGGCGAACCCGCGGTGCTGCTCGGCCATGAGCGCCCGCAGGATGCCGCGGCGCCGGTGGGTGACCGCCACCGACACCCACGACACGCCTGCTGCCGGCACCGCGGCGCCGCCGGGCAGCGTCACGTCGAACGGGTACGAGCCCGTGACCCCGACGATCTCGCCCCGGTCCTCGGCGAGGAGGTAGCGGTCCGGGTCGAACACGGACCGGATGTCGTCGAGCTGTTCGTGGCTGTAGTGCTCGCCGAACGAGCGCCCGTCGACGACGGCGATGGCCGGGAAGTCGGCGGCGGTGGCCCGCCGGAGGGTGATCGACGGGGGGAGGAGGGACGGCGCGTCGGTGTGCAGCACGACCCCGCAGTCTGCTGTGGTCGGGCGTGGGCGTCGAGCCGATTCAGGCGCGACCGGCCCGTCCCGCCAGCACGTCGTCGTAGACGGCGCGCAGCCGCCGCGCCCAGCCGGCCGCGTCGTACTCGGCGAGGAAGCGCGCCCGCGCCGCCGCGGCCATCCGGGCGCGGCGCTCGTGGTCCTCGGTGAGCCCCACCAGCGCGTCCACGAGCGCGGGTGCCCTCAGCGGGACGAGGACGCCTGCGGTGGGCGGGACGATCTCCGGGATGCCCCCGACGCGGGTGGCGACCACCGGCACGCCGGCCGCCATCGCACGCAGCAGCGCGGTGGGCGCTGCTCCGGACGCCGCGGTGTGCACGAGCAGGTCGGCGGCGGCGAGCAGCCCCGCCGGGTCCTGGTGGCGGTGCACGAAGCGGACCCGGCCGGACAGGTCGGCGTTGCGGTCGACGCGCGACTCCAGCCACGGCCGCAGCGGGCCGTCGCCGGCCAGCGCGACGGCGAGCGGCAGCTTGTCGGGCAGCGCCTCGACGGCGTCGAGCAGGAGCTCGTGGCCCTCGCCGCGGCGCATCGGCGCGCTGCTCACCACGAGGACCTCGTGGTCGGCGACGTCGAGGGCGATGCGGCGGGAACGGCGGGTGGCCGGGTCCGGCACCCCCGGGTCGGCCACGCCGTTCGGCACGACGACCAGGTTGCGGCCCGTGCCCGTGAGGCCGCGGTACCACTCGAGCTGGACCTGCGAGATCGCGATGGTGCGGGCCATGAAGCGCTGCCGGGCGAGGATGCGGGCGGTGCGCTTCAGGCGGTCGCCGCGGTCGGCGGGCATGTTCTCGATCCGGTGGCGCGTGGAGACCGCGGGGATCCGGTTGCGGACCGCCGCAGAGGCGCCCACCACGTCGGCGGGTGGCAGGTGGGTGTGCACCAGCTGCGCCCCGTGCGCCCGAAGCTGCGCGGCCGTGCGCGCCACGGATCGCGGATCCCAGCGGGCGAGGCCCAGCTCGACGACCGGCACGCCGAGCCTGCGCAGCGGGCTCACGTACGTGGTGTCCGAGGTGGTGGCGAGGGCGACGACCACCAGCTCGAGGCCGGCGTCGCCGGCCGCGCCCGCCAGGTCGACGAGGCCGATCTCCGGACCGTTCGGGTGCAGGGTCGGGACGAGGTGCGCGATCTTCACACTGATCTCCGCTGGGCCGGCGACCCGGCCACGTTACCGGACCGGGTCACCCGCCCCACGCGGCCCGGAAGGCCGCGAGCGCGGGTTCCATCGTCGCCGCGGGCACGTCCGACGTGCGCCGCGCGCCGGTGGGCACGCTGGTGGTGAGCAGCCCGTCCGGGAACAGGTCGATCCGGCTCACCGACGGCGAGGCCAGCCCGCGCAGCGCGGCGCCCGGGGCGAACGGGTCGAGGGTGGTGGCGATCGGTCCGCCGGTCCAGACCGGCACGCCGCCGAGCGTGCCGGCGCTGACGACGTGGGTGTGCCCGGCCAGCACGAGCCGCACATCCGTGCCGGCGACCGCGGCCGCGAGGTCCTCGCGGCGGAGCAGGGGGATGGAGGCGGCCAGCGGTGCGGCGCTCGGCAGCGGTGGGTGGTGCAGCGCCAGCACCGTGCCGCCGGGTGCCGGTTCGGCGAGCTCGGCACGCAGCCGGTCGAGCTGTTCGGCATCCAGCGCGCCGTGCCCGTGGCCGGGGACCGTGCTGTCGAGCACGGCGATCCGCACGTCGGCGCCGTTGCCGATGGCGACCCGGACGGTGTGGTCGAGCGGTTCGGTGGACGGCGGCTCGTCCAGCAGGTGCTCGCGGAGGGCGGCGCGGTCGTCGTGGTTGCCCGCCACGTACACGAGTGCGGCGCCGAGGCGGGCCGCGGCGGGCTCGACGATCGCGCGGAGGCGGCGGTACTGCGCGGGCCTGCCGTCCTCGGTGAGGTCGCCGGTGAGGACGAGCGCGGCGGGGCGGATGGCGGAGTCCTCGACGGCGCGCAGCGCGTCGGCGAGGACGGCGGCGGTGTCGACGCCACCGGGGAGCTCGTCGCCGTCGGCGACGACGTGCAGGTCGGTGATCTGGACGAGCGTGCAGGTGGGGGAGGAATGCGTCACAAGGGCCAGCCTGCCGCAGCGGATCATTAGCAACGCTATCTATACTCGGGAGTCGTGAGCGCTGAGATCAGTCCCTTCCGGCAGCCGAAGGCCGTCTGGGCCGTCGCCTTCGCCTGCGTCATCTCGTTCATGGGGATCGGACTCGTCGACCCGATCCTGCCGGCGCTCGCCACCCAGCTCGACGCGAGCCACACGCAGGTGGAGCTGCTGTTCACCAGCTACCTGGTGGTCACGGCCGTCGCGATGCTGGTCACCGGCGCGGTGTCGAGCCGGATCGGCGCCAAGCGCACGCTGATCGCGGGCCTGGTGCTCATCGTGGTGTTCGCGGCGGCGGCCGGGGCCGCGGGCAGCATCTCCGGGATCGTCGGCTTCCGCGCCGGGTGGGGCCTGGGCAACGCCCTCTTCATCGCGACCTCGCTCGCCGTGATCGTCGGATCCGCGAGCGGTGGCTTCGCCGGCGCGATCGTGCTCTACGAGACCGCACTCGGCATCGGGATCGCCACCGGGCCGCTGCTCGGCGGCCTGCTCGGCAACATCAGCTGGCGCGGGCCCTTCCTCGGCGTCTCCGTCCTCATGCTGATCGCGCTCGTGGCCACCGTGGCGTTCCTGCCGCCGACGCCCACGCCGGAGCGGCGCTCCTCCCTGCGGGAACCCATCGCCGCGCTGCGGCATCGCAGCCTGCGCACCACGAGCCTCACCGGCCTGCTCTACAACTGGGGCTTCTTCACGCTGCTGGGCTACGCGCCGTTCCTGATGGACCTCGACGCGCTGCAGCTGGGCGGGGTGTTCTTCGCATGGGGCGTGCTGGTGGCGATCTTCGCGGTGTTCGGCGCGCCGTGGCTGGACGGCCGTTTCGGGACCGCGCGCACCCTCACCGTCTCCCTCGTCCTCGTGGCCGTGATCCTCGCCGTGATCGGGACGTTCCCCGGCGCGCGCTGGGTCGTCATCGTGGCCGTCATCGCCTCCGGCGCGTTCGTCGGGCTGAACAACACGCTCGTCACCACCGCGGTCATGAGCATCTCGCCCGTCCCGCGCCCCGTGGCGTCGGCGACGTACGGGTTCGTGCGGTTCATCGGCGGCGGCCTCGCCCCGTTCGCGGCGGGCCTGCTCGCCGAGCACCTCAGCGTGCACGTCCCCTTCCTGCTCGGCGCGGTCGTCGTGCTGGCGGGCGCGCTGCTGCTGCAGACGGTCCGGGCCGACCTGAACCGTGCGCCGGACTCCTCCGAGGAGGCCGAGGAGGCCGTCACCGAGGTGCCCGCGCTGGAGGAGGAGGCGGTCATCGCCCAGGAGGCGCTCTCGCACGACGCGCTCTCCCGCGAGCGCTGAGTACCGAACGCCAGCATGGTGGCCCTGCTGGCACAACACGGCAGTAGGGCCACCATGCCGGCACTCGGTGGCCGGCCACCCGGGGCCGCTGTCACCGGCGCCGGGTGGGCGGCGCCGCCCGCGGGTCCTCCGGCCACGCGTGCTTCGGGTAGCGGCCCCGCAGCTCCGCCCGGACCTGCGGGTAGCCCGTGGTCCAGAACGACTCCAGGTCGGCCGTGACGGCGGCCGGGCGGCCGGCCGGCGACAGCAGGTGCAGCAGCACCGGGAGCTCACCGCCCGCCACCGCGGGCGCGCCGGTCCAGCCGAACACCTCCTGCACCCGCACCGCCAGCACCGGGCGCTCGCCCGAGTAGTCGAGGGCTATCCGGGAGCCGGTGGGCACCGTGATCCGCTCCGGCGCCAGCTCGTCGAGGCGGGCCGCCTCGCGCCAGCCGAGCAGGCCACGCAGGATCCCCGCCGCGTCGACGCGGGACAGGTCGGCGCGGCCGCGGGCGGACGTGAGCGGGCCGGTCCACCACCGGTCGGGATCGGCCAGCAGGGCCTCGTCCGAGACGTCCGGCCACGGCGGCCCGAGGGTGCGGTGCAGCGTGGCGAGGCGGTCGCGCAGCCTGCGCGCGCCGTCCGACCAGCGCAGCAGGCCGAGGCCCTCGGTCCGCAGGCCGTCGAGCAGCGCGGCGCGCAAGGCGTCGGGCGGGGGATCGGACATGCGGCGCTCGTCGAGGACGATCGCGCCGAGCCGCCGGACGTGTCGGGCCACGACGCCGGCGGGGTCCCCGCGCACCCAGGCCACCTCGTCGGCCTCCGCGACGAGGGCGGGTGCGGCGCGCACCGCGAGCTCCCGGTCGGCCGCGGCGGCGAGGCGGACGCGGCCGTGGTCGGCGCCCGGTGTCCGGTCGGCGATGGCGACCGCGAGCCACTCCTGGTCCTCGAGCGCCGTGGCCGGTGGCAGCTCCACCGCGGTGCCGCCGGCCATGAGGTACCGCCGGGAGCCGGGGGAGCGGCGGCGGGCGAGCCGTTCCGGATGGGCGAACGCGGTGACGAGGGCGGCGACGAGCGCGGGATCGTCGCCCTCGACGGCGCCACCGGCGCGGACGAGGCGTTGCAACCGCCGCACCTCGGCCCGCCACCGGCCGGTCCCCGGCGCCTCGCCCGCCCGCAGCCTGCGCAGCGCGGCGTCCACCTCGACGCCCGCGGCGAGCGTGTCGTCGTCGAGCAGGGCCACCACCTCGGCGGCGGCCCGGGCCCCGACCTCCGCGGCCCCGTCGAGCATGGCCCTGGCCAGCCGCGGGTGCAGGCCGAGCTCGGCCATCCGGCGGCCCCGGTCGGTGACCGCCCCGCCGGACAGCGCCCCGAGCGCGTGCAGGACGCCGCGGCCCGCCCGCAGCGGGCCCTCCGGCGGGGCGTCCCACCAGCGCAGGCCGGCACCGTCGGGGGTGCCCCAGCAGGCGAGGTCGAGCGCGAGGCGGGTGAGGTCCGCCGTGCGGATCTCCGGCTCCGGCTCGGGCGCGAGCACCTCGCCGTCGGGCCAGCAGCGCAGCACCCGCCCCGGGCCCTCGCGCCCGGCCCGGCCGGCCCGCTGCTCGGCCGCGGCCGCCGACACGCGCACGGTGACGAGGCCGGCGAGCCCGCGGCGGTGGTCGGTGCGCGGCACCCGGGCCAGCCCGGCGTCGACGACGGCGCGCACGCCCGGCACCGTGAGGCTCGACTCCGCCACCGCGGTGGCGAGCACCACCCGCCGCCGCCGGCCCGGCCGGAGCGCGCGATCCTGCTCCGCGGCCGGCAGCCGCCCGTGCAGGGGGAGCACATCGGCGTCCACCCCGTCCAGCGCCGCGGCGGTACGGCGGATCTCCGCGACGCCGGGGAGGAACGCGAGCACGTCGCCGTCACCCTCGTCGAGCGCGGTCCGCACGGCCCGGGCCGCGCAGGCCTCGATCCGCTCGCCGCGCAGTGGCGGGACGTGCCGGACCGCCACCGGGAACGTGCGCGCCGGCACGTCGAGCACGGGCGCCGGGCCGGCCGTACCGAGCAGCTCGGCGAGCCTGCGGGTGCGCACCGTCGCCGACGTCGCCAGGAGGTGCAGGTCCGGGCGCAGCCCGTCGCGGGCGTCCACCAGCAGCGCGAGGAGCAGGTCGGCGTCGAGGTGCCGCTCGTGGCACTCGTCGAGCACCACCGCGGCCGTGCCGGGGAGCTCGGGGTCGGCGACGAGCCTGCGCAGCAGCAGGCCCGACGTCACGACCTCGACGCGGGTGGCCGCGGACGTGCGGGCGTCGCCGCGGACGGCGTACCCGACCGTCCGGCCGACGTCCTCACCGAGCAGGCTCGCCATCCGCGCGGCCGCGGCCCGGGCCGCGAGCCGCCGAGGCTCGGCGACGATGATCTTTCCGGGCACCGTACCCGGGAGCCCGGGCGCGAGCGCGAGCGGCACGAGCGTGGTCTTGCCGGTGCCGGGCGGCGCGACCAGCACGGCCGCGCCGGACTCGGCGAGCGTGGCCGTGATCTCGGGGAGGGCGGCGCGGACCGGGAGATCGGGGAGGGCGGGGATCATCGCCGCCGAGTCTGCCGGTCAGGCGGGCACCGGTCGCGGGGCGTCCGGCAACGGCCGCCGCAGCGACGGCATGCCGCGGGCCCAGGAGGCCAGCAGCCGCTCGCCGAACCGGTCGGCGAGGAACCCGCTCGCCCGGATCCCGAACACGACGTCCGGGGCGAGCGCGGGCTCGGCCGCGAGGAGCGGTGCGATGACGCCGCGGCGCACCAGCTGCTCGTGCACCGCGTCCGCCTCCACGTGCTCGGCGTAGAACGCGTCCGCCTCCGCCAGGCCCAGCCGGTGCATCGCCCGCACCATGCGGTCCGAACCGGGGGAGGAGGTGAGCTCCACGGTCGCGAACTGCCCGACGAGCGCCCCGCGCAGGCTCCGGTGCAGGCCGCACAGCGACATGAAGTTCACCTCGGCGAGGGTCTCGGCGGGTGCGGCGTCGAGGTACGCGCCGTAGCCGTCGTCCAGGTCCAGGGCGCGCATCATGTCGGCGAAGAGCCGCGCGTGCATCCGGTCGGGGTCGCCCGCGCCGTACTCGTCGTGCTCGACGGTGACGAGCGCGGCCTTCGCGGGCCCGTCGAGGCGGGCGATCACCCAGGCCTGCGGGTCGGCCTCCTTGAGGTGGTAGAGGGACCGGTGCGCCACGTACTCGCGGACCTGCCAGCGCTCGCCGTCGCGCGCCAGGTGCCACGACGGCCCCTCGCCCTCCACCGGTTCGACGAGCAGCGCCTCGATCTCGCCCCGCACGTCGTCGGAGGCGGGCACGTCGGCGCGCAGCGCGTCCAGGAACAGCCGCTCGGCCGCGACCCGCGTGGTGAGCAGCCCCAGGTCCCATTCCCGCTCGTCGGGGACGCCGGCGAAGCCGCGGTAGTGCGTCTCGTAGAGGCAGTAGAGCGCGAGCTGCAGGTCGTCGCCGTACGGGTCGGCGCCGTCGACGGGTGGGAGGATCTCCGTGCCGCGGCGCAGCGCGCTGATCACGGCGGCCGAGAGCGGGCCGCGCGGCTCGGGCAGCGGCGGCGGCTCCACCGGGCGGACGGCGCTGCGGCCGATCACGAACCGTCCTCCCTCGGGGTGCGGACCTTGCGCCGGTGGCTGGTGTCGCAGAAGGGCCTGCGGCGGCTGCGCCGGCAGGTGCACAGCGCGGTGACCGGACGCTCGGACCGCACCCGGGTCCCGTCGGGCAGCACGACGTCCACCGGGCCGGGCACGAGCAGCGGGCCCTCGTCGGTGAGCACGACCTGCGGCACGCGCTCACGCATGGCGCGCACCCACGACGACGAGCTCCTCCTCGCGCTGTCCCGGCCCGATGAGGCCCCGGGACTCGAGCAGCGCGGCCCGGGCCCGCATCACCGGCCCGAACGGCACGGTCGCCTTCGCGATCACCTGGGGCACCAGGCCTGCCCGGTCGAGCGCGTCGAGGGTGAGGTCGGTGTCACTCACCGCGGAATGGACGAGCAGCACCTCCCCGTCGGGGGTGAGAACGTGGCCGACACCGGCGCAGATCCGGTCGAGCAGGGCCCGCCCGTCCGGGCCCGCGTCCCAGCACCGCGCCGTCCGGTGGCGGGGGAGCCGGGCCGTGGCGGCCGGGACGTACGGGGGGTTCGCCAGCACCAGCCCGAAGCGGCGGCCCGCGACCGGGTCGAACAGGTCGCCCCGGTGCACGGTCACCGAGACCCCGTGCAGCCGGGCGTTCACCCAGGTCGCGGCCACCGACCGCAGGGAGAGGTCGACGGCCGTGACCGTCGCGGCGCCGGCCCGTGCGGCGGCGACGGCCAGCGCCCCGCTGCCCGTCCCCACGTCGAGCACGTCCCGGTCGAGGGCGTACCCGCCCCGGCACATCACGTCGGTCAACATCGCGGTGTCACCCTCGGCCCGGTACACGCCGGGCGGGCAGAGCATCGTCACGAGCGGTTGATGCCCTGCCCGGAGCGGGTCAAACGTGCCTCACCGGCCGTTCTGCTCCGCGGCGAGGGCCGCGTAGTGGGTCTGGGCCGCGCTGATCACGCCGTCGCGGTTCTTGTGGCTCTCCTCGAACGCGATCAAGGTGCGCAGCTCGTCAGGGTCGGTCAGCTCGCGGATCGCGGCGATCGCCTTCTGGGCCGTCATCTCCTCGTAGTGCTTGATCGGCAGCTCCGCGGCGGCGATCGTGCCCATCTCGGCTCGGGTCTCGTGCACGGCCGCGGCGACGGTGTCCGCCCCGTCGCGCCGGGCCACCCGTTCGGCCCGCTGCAGGGCGGCGTCCCGGCCCGCGGTGGCGACCTCGCGCGTGCCACTGCCGAGCTGCGCCGCCCGGCCCGCGACGTCCCCCACGACCCCGCTGACCTGCTCGCCGGTGCGGTAGACGGTGTGCACCGCGCGGTTCACCTGCTCCACGGCGAACCGCGTCGGCAGGCCGACCGCGTGCGCCACGGTTCCCGCCACGCGCTGCAGCGGGGTCGGGCTCAGGGCCGCCGGCCCCCCGAGCGCCTCCTCGGCGAGGACCGTGGTGAGCCAGTCGACGGTGGCGGAGTGGGCGGTGACGAGGTCGTCGGCGAGCCGCTCGACCGCAGGCTGCCCGGAGCGCCGGGCGAGGACGCGCAGGTACCGGGCGCGGTCGAGGAGCTGGTGTTCGAGGGTGAGGTCGCCCAGCAGCGCCTCGTCGATCGGCTGTGCCTGCTCGAGCGTGCTCTTGACCAGCGCGATCACCCGGCCGATGGCGGGTGTCACGACGTCCGGCACCGCGTCCAGCTCGCGCAGGGCCTCGCCGATGCGGCGCGCGCGGCGCACCGCGTTCTCGCCGTTCTGCCGCAGCTCGCGGCCCACGGCGTCGGTGCGGGCCTGGCCCGTGCGGAGCCGGGCGATCTGCGCCTCGGTCTGCGTGAGCTGCTCGAGCGCCCGGAGCTGGCCCACGACGCGGTCGGCGGCGGCGGTCTCGGGTGCGGTCGGCAGAGCGGTGGAGGAGTTCGCCATGCCGGCCGGGTGCCCGCGGTCCGGGATCGACACGCACGGCGCCGGGGTGAATCGGCCCACGGCCGGTGCGCCGCGGCCTATGCCTCCAGCTCCTCGAGGCGGGCCCGGGCGCGCGCCGTGCGCGACGCCGCGACGCCCACGGCGCGGGCGGAGGACCTCGCCGCGTTCTCCGCGTCCCGGGCGGCCGCGGACGCGGTGCGCTCCTCCTCGCGGGCGGCCTCGAGCTCGGCCGTGAGCTCGGCCACCCGGCGGCGGGCGTCGTCGCGGGCGGTGACGGCCTCGTCCCGCGCGGTCTCGTCGGCGTCCTGCTTCTCCCGCGCAACCGACTCCTCGTCCTCGGCGGCGGTGAGCGCCTGCGCCCGCCGGTCGCGCTCGGCCCGCAACCTCTCCTGCCGGGCGCGCTCGGCCACCCCGCCGTCCTCGGCCTCCGGGGCGTCCCCGGCGGGCTCCGGACGTGGCTCCGGTGGTGCCGGACGGGCGGCCGGCACCGCCACGGCGTCCGGGTCGGCCTCCGGCCCGAAGCCGGTGTAGCTCAGCGTGCGCGTGAGCCGGCCGGACCGGACCTGCTCGGCGATCTCCGGCCGGGCGAGTGCCGCGTCGAGGATCCCCTGCAGCTCGCGCAGCACGCTCTCGGCCGCCGGGTCGCCCGCCTCCTGCGCCAGGCGCCCCGCCTCGCGGGCCATCGCGGCCACGAGCTGGTGGCGCTTGCTGGACAGCTGTCGCAACGCCGTGCCGTCGAGGGTGCGTTGCGCGTCGGCGAGCCCGGCGGCGAGCCCCAGCAGCCCCTCGAGCTGCGCCGCCCGGTGGCGGGCGAGGAGGTTCGCCAGCCACGCGGCCTTGGTGGGCCTGCGCAGCCTGCCGATGGCCTTGGCCAGGTCGCGGTCGCCCCGCTCGCGGGCAGCCGCGACGGCGGCGTCGCGCGCCCCGATGAACTCGTCGGGCGGCACCCCGTAGAGCTCGTCGGCGGCCGCGCTCAGCCCGGCGTCCGATTCGGCGTCCGTCCCCGCGGCGGCCTCGGCGGCGTGTTCCGGCACACACGAAGCTTAGTGGGCCGCGCAGGCCCGAAGATCCGCACGATTGCACACGCAACAGTTACCGTGGGGTAGCACGGCTGGCGGAACCCCCGGCCGCCCCCGTGCCCCCGGCGGCCGCCTCCTTACCCCTCGAGGGGCGGCCGCCGGTCCACCCGATCGGGATCCCGCGCGTGCGTTCCCGCGCCCGTGCGGGCAGGCTGCCGGGCGTGGCCCCGACCGTCCCGCTGCCGCCACCGGTGTCGCCGATGCTGGCCACCGCCGGGGAGCCGCCCGCGGGCGCCGGGTGGTCGTTCGAGTTCAAGTGGGACGGGGTGCGGGCCGTCACGGCCGTGGCGGGCGAGCGGATCCGCGCGCAGAGCCGACGCGGCAACGAGGTCACGGCCGCGTACCCGGAGCTCACCGACCTCGTCGCGCTGCTGGACGGCCGGCCGGTGCTGCTCGACGGCGAGGTCGTCGCGCTCGACGACCAGGGGCGGCCCGACTTCGGGACGCTGCAGCACCGGATGCACGTCCGCTCGCCCGACCCCCAGCTCGTCGAGCGCATCCCGGTGTCCTACGTCGTGTTCGACCTGCTGCACCTCGACGGCACCTCGTTGCTCGGCGAGCCCTACGACCGGCGGCGCGAGCTGCTGGAGGGGCTGGGGATCGCCGGCCCGCGGGTGCGCGTGCCCCCGGCGGCCGTGGGTGTGAGCGGCGCGCAGCTGCTCGAGGTCGCCAGGGCCCACGGGCTGGAAGGCGTCGTCGGGAAGCGGCGCGCCGCCCGCTACGAGCCAGGGCGCCGCTCGGCGGCGTGGATCAAGACGGCGTTGCTGCACACGCAGGAGGTCGTGATCGGCGGCTGGACGGCGGGGGAGGGGCGGCGCGCGCAGAACGTCGGCGCGCTGCTGCTGGGCGCCTACGACGCGAGCGGGTCGCTGCGCTATCTCGGGCACGTCGGCACCGGCTTCACGGAGGCGGCGCTGCGTTCGCTGCTGGTCGAGCTGCAGGCCCGGGAGCAGGCGACGAGCCCGTTCGACGAGGAGGTCCCGCGGGACGAGGCCCGCAAGGCCCGCTGGGTGCGGCCGGAGCTGGTCGGCGAGGTCGTCTACCGGGTGCTGACCAAGGAGGGGCGGCTGCGGCACGCGGCGTGGCGCGGGCTGCGCAGCGACAAGGACCCGGCCGACGCGACGATCTGAGCCGCGCCGGATACCCCGCGACCAGGTGATCCACATTCGAGTGACTCAGCACCACGGATCGCAGCACCGTGATTACCGTTCGACAGCGTCCGCTCCCGCACCACTCACGCCGACCCCGCGTGAGTCCGGCCGATGGGAAGTCCGATGACGTTCAGCCACCCGCTCGTCTCGACCGTGATCACCGCCGGGCTCACGACCGGGCTCGCCGTCGCGCTGTCGGCCGCCGGCGTCTCCGGAACGGCGCTCGGTGCGGTTCCGCTCCCCCCGGCGCCCCCGGTGCCTCCCGCGGCCGCGGCCGTGCCGCCCCCCGTGCCGCCCCCCGTGCCGCCGCCCCTTCCCGGAGTGCCCGAGACGGTCACCGGGCCGCCGTCCCAGGAGGGCCCGCTCGCTGCCGGGAGGGCGAACGTGCCCGCCGACCTGCTCGACCTCAGCAACTGGAAGCTCACCCTCCCGACCGGCGACGTGGGCAGCCCGCAGGAGGTGCTCGCGGAGAAGCTCTCGAAGTTCTCGAACGAGTTCTTCAAGGTCAACGACTCGCGCGACGGCGTCGTCTTCACGGCGAAGGTCGGCGGCGCCACCACGAAGAACAGCCACTACCCGCGGTCCGAGCTGCGGGAGATGCAGGGTGGGGAGAACGCCGCGTGGTCGAACCCGGGTGGCACGCACACGCTCGAGGTGCGCGAGGCGATCCTCGCCGTCCCGAAGGTCAAGCCGGAGGTCGTGGCGGCGCAGATCCACGACGGCGACGACGACGTGCTGCAGATCCGCCTCGAGGGGGAGCGCCTGACCGCGCAGGCCGACGACGGGAAGACCGAGATGGTCCTGGACCCCGCCTACCGGCTGGGCACGCCCTACGACCTGAAGATCCTCGCCGAGGACGGCCGCATCGACGTCTTCTACAACGGGGCGAAGAAGGCGGAGCTGAACAAGAGCGGCACCGGCTGGTACTTCAAGGTCGGCGCCTACGTGCAGTCGAGCCCGGAGAAGGGCGACGCGGAAGGCACGCCGGGCGCCGTGGCCGTCTACGCGCTGGAGGTGAGCCACACCGGCGACGAGGAGTCGTCCCGGCTCGGATGATGTCCGGGTCGCCCGGGCCGGCTTCCCGCAGAGCTTGCCCGGATGCTCCGAGCAGGACGTCGCGGGTCTTGCGCGCACCCGCGAGGTACCGCCCGGCCAGGAAACCGGAGCATCCGCGCGCGTTATTCGCGAGCAGGATCGTTGCTCCGGCGCGAGAACGGGAGGATCCAACCGGAGAACGCGCTGAATCGTCGGCCGTCACGTGCCGATGCTGGTGCCGGGGAACGGCTGGGTGTCGAGCTCGTCGAAGTACGCCTCGATGTCGTCGACCCAGCGGGTGACGAGCCGGCACACCTGCTGCCGGTCCTCGGCGGGCCAGCCGGCCACCGCCTCGCGCATCCAGTTCTTGATCACCGCGTGGTAGCGGTCGATCAGCTCGACCCCCTCCGGTGTCGGCGAGAGCCGTGCCACCCGCCGGTCGCCGGGGTCGACGGTCTTCTCGAGCAGTCCGCGGCCGACCAGTCGCTGCACCTGGCGGGTAGCGTGCGGCCCCTCGACCTGCATCGCCTCGGCGAGCTCCTTGACGCTGAGCGGCCGCTCCGCCTTGCGCACGAGCCCCAGGATCTGCAGGCCGATCCGGTCGAGCGTGATGCCGGCCTCGGCGCAGGCGCGGTCGGACAGCTTGCCGCGCCGCAGCATCCGGGTGAGGCGGCTGATCGATGTCGTCGCCTCCAGCAGGTCGTCGCCGTAGTCCTCCACGACCATCTCCCCTTGACGGTTACCTAAGTTAGGTAGGTAGTCTCTCCGGCAGGTTACCTACCCAAGTTAGCCAGTTCGAAGGGTTGAGATGGCACAGGCTCTCCAAGCCGCCGTGACCGATGCCGGACCGAGACCTCCCCAACCCCCACCCGCGCAGGGCTGGTCGGTCGTGGCCGCGGCGGCGTTCGGGGCGGCGGTCACCGTCATGCAGCAGAGCGCCGTGCTCCCGCTCCTCCCGCGCCTGCAGGCCGAGCTGAACGTCGGCGTGACGGCCGTGAGCTGGACGTTCACGATCAGCATGCTCGTGGGCGCGGTGGCGACGCCGCTGTTCAGCCGGTTCGGGGACATGTACGGGCGGCGGCGCATGCTGTTGGCCTCGTTCGTCATGCTGCTCGCCGGTTCGGTGGTCGCCGGGCTCGCGACCACCCTCCCGGTGCTGCTCGTCGGAAGGGTGGTGCAGGGCTTCTCGGTCGCGGTCATCCCGCTGTCGATCGGCGTCGTGCGCGGCGTGCTGCCGCAGGAGAAGCTGGCGACCGGCATCGGCACGATCAGCGCGACGATCGGCATCGGCAGCGGGATCGGCCTGGTGCTCAGCGGGGTGATCGCGGAGTACACCACCGGTTTCCGCGTCGTGTTCTGGGTGATGGCGGCGCTCGCAGCGGCCGCGCTCGGCACCGGCATGATCTTCCTGCGCGACCCGACGCCGCCGCAGGGCGGGCGCCCGGACATCCCGGGCGCGGTCCTGCTGGCGGGCGGCCTGGTCACGCTGCTGCTCGCCATCACGGAGGGGCAGAGCTGGGGCTGGGCGTCCGCCCGCATCCTCGGGCTCTTCGCCGCATCGGCCGTGCTCTTCGCGGTCTGGGTCGCCGTCGAACGGCGGACCGCGGAGCCGCTGGTCGACATCGACCTGCTGACCCACCGCGGCACGATCGGGGCGAGCGTCGCATCGATGCTGCTGGGGTTCGCGATGTTCGGCGGGTTCTCGCTGGCGCCGCAGTTCGTGCAGACCCCGGCGTCCGCGGGGTACGGGTTCGGCGCGTCCGTCCTGGAGGCCGGCCTCTACCTGCTGCCGGCCTCGCTCCTGATGATGGTCGTCTCCCTGGCGTCCGGCGGGCTGATCCGTCGCCTGTCCGCGCCGTACGTCGTCGCGATCGGGGCCGCGCTCACCGGGGTGTCGGAGCTGTGGCTCGTGGTCTCCCACGCGCACGTCACGGACGTGCTGAGCTCGATGACGCTGCTGGGCCTCGGCATCGGGCTGGCGTACTCCGCGTTGGCGACGATGGCGATCGAGCACGTCGACCCGGCGAGGACCGGGGTCGCCAGCGGGGTGAACAGCCTGGTCCGCATGCTCGGCGCGAGCATCTCCGGGGCGGTGGCGGCGGCCCTGCTCGCCGGGCACGTGCCGCCGGGCGCGGCGCTCCCGTCGGTCACGGGCTATGAACTCGGGTTCGGGCTCACCGCGGTCGGGGCCGCGGTCGCCGCCGTGTTCGCCGTCGGCTTCGGCCTGCGCGGCGGCGGCCCGGGCGGGCGGCACCGGGCCCGGCGTTGAGGGGTCAGCGCTCAGTGTCGTCGCCGTCGGTGCGCTCGGGCGGGTCGTCGTCGGCCGGTGGTTCGGCGGCCGCCCACTCCTCGCGGTTCGACCCGCCCGGGCCGAGCTCGCCGGAGACCTGGTCGGCGAGCGCCTCGTCCTCGCGGGGGCCGTGCTTGGCGCTACCGCGTTCCATCGGTGTCCTCCTTCCGGTGCGTGCGCCGGCGGCGCAGGCTGCGCAGGGACAGCAGCAGGAGGGCCGCGAGGACCCCGCCGACGACCAGCGGACGCTGGCGCACCGCGTTCTCGACGGCCGGCGCCTTCTCCGTCACGACCTCGCGGGCGTGCGCCACCTGCGCCTGCACCCGCTCGGCGGTCTCGGCGCGCTTCTCGCGCAGCCGCTGCGGCACGTCGGCGCGGTGGACCAGCTCCTCGACCGTGTCACCCAGCTCCGCTCGCAGCTGCTCGACGTCCCGTTCGACGACCTCACCCTCGCGCGGGGTGCCCTCGCCCTCCGGCCCGGTCACCGGTGCACCGCGTTCCGGACGGCGGACACGTCGCTCTGGACGCCCTGCACGGCCTGCTCCGGCACCGGGGGAGTGGCGCGGCGCAGCCTGCCCCGCCCGACGAGGGCGAGCACGCCGGCCACGAGCAGCAGTACCACCCCGATGATCAGCGCGGACAGCCACACCGGCACCACCGTGGCGAGCCCGGCGACGGCCGCCGCGATCAGCGTGGCGACCCCGAGGAGCGCCACCACGCCGCCGGCTCCGGCGAGCCCGGCCCCGGCTCCGGCGCGCTTGCCCTTGGCGGTGAGCTCGGTCCGCGCCAGGTCCAGCTCGCGGCGGAACAGCTCGGACAGCTGCGTCGAGAGCCGCCGGACGAGCTCGCCGGTCGGGACGTCGCCCAGGTCCGTGCCGACCGTGGCGGGCTGCGGCCCTCCAGGATGCGGCGCTCCAGGATCCGGCGCTCCGGGAGGGGGCGCCGAACGCTGCGCCGGCACGTCCGTCGAGTGCGTGGTCATGACCAGGGCCTACCCCGCGATCCGGGCCTGCTAACGCGTGACCGCCTCGAGCTCGGACACGGCGTCGGACACGGCGATCACGCACGCCCCGCGCGCTGCCTGCTCACCCGCGCCGTCCCGCAGCCTGCGCACCTCGGCGCCGTG
The DNA here is from genome assembly GCF_039543345.1 of Pseudonocardia adelaidensis. Classification (NCBI taxonomy): domain Bacteria; kingdom Bacillati; phylum Actinomycetota; class Actinomycetes; order Pseudonocardiales; family Pseudonocardiaceae; genus Pseudonocardia; species Pseudonocardia adelaidensis. Next base: position 48,461 of record NZ_BAABJO010000029.1, on the reverse strand, counting down.
GACGTCGAGCGCCGCGGCGAGCTCGTTCGGGTCCTCGGCGAGCACCTCGACCGCGTCGGCCAGTCGCTCGAGCAGGTTCGCCAGCTCGGGGTCGCCGGATACCGAGTCGTCCGGCGCGGCCACGTTCGCGAGCAGGACGCTCACCTGCAGCACCCCCTCGCACACCCGGCTCAGCCGGTTCACGACGTCGCGCCCGGCGAGCGGGGAGTCGAACCGGCGGATGTGGCGCCTGCGCGGGTTCCACCGCGCGCTCTCGCGGCCGTACCAGACGGCGTCGTCGGCGACGCGCACCGCGTGGCGCAGCCCGCGGGCACCGTCGACCCACCGGCTCGCGTCGGCCGTCGACCACCCGTCGCGCACGGATCCGGCCATGTCGCGCAGCGTGGCCGCGACCTCGGCGGTGAGGGCGGTGACCGCGTCGCGGGCGTCGCGCAGGTGCACCGGGGGCAGGAGCAGCGTGTTCACGAGCGCTCCCGCGACCGACCCGCAGAGGCTCAGCGCCACCCAGCCGGCCAGGTCGAGCGCGTTCGACGCTGCGCCGTTGAGCACCACGATCAGCCCGGTGATCGCGATCCACCACCCGTCCGGGCCGAACTGCCGCCACCGCCCCGCCAGGAGCCCGAGCACGACCACGACCGGCACGGCCGCGGTGCCGACCGGGACGAGCGTGCTCACGACGTACGCCAGCACGACACCGGCGAGCACCGTGCCCGCCTGCCGGGCGGCGCCCGTCCACGACCCGCGCACGGTGCTGGTCACGGCCAGCACCGCGGCGTACGGCGCGAGGAAGGCGTGGCTCCCGGCCCACGGCTGCGTCAGGCCCAGGGCGGCTCCGGCCGCGAGCGCCGCCTTGACCGACTGCACCACGATCTCCCGCTCGCGGCTGGGCCGGCACAGCAGGCGCCACCGTTCCCACAGGTTCGACACGTCCCACAGGTTCGACACGTCTGCGTGTGCCCGGTGCCGGGCGTGGCATGCGTGATGGTGGGGCGGCTCTCGCTCCTGCCGGGACCGTCGTGCGGCGGGTGAACCGCAGGTGAACGATGCGGTCGCCGGTCCGCGGGACGCGGCGAGCGGGCCACCGGCCGGATGGGGGCGCCGGGTGACGTTTGCTTCTCCGCAGATCGGTGGAACGTGACGGGCATGGAGGTTTCGCGCCGGCCCGCCCCCGGCCGCATCGAGTTCGTCCACCGCAGCTGGCCCGCGGACCCGGAGCAGCTCGCGCTCATCCGGCGGGAGCTCTCAGGTTGGCTCGCACCGCTGGCGCTCAGCGAGGTGGAGGTCGCCGACGTGGTGCTCGCCGTCGACGAGGCGGCCGCGAACGCCGTGCGCCACGCCTACGGCCCGGACGAGGCCGGGGTCGTGGAGCTCACGCTGTGGACCGAGGAGGCGACGCTGTGCATCGAGGTCGTCGACCACGGCAGCTGGCGCCCGCCGTCCGACCGCTCCCCGGAGGGCGGCCGCGGGATCCCCTTGATGAACCACATGTCGGAGTCGGTGCTCATCCGGTTCGACGACCGCGGTAGCCGCGTGCTCCTGCGGCACCGGATCCCGGGCAGGGACGGTGAGCGGGAACACGAGGAGGCGTGACGGCGCCGGGCGGGTACCCCGGCGGCATGATGACGCGGCGACACGAGGGCAGGCCGCACCGGACGCGGGCCGACTACGAGCGGGGCCTGCCCGACTACCACGACCCCACCGCCGGTTTCGGCGGCGCGGCGCCGACCTACAGCGCGCTGACCCTGCGGGCCGTGCTCGCGGCGTTCGGTCTCGTGTTCGCGGCGGGCGCTGCGTGGATCGGTTTCGCGAACGCACTGCCGGTGCTCGGATGGGCGATGGTGGTGGTGGCCCTGATCGCACTGGCCGACCTGGTCTGGGTGCTGTACCGCAAGTGGCGGGGTGAACCCGGCTAGCCGGTGCCTGCGACGGCGGCCGCCTCGGCGCGCAGCCGGTCCCACAGCTGGTCGACGTGCTCGGGTCCGGTCGTGACGGAGCCGATCGCCACCCGGATCACGTAGCGTCCGCCTGCCACGGTGTGGGTGAGGAACGCGGCACCGGAGGCGTTGACGCGGGCGAGCACCTCCCGGGACGCAGCGTCGTCGGCGTCCGGGCCGTCGCCCGTGACCACCCGGAGGCAGACCAGCCCGAGCGACGGCTCGGCCGCCAGCTCGAACGCCGGGTCGGCCCGCACCCGGTCGGCGAGCCCCGCGGCGAGCGCGACGTGCCCGCGGATGTGGGACCGCAGGCCCGACAGACCCGTGCCGTGCACCACGGCCCACAGCTTGAGCGCCCGGAACCGGCGCCCGAGCGGCACCTGCCAGTCGCGGTAGTCGACCACCGCCCCCGACTCGGACGCGGTGTTGCGCAGGTACTCCGGGGTGATCGACAGTGCCGCCGGGAGCGCCGCGCCGTCGCGCACCCACAGCAGGGACGCGTCGAACGCCGTGAGCAGCCACTTGTGCGGGTTCGTGGAGAGCGAGTCGGCGAGCTCCACGCCGTCGAGCAGGTGCCGGAACTCCGGGCACAGCGCGGCCACGCCCGCCCATGCCGCGTCCACGTGCACCCACACGCCGTGCTCCCCGGCTGCCTCGGCCACGGCCCGCACCGGGTCGACCGCGCCGGTGCCCGTGGTGCCGACGGTCGGGCAGACCAGCACCGGCCGCAGGCCGGCCGCGACGTCCGCCTTGAGCGTCGCGGCCAGCGCGTCCGCGTCCATGGCGAGGGACCCCGGCGCACTGTCGACAATGCGCAGCGCCTGGGCGCCGAGGCCGGCGACGCGCACGGCCTTGGCCAGCGAGGAGTGGGTCTCGGCCGTGACGTACACGCGCTCGTCGCCGGTCACCCCGCTCTCGCGCCACCCCGGGGCGGCCCGGTGGAGGGCGGCGAGCAGCGCGACGAGGGCCCCGGACGACGCCGAGTCCTGGATGCAGCCGCCCCCGCCGCCCGCGAACGTGAACGCCGGGTCGAGGCCCAGAGCGCCGGCGAAGGCGTCCATCAGGACCTGCTCCACCTCGGTGGCGGCGGGCGATGTGGACCACAGCATCCCCTGCGCCCCCAGCGCGCCCGAGAGCATGTCGCCGAGCAGGGAGTGCAGCGATGCGCTCGCGGGGAAGTAGCCGAAGAACCGCGGGTGCTGCCACAGGGTGCTCGCCGGCACCACGACCCGGTCGACGGTGTCGAGGAGATCCTCCAGCGGGGCGGGGTCGTCGGGCAGGTCTGCAGGCAGCTGCGCGCGCACCCAGCCGGGGGCCACGCCGGGCTGCACCGGAAGCTGGTCGAGCCCGGCGCGGTGGTCGGCGATCCAGTCGACGACGGCGTGGCCGAGCCTGCGGAACTCCTCCGGGTCGAGATCGGCGGTCACGGTGGTCACGCTAACCAGTGGTAGGACTCACGCCCAACACCGGCAGCGGACGGGGCCGCCGGGGCGCATGGTCGAGCGGTGACGACCGACACCGGCAGAGCCGCCGAACGGGCCCGGCTGCGGCTGCTGCAGCTGACCGCCCTCACCAGTTCCTGCGACCGCTTCGCCCTCCCCCCGATGCTCGTCGTCATCGGCCTCGACCTCGGGGAGCCCCTCGTCGCGGTGGTGGCCGTGGCGAGCGCCTACTTCCTGGCCTACGGGCTGATGCAGCCCGTGTGGGGGTTGGTGAGCGACCGCATCGGGCGCGTCCGGGTCATGCGGGTGTCGCTCCTGGGGGCGGCCCTGGCCGGGGTGGTGTCGGCGCTCTCGCCGAACCTGCTGGTCCTGGGCGTCTCCCGCACGGTGTCGGCCGGGTGCGTCGCCGCGCTGGTCCCGGCCACGCTCGTGTACGTCGGCGACATGTGGGAGGTGCGGGTGCGGCAGCGCCCGCTCGCGGAGGTGCTCACGGCGTCGTCGCTGGGCATCGCGGTGGCGACGGCCGGGGCGGGGGTGCTCGCGCAGGTGATCGGCTGGCGCGCGGTGCCTGCGCTGACCGGGATCGGTGCGGCCGCGCTGTGGGTGGCGCTGCGCCGGCTGCCGGAACCCGAGCGCGAGCCGACCACCGGGAGCCCGCTGCAGTCGATCACCACCGTGCTGCGCCACCGGTGGGCGCTCGTCGTGCTCGTCCTCGTGCTCGTCGAGGGCATGGTCGTGCTGGGCGTGGTGACCTACCTGGCGCCCGCCGTGCAGGCGCTCGGCTCGTCGGCGGCGGTCGGCGGGCTCGTGGCGGCGTCGTACGGGGCGGGCGCGGTGGTGTTCTCCCGCCTCGTCCGGGTGCTGGTCGGACGCCTCTCGGCGGCCGGGCTCGCGACGGTCGGTGCGGTCATGCTCGCCGCCGGGTGGGCGCTGCCCGCGGCGACGGTGTCGATCGCCACCGTCACCGCCGCGGGCGTGCTGCTGGGCGGGTCGTGGGCGTTCCTGCACACGACGCTGCAGAGCTGGTCCACCGAGGTGGTCGCGGGGGAGCGGGCGACGATGGTCGCCCTGTTCGCCGCCCTGCTGTTCCTCGGCGCGGCCGTCGGCACCGCCGTGCTCGCCCCGCTCGCCGACACGGGGGCCTTCGAGGAGGCGTTCCGCGTGGCGCTCGCGGTGGCCGTGCCACTGGCGGTCGCGGCCGTGCTCGCCCGCCGCCGGTACGGCGACCGCGGTGACGACCGCGGTCGCGACCCGGAGGGCGTCGACCCCGCCCCGGGCACCTGACGGGGAGCGCCGGCGCCGGTCGATCACGCGAGGCGGGGTGGCCGCTCGAGGCGCAGATCGTTGCCGAACCGATGCCGGGGCGGAGTGGTCGGCAATCAGCCGCCGGGATGGCGCCGCGGCGTTGTCGCCGCGGGTTGTGTCAGTGCGACTTGTGGTAGGCCTCGAGCACGTTGGACGGGATCCGGCCGCGCTCGGAGATCTTCATGCCCTGCTGCTGGGCCCATTCCCGAATGGCCTGGTTCTGCTCGCGGTCGGTGCTGGGCCGGGCCGTGGCGACGGGACCACCCGAACGGCGGCGTCCACTCGTGCGACGAGCTGCGGAAATGAAGGGCGCGAGGGCGTCGCGCAATCTGGCGCTATTGGCGGAGGAGAGGTCGATCTCGTACGACTTGCCGTCCATCGCGAACTCGACCTGCTCGTCGGCGACGCTGCCGTCCAGGTCGTCGACCAGGGTGACGGTCGTCTGCTTGGCCACTGGTGCTGCCTTTCAGAACTGCTCCGGGTACGCCGGACAACCCGCCGGGGCGGGCTTCGGCGCTGGAGAACGGTGGGCACTAATTTCGGGATCGATGATAAAGGAGGTCCGAGCGCATTGTCGATCCGGGTCCGATCCCTGGGTGTGTCGGGGCCGGAATGGATCGCGCGCCCGGGGAAAGGGTGCCTCCGGGCGCGGCGCGGGCCGGTGGCGGCTTCACGGCGATCTCACCGCCCGGCCGTAACGGGTGCGCGGCCGGATCCGTCGCCCGTCCCGGAACGGGGTGGGGTCATACCGGTCCGGGCTGCGATCCGGCGGCAATAACCCCATCTCCGGCAACCCCATCTCCTGCTGGATCCCGGAAGTGGGCCGGACGCGGCGGCTCGGGAGGAGGCGGCGCCGCCGCGCTGATCGTCTCGGTGACGCGCGGGGCCGGGCAGACCCACCCGCAGCGGGTGTGGTCCCAGTAGCAGCGGCGGTCGTGGCGGTGGGGCTCGGCGAGGGGGTCGGTGCTCATGATCCGGTCCTGTCGACGGCGGCGGAGGCCCGCCGCGTGTGCCGGGTTACTCGGCGGGAGCGGGACGGGTGTGAGCACCCGCGCGGAGCGGTGGCGGCGACCGGTGGATACGAGGGGGAGGCGGCGGGGCGCACGGCGGGAGATAGTGACGGCATGGATGTCGGTGTGGATGTCGCCGTGGATGTCGCTGTGGATGTCGCCGCGGACTTCTCGTTCGAGCCCCTGACGCCGGTGTCGTTCCTCGATCGGGCCGCGGCCGCGCACGGCGAGCGGGTCGCCGTGGTCGACGGCGTCCACCGCTACAGCTACGCCCAGCTGCACGAGCGGTGCCGGCGACTGGCGGGAGCGCTCGCCCCGCTCGCCGGCGGCCGCCCGGTGGCCGTGCTGGCGCCGAACACCCACGTGCTGCTCGAGGCGCATTTCGGCGTGCCGTGGGCCGGCGTGCCGCTGGTCGCGATCAACACCCGGCTCGCGGCGCCGGAGGTCGCCTCCATCCTGGAGCACTCGCGGGCGGCCGTCCTCGTGCACGACCCGGTGTTCGACGCGCTGGTCGCCCAGGCCGTGTCCGGGTTGGCCGAGCCGCCCGTGCTCGTGCCGGTGGGGGAGCGGTACGAGGAGCTGCTCGCCGCGGCCACCCCGCGCGCCGTCGCGCCGTCCGACGAGCGCGCGCTGCTCTCGATCAACTACACGTCGGGGACGACCGGACGGCCCAAGGGCGTGATGTACCACCACCGCGGCGCCTACCTGCAGTCGCTCGCCATGGCCGCGCACACCGGGCTGTCGCCGTCGGCGGTGCACCTGTGGACGCTGCCGATGTTCCACTGCAACGGCTGGTGCTTCCCGTGGGCGGTGACCGCGGCCGCGGGCACGCACGTCTGCCTGCCGAAGGTGGATCCCGGAGAGGTCTGGCGGCTGATCCGCGAGGAGGGCGTCACGCACCTGGAGGGGGCGCCGACCGTGCTCTCGATGATCGCGTACGCCGAGGGCGCCGCACGGCTCGACCGCACGGTCCGGGTGGCGACGGGTGGGGCGCCGCCGACGCCCGCGATCCTGCGCAGGATGGGTGAGCTCGGGTTCGACGTCACGCACCTCTACGGCCTCACCGAGACGTTCGGGCCGGTGATGATCTGCGACTGGCGGCCGGAGTGGAACGGCCTCGACGCGGGAGAGCAGGCACGGCGCAAGGCCCGCCAGGGCGTGGGCAACATGATCTCGTGCCGGGCGCGCGTCGTCGGCCCGGACGGCGCGGACGTGCCGGCCGACGGCGCGACGATCGGCGAGATCGCGCTCCGCGGCAACAACGTGATGCTCGGCTACCTGCGCGATCCCGAGGCGACGGCCGCCGCGGTCCCGGACGGTTGGTTCCGCACCGGCGACCTCGGCGTGATGCACCCCGATGGCTACGTGGAGCTGCGGGACCGCAGCAAGGACGTGATCATCTCCGGTGGCGAGAACATCGCGAGCGTCGAGGTGGAGCAGGTGCTCGCCGACCACCCGGCCGTGCTGGAGGCGGCCGTGGTGGCCGCGCCCGACGAGCGGTGGGGCGAGGTCCCGGTCGCCTACGTCACCCTGCACGACGGTGCGAGCGCCACGGCCGAGGAGCTGCAGGAGCACGTCAGGGGCAGGCTGGCGCGGTTCAAGGCGCCCAAGGCGGTGGTGTTCGGCCCGCTGCCCAAGACCTCGACCGGCAAGATCCAGAAGTACGTGTTGCGCGAGGAGGCGGGTCGGCGCACGGCGGGTGCGAGCGGGTAGGCCCGTCCGGCTCGTGATCACCGACTCGGCGGACACGCTCGGTGTTCCGGCCCCGGCAAACGGGTGGGATCATGCGTCCGGCAGAGTGAAGGGGTGGCTGTCGTCTCCCCGTCCACCGGTGCGCTGGCGTTCCGCGTCGTCGCGATCGCCGAGGCGTGCTCGTGGGCCGGCCTGCTCACCGGGATGTTCTTCAAGTACGTCGTCGTGTTCGACGACATCGGCGTGAACGTCTTCGGCCCGATCCACGGCGCGCTGTTCATCGCCTACGTGGCCGTCACGCTCGTCGTGGCGCGCACCTTCCGCTGGAGCCTGCCGGTCACGCTGGTCGCGCTGGTCGCGAGCATCCCACCGCTCGCCACGTTGTGGTTCGAGCGGCGGGCGCGGCGCCAGGGCGTGCTCGCCGAGCCGGTGGCCGTCGCGTAGTGCGGGGGCCACGAGGGCGCGCCGTCTCCACCCGCGGCAGGCCACCCCCGTCCGGGCCCGGACGGGGCCGGCCGCCGGGGCCCATGGCCCCACCCGGACCACCGCGATCACACCCCGGAGCCGGCGGCACCCTCGCCTGCTAGCCGGTCGATTCCTGTGGGCAAGGCCGTGGGGTCCGTCTCCGGGCCTCCCGGCGGCGCCGCGCAGTGCGGGGCCGCCCCTCGCAGCTCGCGGCGATCAAGGGCAGATGGCTGCTCGGCAGGGGTGATCAAGGGCAAATGGTCGCTCCCGGAGATCATTCGGCCACCATTTCGCCGTGTGATCGGCGATCCGGTGCGCGTTTCGTGCGCCTCGACCACGCCCCCGGGTCGAGCGCTCCCCGGTCGCCCTCGACCACCGAGAACCCAGGAATCAACGATCCAGGTGCGGGCGAACGGGCCGGTCGTGCCGCGGCGTCGGCGGGTCACGCGGGTCCGACCGTCGCCGTCAGGGCCTGGTCGAGGTCGGCCACCAGGTCCCGCGGGTCCTCCAGGCCCACCGAGAACCGCAGGTGGCCGTACCGGCGGAACTCCTCCGGGTAGAACCGGGCCCGCTCGTCGTCGCCGGACACGTGCACGACCAGCGACTCGTCGTGCCCGAGCGACACCGCCGACGTGATCACCCGCAGCGCCGCGACGAAGCGGTTCTGCGTGTCCGCGTCGCCGGCGGGGTGACTCTCGACGGCGAACGCGAGCATGCCCCCGAACCCGCCGTCCAGGGTGCGGGCGGCGAGGGCGTGCTGCGGGTGCGACCGGAGCCCCGGGTAGGCCACGTAGGCCACGCGCCGGTCCTGGTCGAGGAACTCGGCCACCGCCTGCGCGCCCGCGCAGTGGGCGCGCATCCGCATCGGCAGCGTCACCGATCCGCGCATGATCAGCCAGGCGTTGAACGGGCTGATCGCCCCGCCGACGTTGACCATCGCCTCCGCACGCACGGCCTCGACCAAAGCCGTGCCCGCCTCACCCGTGCCGATGACGGCGCCGCCCATCGCGTCGCCGTGGCCGTTGATGTACTTGGTGAGCGAGTGCACGACGACGTCCGCGCCGAGCGCGAGCGGCCGTTGCAGGACGGGCGTGGCGAAGGTGGCGTCCACCGAGAGCAGGGCGCCGGCGGCGTGCGCGAGCTCGGCGACCGCGGCCACGTCGGTGATGCGGGTGGTCGGGTTGGCCGGGGTCTCGACGTGGACGAGGCGCGTCTCCGGCCGGATGGCGGCGGCCACGGCGTCCGGGTCGGAGGAGTCGACGAGCGTGGCCGTGATCCCGTACTTCTGCGGCAGCAACTCGGTGAGCAGCCGGTACGTACCGACGTAGGTGTTGTCGGAGCACACGACGTGGTCGCCGGAACGCAGCGCGGCGAAGAAGAGCGCGTGGATCGCGGCCATCCCGCTGGCGAGGGCGACCGCGGCGGTGCCGCCGTCGAGCGCGGCGAGCTTCTCCTCCAGCCATCCCTGGTTGGCACCGCCGTTGCGGGTGTAGAGCGGCGTGCCGGTGCCCGACCAGGACAGCTCGGACGGGTCGTCGGGCAGGGAGTAGGAGTTGGCCATGACCAGCGGGCGGCGGATCGCCCCGCTCCCGGCGTCGACGGCGTTGCCGCCGTGCACGGCGAGGGTGGCGAGGTGAGGGGAGTTCGACACGACTCCTTCTTAGATCTCCGTGCCCAGCGCACGGTAGGCCGGGCGCAGCAGCTCGGCGACCTGCTCGCCGCGGACCTCGATCGGGAACGGCGGCACCTGGTCGAGCAGCGCGTCCGGTGGTGTGCGCGGCCCGGCGAGCTGCTCGGGCAGGTCGCCCGCCTCCCAGAACCGGTGCATGACCGCGGCGAGGTCCTCCCCGTGCGCCGGCGGCGACGCCGCGGAGCGCCGGGCGCGCAGCTCCTCCAGCAGCGCGTCCCGGTGGCGGCCCCGCAGCGCGAGGATCTGGAACGGGTCGGCGTCGAACCGCTCGGCGAGCACGTAGCAGACCGCCGCGAGGTGCTTGCACGGCACGGCGAAGTCGGGACAGGTGCAGTCCATCGCCAGGTCGCGCTCGGTGGCCGGGAAGAGCGAGAGCCCCACCGCCTCGAACACCCGCTCGATGTCGCGCGGCATCTCCCCGTTGAGCAGCGCCGCCGCGTACGAGGCGTCGTCGGTGAGCGCCTGCGCCACCGCCGCCCACTCCGCCTTGCCGAACGCCGGCACGCCCACCCGCACCTGGTACGGCGCCGACCGCGAGCCCTGGACCCGTGCCGTGGCGCCGCCCACGTCGAGGTCGAGGGAGACGATCTGCCCGGCGCGCGCGTAGCTGCGGCCCCGCGAGAGCCGCCCGCCCATCCCCAGCGACTCCAGGACGGAGAGGAAGCGCTGCGACCACCACGTGCGCGCCACCGGGCCGCGGGTGCTGTTGATCTGGATGCCGCCCTCGACCTTGCGCGGGCGGGTGGGCTCGGCGTCGCGCCACCAGAAGGGATCCGGGTCAGGCATCGGGGTCCTCCTGGTCGGCCTCCTCCTGGAGGGCTTCCCCGCCGAGCGTGAACAGCTCCCGCAGCGACTCGGTGGACAGCTCCGTGAGCCAGCCCTCGCCGTCGCCGACGACCATGGAGGAGAGGGCCTTCTTCTTGGTGATCAGCTCGTCGATGCGCTCCTCGACGGTGCCGGGGCACACGAACTTGCGGACCTGCACGTTGCGGCGCTGGCCGATGCGGAACGCGCGGTCGGTGGCCTGGTTCTCGACGGCCGGGTTCCACCAGCGATCGAGGTGGATCACGTGGTTGGCGGCGGTGAGCGTGAGCCCGGTGCCACCCGCCTTGAGCGAGAGCAGCATGATCGGCGGCCCGTCGCCCGCCTGGAAGCGGGTGACCATCTCGTCGCGCCGCTTCTTCGGGGTGCCGCCGTGCAGGAACGCGACGTCGGTGTCGAAGCGCGCCGAGAGGTGCGGGACGAGCATGTGGCCGAACTCGGTGAACTGGGTGAAGCACAGCACGCGGTCGCCCTCGTCGAGGATCTCGGCGAGGATCTCCTCCAGCCGGATGATCTTGCCGGAGCGCCGGCCGATCGTCGATCCGTCGTGCAGCAGCTGGGCGGGGTGGTTGCAGACCTGCTTGAGCTTGGCCATCGCGGCGAGGACGTTGCCGCGCCGCTCGATGCCCTCGGAGTCCTCGATCTTCTCCAGCATGTCGTCGACCACCGTGCGGTAGAGCGATGCCTGCTCCCGGGTGAGCCGGTAGTGCTGGGTGACCTCGATCTTGTCGGGCAGGTCGTCGATGATCGTCGGGTCGGTCTTGACCCGGCGCAGCAGGTAGGGGCGGGTGACGCGGCGCAGCAACGCGGCCGCGTCCTTGTTGCCGTGGCGCTCCACCGGGATCGCGTAGCGCGTGCGGAAGACGTCGGCCGAGCCGAGCAGGCCGGGGTTGAGCACGTCCATGATCGACCAGAGCTCGGAGAGCCGGTTCTCCACCGGCGTGCCGGTGAGGGCCACGCGGTGCTCGGCGGTGAAGCGGCGCACGGCGCGCGCGTGCGTGGCCCGGCTGTTCTTCACGGCCTGGGCCTCGTCCAGCACCAGCCGCCGCCACGACACCTGGGCGAGGTCGTCGCCGTCGCGGGCCGCGGTGGCGTAGGTGGTGACCACGAGGTCGGCCTCGGCGACGGCCGCGACGAGCTCATCGCCGTGGGCGCGGCCCGCCCCGTGGTGGGCGAGCACGCGCAGGTCGGGCGCGAACCGGGCCGCCTCGCGCTGCCAGGTGCCGACCAGCGACATCGGGCAGACCAGCAGGGTGGGCGCGCGCCGCTGCCCCGACTCCGGCTGCGCTGCCCGCTCGTACGCCTCGAGCGCGAGCATCTGGACGGTCTTGCCCAGCCCCATGTCGTCGGCGAGGCAGGCGCCGAGCCCGAGCGCGGACAGGAACGCGAGCCACGACACCCCGCGCTGTTGGTAGGGCCGCAGCTGGGCGTGGAAGTTCGGCGGGGGCTCGATCGGGCTGATCGTCTGCTCCGCGGTGCCGGCGAGCAGCTCACCGATCCAGCCGTCGGCCCGGACGTCGGTGACGGGGAGCGGGAGCTCCTCTCCATCCCAGTCGTCGCCGTCCCAGTCGTCGGGGTGGCGCTGGGCGAGCGCGAGCACCTCGGCGGCGGTGGGCGCGCCTGCGTGCCGGCGGCCCTTCGCCCGGCGCAGGAACTCCAGGCCCTTGCGCAGCCGATCGGCGTCGACGCTCACCCACCGGCCGCGCAGCCGCACGAGCGGCGCCTTGGTGGCGACGAGATCGCTGATCTCCTCCTCGGACAGCTCCTCGTCGCCCACCGCGATCGACCAGCGGAACTCCGCCAGCTGCTCGCGGCCCAGCCCGCTGCGGGTGAGCACGCGGTCGGCCGGGGTGCTGCGGGCGGACAGGGTGAGCCCCACCCGGCGGGCGCCGTCCCAGCCGCGCGGCAGCTGGACACCGAACCCGGCCTCGACGAGCAGCGCGGCGCGGGACGTGAGGAACTCGTGGGCGTCCTCGACGGTGAGGTCGAGGTGGCCGGGCCGGGCCCGGCGCAGCGCCCGGGCGAGCGCCGGGTACACCAGCGCCGCCCGCCCCAGCTCGGCGAGCATCAGCTCCTGGGGCTCGGCGAGCAGCCGCTCCGCGCCGCCTGCCCACACCTGCTCGGCCGGCACGAGCAGGCTCGGGTCGGCCGTGGACTGCAGCAGGAACTCCAGCACCCAGCGGGTGCCGTCGCCGGTCTGGTCGAGCGGGTCGGGCGCGGCATCGGACGGGTCGTGGAGCGTGCTGATCTCGGAGAGCCGGAAGCAGGCCCGGCCCTCGCCGGTGGTGTCGGCGCCGACGGTGTCCCACTCGGCCACGGCCTCCTGGAGGGCGGAGACCTCGGTGGCCGCGACGGCGTCGTCGATCCGGCCGTCGGCGGTGAGGAGGGCGGCGAGCCAGGCCTCGGTGGCCGGTAGCGGCCCGCCTCGCGGCGGCACCAGCGCGACCGGCTCGGGAGCGCGGGCGAGCCGGTCGCGCACGGCGGCGTCGGTGAGCACCTCGAGCGCGTCGGCGAGCAGGTCGTGCGGGTCGGGCCCGGCGTCCGGTGTCCCCTTCGCCGACACCACCTCCGCCCGTCCCACCGGCGGCAGCGCGCCCACCAGCGCGTCGAACGCGACGGCGTCGAGCCCCTGCACGACCGGGCGCCAGCGGGCGAACGCCCGGCCACCGTGGCGGCGCAGGGTGGGCAGCACCCGGCCGCGGGAGGCGAGGTCGGCCGCGAGCGCCGCCAGCGCGCGGAGGTGGGCCACCGAGCTGCCGTAGCGCGCCTCGTCGGCCGGGTCCTCCAGCTCCGCGGCGTCGACGGCGAGCGCGGGCACCGACCACGCGCGCAGCGTGGGGCCGCCCCGCGGCGGCGCGGCCCGGCCCCGGCTGCGCACGAGCTCCGGCGAGGCGAGCGGCCCACCAGGTCGCGAGGGCAGCAGGAGCGTGGCCGTGGCCGGCTTGCCCGGGTGCAGGGCCGCGAGCGCGGACACCGGCGCCGCGAACGGGTGCGGCCGCGCGGGGCGCAGGGAGCGGCTCGACGCGCCTGCGGGCCGGTCGCCGTCCTCGGCCCAGAGCAGCACCCCGCGGCCGGGGGACCAGAGGGCGTGGACGGCGAGCACGGGTTCAGGTTACGGAGCGGCACCGACGGTCCGGTGCGCGCCGGTCACTCCTCCGGCAGGCCGTGCCCCCGCCTGCGGTACAGCTCGAGAACCCGCTCGCGCGGGATGACGCCGCAGCGCCGCGCCCACTCCTCGTAGGCCCCCGCCAGGTCGGCGACGAGACCGGGGTGCTCGCCTGCGAGGTCGTCGTGCTCCGCCCGGTCGGCCTCGATGTCGTAGAGCTCCCACGGCCGGCCGTGCTTGCGCACCAGCTTCCAGCGGCCCCGGCGGGCGGCGCTGTTGCCCTCGTGCTCCCAGCACAGCGTCCGGTCCTCGACCACCTCACCCCGCAGCAGCGGCAGCAGGCTGCGTCCTTCCGCGGGCGGCACCGGGTGGCCGTCCCGCTGGTCCGGGTAGGTGGCGCCGGCCGCGTCGAGCAGGGTGGGCAGCACGTCGACCAGCTGGGACGGCGCCGTGCACACCGCGTCGGCGCCGGCGAGCCCGGCCGGCCAGTGGACGATGAACGGGGTCGAGATGCCGCCCTCGTGCACCCAGTGCTTGTACTCCCGGAACGGCGTGTTGGACAGGTTGGCCCAGGCGCGCCCGTAGGTCTGGTACGTCGTCTCCGGTCCCGGCATGAGGCCGGGGTGGTTGCCGGGTACGACGTCCTCGCCCTCGCGGGTGGTCATCTTCATCGGCACGAACGCGGTGACGAACTCCATGGCCGTCTCCGGCGGCAGCTCCTCGGCGCACCCGCCGTTGTCGGAGAGGAAGACCACGATCGTGTCGTCGAGCCTGCCGAGCTCCTCGAGCCGGGCGAGCACCCGTGCGATGCCCTGGTCCATGCGGTCGACCTGCGCGGCGTAGACCTCCATCCGCCGCGCCTCCCACTCCTGGTCCTCCCGCGAGTCCCAGGCGGGCACCCGGGGGTCCGGGTCGGACAGGCGCGATCCGGACTCCATGATCCCCTCGCCGACGAGCCGGTCGAGCCGTTCCTCGCGCAGCCGCTCCCAGCCCTTGTCGAACCGGCCGCGGTACTTCGCGACGTCCTCCTCGTGCGCGTGCAGCGGCCAGTGCGGCGCGGTGTAGGCGAGGTAGAGGAACAGCGGGTCGTCACCGCGGTCCCGGTCGTGCTCGGAGACGAAGCGCACCGCGTTGTCGCTGATCGCGTCGGTGTAGAAGAAGTCGTCCGAGAGGCCCTCGTCCTCGACGTTGCGCTCGTCGCGCTTCAGGGTGCGAGGCTGGTAGTACGAGCCCGCGCCCTCGAGGGTCCCGTAGACGTGGTCGAAGCCGCGGCGGGTCGGCCACGCACCGTTGGGCGTGTCCATGTCGCTGGCCAGGTGCCACTTGCCGCTCAGGTAGGTGCCGTACCCCGCCGCGCGCAGCGCCTCGGCGACCGTGACGCACTGCTCGGACAGGTTGCCCGGGTAGCCGTCGGGGGAGTCGTCGAAGTTGAGGATGCCGACGCCGACCTGGTGCGGGTGCAGGCCGGTGAGCAGCGAGGCGCGGGAGGGGCTGCACCGGGCGGTGTTGTAGAACTGCGTGAACCGGACGCCCCCGCGGCCGAGCCGGTCCAGCGCGGGTGTCTCGATCTCGCCGCCGTAGCAGCCGATGTCCGAGAAGCCCATGTCGTCGGCCAGGATCAGCAGGATGTCGGGGCGGCGGGCCATGCGGGTCTCCTTCTCGGTTCAGCGGGCGCGGGCGGAGTCGGGCGTGTCGGCGTCGAGGGCGCGCCGGCGTGTCTCCGGGGACAGCAGCAGCGACACCACGGTGATCAGCGCGATCACCGCGACGTACGCGGCGACCGGCCAGGACGCACCGCCGGAGGCCGCGACGAGCGCGGTGCCGACGAGCGGCGCGACGGCACCGGAGGGCAGCACACCCACCTGGTAGACCACCGACATGCCGCTGTAGCGCACGCGCGTGGGGTACAGCTCGGCGAAGAACGCCGCCTGCGGTCCGTACATCCCGCAGGCCGCGATGCCCCAGCCGATGACGAGGGCGATCCAGATCAGCGACGTGTCGCGGGTGTCGACCAGCATGAAGAGCGGGAACGCGGTCAGCAGTGCGACGAGCGCGCCCGCGAGGTAGACCGGACGCCGCCCGATCCGGTCGGACAGCGCTCCGGCCAGCGGGATGACGACCATGCCGACCAGGGCGGCCACCAGCAGGCCCTGCAGCACCACGCTGCTGGGGAGGCCGAGCACGAGCGTCGTGTAGGTGAGCAGGAACGCGTTGTAGATGTTGAACGTGACGCTCTCGCTGAAGCGCGCGCCGATGGCGAGCAGCGTGGTGCGGGGGTGCCGGCGCAGCACCTCGAGCAACGGGGTCGTCGCCTGCTCGCCCGCCTCCTTGATCGCCTCGAACGCGGGCGGTTCGGCGATGCGCAGCCGGATGAACAGGCCGACCGCGATGAGCACGGCGGAGAGCAGGAACGGGATCCGCCAGGCCCATGCGACCAGCGCGTCGTGGCCCAGCCACCCGACCGCGGTGACCACGCCCGTGGACAGCAGCAGCCCGATCGGCACACCCATCTGCGGCCAGCTGCTGTAGAGGCCGCGGTGCTGCGCGGGCGCGTGCTCGACGGCCATCACCGCGGCGCCGCCCCACTCGCCGCCCAGCCCGATGCCCTGCAACATCCGCAGCACGAGCAGCAGGACCGGCGCCCACATCCCGATCTGGGCGTACGTCGGCAGCAACCCCATCACGAACGTGGCCCCGCCCATGATCATCATCGTGAGCACGAGCATCTGCTTGCGGCCCAGCCGGTCGCCGAAGTGCCCGAAGACGATCCCGCCCAGCGGTCGCGTGACGAAGCCGGCCGCGAACGTCCCGAACGCGATCATCGTGCCCAGCAGCGGGCTGACCACCGGGAAGAACTCGGAGTTGAAGACCAGCGCGGCCATCGTCCCGTAGAGGAAGAAGTCGTACCACTCGACGACGGTGCCGATGAGGCTGGCTCCCGCGATCTCCCGGATGTGGGCCGGGCCCGAGCCTTCGCCGGAACCCTCTCGGTGGCGCACCATTGCGGACCTCCCGGAGTGAGGAGTAGTGTCCCGTTTCGCGGGACAGCTGACCCGTTCTGTAGGACGGTGATCGTGCGTGCCGTCGAGGGCGGGTGTCAAGGGGGCGGGGACGGAAGTGAGCGAACTGCTGCGCCGCGCCGTGCAGGTGCTGGAGGTGCTGCGCGTCTCCGACGACGCCCTGAGCATCAGGCAGGTCGCCGACCGGGCCGGGCTGTCCAAGTCGACCGTGCAGAGGCTGCTCCGCGAGCTGGTCGACACCGATCTCGCCGGCCAGGACCCGGTGACCCAGCGGTACCGGCTGGGGCCGCGCACGCTCGCGCTCGGCGTCGCCTACCAGCGCCGGCTGAACCTGCGCCAGGCCGCGCTCCCGCACATGGGCCGGCTGCGCGACGCCGCGGGCGAGACCGTCGGCCTCACGGTCGCCTTCGGCGGCGACCAGATGATGCACATCGAGCAGCTGGAGAGCGTCTCGGAGCTGCGCGCGACCTTCGACATCGGCCGGCCGCTGCCGCTCTGGAGCGGTGCGCCGAGCCGGTTGTTCCTCGCCGCCCGCCCGGACGAGGACATCCGCCGGATCCTCGACCAGCACGACCCGAGCGAGATCACCCCGATCAACCCACCCGAGCCTGCGGCGTTGTTCGCCGATGTCCAGAACGTCCGCGCGCAGGGGTACGCCGTCGCCGTCGAGGAGACGCTGCCGGGCGTGAGCACGCTCTCCGCGCCGATCCGGGCGGCCGGCGCCGACCTCGTCGCGACGCTGTCGCTGACCTCGCCCAGCAGCCGGCTGACCGAGGACGCGATCCGGTCCCTGCTGCCGGAGCTCCTCCGCACCGCCCGAGCGATCAGCGCGGACCTCGGCCACCTCCCGCCCGGCTCCGGCGGCTGGTGATCGGCGGTACGGTCAGGCCATCGGAAACGGAAGCACGTTCCGGGTAGCGGAACGGGGAGGGGATCGATGAGGATCGCGGAGATGCTGCCGGCCGACCGGGCCGACGGGAGCCTCTGGCCGCTGATGCGCCAGGCGGGCGTCACCGACGCGGTGGGCACGCTGCCCGGCGACCCCCGGCCGCAGCCGGGGCACGAGGCGCCGTGGGACTACCTCCCGATGGTCCGTACGAAGGACCTCTACGAGCGCAACGGCTTCGACCTCGGCGTGATCGAGTGGCGCCCGCCGTTCAACCTCGCCAAGCGGGGCCTGCCCGGTCGTGACGAGGAGATCGAGAACGTCTGCACCCTGCTGCGCAACATGGGCAGGCTCGGGATCCCGGTCTGGTGCTACGAGTGGATGACCGACCGCAACTGGGTGCGCACGAGCACCGCGATCCAGTCGCGCGGCGGGTCCACCGTCACCGGGTTCGACCGGGCCGTGTTCGAGGCCGGGCCGCCGCCTCCGCTCGGCACGATCTCCGAGGAGCAGCTCTGGGAGAACCTGGAGTACTTCCTCGCCCGGGTGCTGCCCGTCGCCGAGGAGGCGGGGGTGCGGCTCGCCATGCACCCGGACGACCCGCCGATCTCGCCGCTCGGCGGCATCGGGCGCATCATGTCGAGCGTCGACGGGTTCCGGCGGCTGCTCGAGATCTCCGACAGCCCGATGAACGGCATCACGTTCTGCCAGGGCAACTTCCGGCTCATGACCGAGGACCTCCCCGCGACGATCCGCGAGATCGGGGACAGCGGGAAGATCTTCTTCGTGCACTTCCGGGACGTGGAGGGCACGGTCGACAGCTACGTCGAGACCTGGCACGACGCCGGGCCCACCGACATGCGGGCCTGCATCGACGCCTACCGCGGCATCGGGTTCGACGGCCTGATGCGCTCGGACCACGTGCCCACGCTGCACGGCGAGGTGGGCGCGCAGGCGGGGTACGGGGTGCTCGGGCGGCTGTACGCCGTCGGCTACATCCGGGGCCTGATCGAGGGCTCGGCCGGGCGCTCCTAGCCGGACCGGACCGGGCCGGGCCGGGCCGGGCGGTCGCGCCCGGCGCGGCCCGGATGTTCGATCAAGGGCAGATGGTGGTGGCTCGATCTCTGGGAGCGGCCATCTGCCTTGGTCACCCGCCTGGAGCGCGCCGCCGCCGGGGGCCGGCCACGGCACGGCGGCGCGTGGCTACTCCGGGGTGTGCGGCTTGACCGTCCGTGCGAGGAACCGGCGCACCGCCTCCCGCGCGCCGTCGACGATGTCCGGGCCGTGGGTGAAGCCCACGCGGTCGTACTCGAGCTCGCCCAGGACGTGCGCGGTGCGCCTGGTCATCCGGAAGTCGGTGCAGAAGAACCGGGGCGGGTAGCGCATGCCGAGCACGTTGAAGATCGCGTCGCCGGTGATCAGCGTGCGGGTGGGCTCGTGCAGGAGCGAGATGTGCCCGGGGGAGTGGCCGGGCGTCGCCACCACCCGCAGCCCGCCCGCGACGTCGAGCAGCTGGCCGTCCACGAGCTTCTCGCCCACCGGCACCGGCGGGAACCGGCCGTTCTGCAGCCGGGCGAAGATCCGTCCGATCGCGTACGAGCGGTCGTTCGGCGGGCTCGTGCCGGCCTCGGCGAACCCGGCGTCCTCGGCGTGGACGGCCACCGGGGCGCCGGTGCGGGCCGCCATCTCCTGCGCCCCGCCGGCGTGGTCGAGGTGGGCGTGGGTCAGCACGATCCGCTGCACGTCCGCGGGCCGCTTCCCGAGTGCGGCCAGCCCGGCGACGATCCGCGCGGGTGCGCGGTCGAGGCCGGCGTCGACGAGCGTGACGGAGCCGTCGTCGTCGACGAGCGCGAACGAGTTGACGGCCCACGACCCGACGGTCGGGATGCGGAAGACACCCGGTGCGACGGCCACGGCGGGAGGAGGAGCCATGCACCCGGAGCCTACTCAGGAACGGGGCGGACCCGGGGCGGTCGGCGAAGCGCGGGCCCGCCTGCTCGCCGCCGGCGCATGCTCGCGCGACACTCTGGAGGTGCCCGCGCTCGATCCCGAGACGACCCGGTCCCGGTTCGCCGCCGCCCCGGTGGCCCGGCTGGCCACCTTGCGCCCCGACGGCACGCCGCGGCTGGTGCCGATCACCTTCGTGCTGATCGACGGGCTCGTCTGCTCGGCGGTGGACGAGGTCAAGCCGAAGACCACCACCCGGCTCGCGCGCCTGGCCGACGTCGCGCGCGACCCGCGGGTCGGCCTCGTCGTGGACCACTACGCGGACGACTGGTCGGCGCTGTGGTGGGTGCGTGTCGACGGCACCGCGGCGGTGCACGACGGCGGGGAGCTGCGCGAGCGGGCGCTCGCCGCGCTGGCCGCGAAGTACCCGCCGTACGCGGCGGCGCCGCCGGCGGGCGCGCTCCTCGTGGTCACGCCGACGCGATGGACGGGCTGGTCCGCCGCCGACCAGCGGTGAAACCTTTCACTACTGATCGTTCCCGGCTGCGGCGCCGAAGGTTCGACTTGACGGAGGTCACATGCGCCCATAGGGTCGCCGCAGCGTCTGAAACGTTTTAATTCCCGTCCCGACAAAGAGGTCCTGATGAGGAAGCAGACATCCTCGCGCCGTCACCTGCGGGTGATCGCGCTCGCGGCCGGCGTCGCGCTGGCCCTCGCCGGATGCAGCGCCGGCAGCCTCGGTTCCAGCGGCGGTGGGGATGGGGTCTCGCTGACCTTCCTCGTCGGCAGCAACCAGAGCACGGTGAACGCCGCGGAGAGCGTGGCCAAGGCGTTCATGGCGCAGAACCCCGGCATCACCGTGAACGTCGAGACCCGGCCCAGCGGGTCCGAGGGCGACAACATCGTCAAGACCCGGCTGGCCACCGGCGACATGGCCGACCTGTTCGTCTACAACTCCGGCTCGCTGTTCCAGGCCATCGGCCCGGAGCAGAACCTCACGCCGCTCACCGACCAGCCGTGGGTCGGTGCGCTCGAGCAGAACTTCAAGCGGGTCGTCTCCGCGGGTGAGCAGGTCTACGGCGCCCCGTTCGGGCCCCAGCTGACCGGCGCGATCCTCTACAACAAGAAGATCTACGCCGACCTCGGCCTGCAGATCCCGCGCACGTGGGACGCGTTCATGGCGAACAACGCCGCGATCAAGGCCGCGGGCACCGTCCCGGTCATCCAGACCTACGGCGAGACCTACACCTCCCAGCTGTTCGTCCTCGGCGACTTCCACAACGTCGCGGCCGCGGAGCCGGACTTCGCCGAGCGCTACACCGCGGGCCAGGCGAAGTACGCCTCGTCCCCCGCGGCGCTCAAGGGCTGGGAGCACCTGCAGCAGCTGCACGACCTCGGCTACTACAACGAGGACTTCCCCACCGCCAAGATGGAGGAGGGCATGCGGAAGCTCGGCGACGGCGAGGGCGCGCACTACCCGATGCTCACCAACGGCATCCCCACCCTCACCGCCGCGTCCCCCGAGGGCGCCAAGGACATCGGCATCTTCCCGATCCCCGGTGACGACCCCGCGAAGAACGGGCTGACCGTGTGGTCCCCGAACGGGGTCTACATCCCGAAGACCACCGAGGGCGCGAAGCTGGACGCCGCCAAGAAGCTCGAGGCGTTCATCGCGAGCCCGGCGGGTTGCGACGCGCAGTCCGACGGAGCCACACCCACCGGCCCGTACGCGGTGGACGGGTGCACGCTCCCCGCCGACGTCCTCCCGGCCACGAAGGACTTCCAGACCTACATCGACGCCGGGACCTACAGCCCCGCGCTGGAGTTCCTGTCGCCGATCAAGGGCCCGGCCCTGGAGCAGATCACGGTCGAGGTCGGCTCCGGCATCCGCTCGGCCGCCGACGGCGCCGCCCTGTACGACCAGGACGTCCGCAAGCAGGCCCAGCAGCTCGGGCTGCCCGGGTGGGACTAGCGGCGGCCCACCCGGAGAGCGACCAGATGGCCATCACCACCACGAGGAGCAGCGCCGCCCCCACCGGGGCGGCGCACTCCCCGCCCGCGGGGCGCAGGCCGCGCAGCCCCTACCCGACGTGGTTCTACCTGCCGGCCGCGATCATCTACACGATCTTCTTCCTGGTCCCGACGTTCGCCTCGTTCTACTTCAGCCTCACCCGCTGGAGCCTGTTCGAGTTCGAGTTCATCGGGATGGACAACTTCGTCCAGTTCTTCCGCGAACCGGCCCTCGTGACGGGCCTGGTCAACACGATCGTCTACGGCGTCGTCACGTCGGGGCTCAAGGTCGTGCTGGGCCTGCTGCTCGGCGTGCTGCTGACCTCGCAGATCATCGCCCGTGGGTTCCTGCGCTCGGTGGTGTTCTTCCCGGTGCTGGTCAGCACGATCGGCGTCGGGATCACTTTCCAGGCACTCATGGACCCCTTCGGCGGCCCGATCAACGAGGCGCTCGCCGCCATCGGGATCCACGGGCCGGGCTGGCTCACCGACCCGTCCCTCGCGCTGCTGTCGGTGGCGCTGGTCGACGTCTGGAAGGGCGTCGGGCTGGCCACCGTGATCTACATCGCCGGCATCGTCTCGATCCCCCAGGAGTACTTCGAGGCGGCACGGGTGGACGGCGCCGGGCCGTTGCAGCAGTTCCGGCACGTGCTGCTGCCGCTGGCGCGGCCCGCGACCGTCACCGTGATCATCCTGTCGCTGATCGGCGGCCTGCGGTCGTTCGACCTGATCTGGGCGATGACGCGCGGCGGACCCGGCTTCACCTCCGACGTGATCGCCTCGGTGATCTACAAGCAGTACCAGGCCGGGTTCTACGGCCTGTCCACCGCCGGGAACGTGCTGCTGTTCGTGCTGGTCACCGCGATCGTCCTGCCGCTCTCGCGGTTCCTGAACCGCAAGGAGGTGGAGTTGTGAGAACCGCGACCAGGTACTGGCTCGGCACGGCCGCGATACTCGCCTTCGGCGTGGTGTTCATCATCCCGTTCGCGTTCATCCTGGTCACCGCGATGAAGACGCAGCAGGAAGCGGGCCTGCTGGAGTTCACATGGCCCACGCAGATCGCATTGCTGGACAACCTGCGCGATGCGCTGCAGGCGCGCGACTACATCCTCATCATCGCGTTCATCAACAGCACGATCCTCACCGTCTCCAGCGTGGCGATCATGGTGATCATCGCGGCGATGGTCGGTTTCGTGCTGCAGCGGCGCCCGAGCCGCTGGACCGGGTTCGTCAACTTCCTCGTGCTGTCCGGGCTGATCATCCCGCCCGCCGTCGTGCCCACGATCTGGGTGCTGCAGGGGCTGGGCCTGTTCCGGACCATGCCCGGGCTGATCCTGGTCGAGGTCGCGTACGGGATGTCGTTCTCGATCCTGCTGTTCCGGGCGTTCATCGCCACGGTGCCGCGGGAGCTGGACGAGGCCGCGATCATCGACGGCGCCGGCCCGCTACGGCTGTTCTTCCGCGTGATCTTCCCGCTGCTGCGCCCGGTGGCAGTCACCGTGGTCGTCGTGCAGTCGGTGGTGGTGTTCAACGACTTCACCCACCCGCTGTACTTCCTGCCCGGCGAGCAGAACGCCACGGTGCAGCTCACGCTCTACAACTTCCAGAGCCAGTACGAGACCCAGTACAACCTGCTCTTCATGAACATCCTCCTCATCACCATCCCCCCGCTGGTGATGTACCTGTTCTTCAACCGCCAGATCGTCGCCGGCATGACCGCCGGCGCCATCAAGGGCTGAAATCCACAAGGGAGAACCTGTGCCGTCCGTCGTCCGGATCACCGCCGAGCACGCCACCGACAGGACCACCGTCGCCACCCCGCGCCCGCGCCTGTCCTGGGTGACCGAGTCCGACAGCCCCGGGTGGCTCCAGGCCGGCGCCGAGGTCGAGCTGGACGGCGGCGCGAGCGTGCGGCTCGACGGGCGCGACTCGGTGCTGGTCGACTGGCCGTTCGAACCCCTCGCGGCCGGCAGCGTGCACAGCGTCCGGGTCCGCGTCACCGGCGAGGACGGGGCGAGGTCGGAGTGGAGCGAGCCGCACGAGATCGCGGCCGGCTTCCTGCCCGATGGCGGATGGGTGGCGAGGCTCGTCGGGCTCGCCGACCCGGCCGGGCACGCGCAACCCGCGCTCGTGCGGGCCGGTTTCACGGTCGACGGCCCGGTGCGCCGCGCCACCCTGTACGCCACGGCGCACGGCGTCTACCAGGTCGAGGTCAACGGCCGTGAGGTGGACGACGAGGTGCTCAAGCCGGGCTGGACGGCGTACGAGCAGCGGTTGCTGCACGAGACGACCGACGTCACGGCGCTGCTCGCCGACGGCGACAACGCGGTGGGGGTCTGGCTCTCGGGCGGGTGGTACTGCGAGCGCTTCGGCTTCCGGAACGCGGAGCTGCACTACGGGGCGCAGCCCGCGGTCGCCGTCCAGCTGGTGATCGAGTACGCGGACGGGGGCACCGAGACCGTGGCGAGCGGCCCGGACTGGCGCGCGACGGCCGAGGGGCCGATCACGGCGGGCGGCATCTACGCGGGGGAGTCGTTCGACGCCCGGCGCGCGCTGCCCGGCTGGTCGGCGCCCGGGTTCGACGACTCGGGGTGGGCGCCGGTGCGGGTGGACGAGACGAGCCTCGTGCCCGAGGCCCGCAACTCCCCGGCGGCCCGGCGCACCCAGGAGGTGCCGGTCCGGGAGGTGCTCACCACGCCGAGCGGGGCCACCGTCCTCGACTTCGGCCAGAACGTCGTCGGGTGGCTGCGGATCACCGTCGCGGGTGAGCGCGGGCAGGAGATCGTGCTGCGCCACGCCGAGGTCCTCGAACACGGGGAGCTGTGCACCCGGCCGCTGCGCCGGGCCGAGGCCACCGACCGCATCACCCTCGCCGGCGGCGGCCCGCAGACCTGGGAACCCCGCTCGACGTTCCACGGGTTCCGCTACGTGCAGGTCGAGGGCTGGCCCGGTGAGCTGGACCCGGCGGACGTCGTCGCGGTCGTGGTGCACACCGACATGCGCCGGACGGGGTGGTTCGAGAGCTCGTCCGAACTGGTCGACCGGTTGCACGAGAACGTGGTGTGGGGGATGCGGGGCAACTTCCTGCACGTGCCCACCGACTGCCCGCAGCGCGACGAGCGGCTCGGGTGGACCGGCGACATCCAGGTCTTCTCGCCGACCGCCACCTACCTGTTCGACTGCGACGGCTTCCTGTCCTCGTGGCTCACCGACCTCGCGCTGGAACAGCGCGTGCAGGACGGCGTGGTGCCGTTCATCGTCCCGAACGTCCTCGAGCGCGCCGCCACCCCGGCCGCGGCGTGGGGCGACGCCGCCACCGTGATCCCGCACGTGCTGTACGAGCGCTTCGGTGACCGCGGGGTGCTGGCCGCCCAGTACGACAGCATGCGCGACTGGGTGGAGGTGCTGCTCGCGCTGGCCGGGCCCCGGCTGCTGTGGGAGGGCCGCTTCCAGTTCGGCGACTGGCTCGACCCGGCGGCCCCGCCGGAGCGCCCCGGCGACGCCAGCACCGACCCGGACCTCGTCGCGAGCGCACACCTGTTCCGCTCCACCGACCTGCTCGCCCGTGCCGCCGCGCTGCTGGGCCGCGAGGACGACGCCGCGCACTACCGGAAGGTGGCCGAGGACGTGCGGGCCGCGTTCGTGCGCGAGTACGTCACGCCGGCCGGGCGGATGATGTCCGACACCCAGACCGCCTACGCGATGGCGCTGGTCTACGGCATCGTCACCGAGCCGGGCGAGCGCCGGGTGATGGGCGAGCGCCTCGCCGAGCTGGTGCGGGTGGCCGGCTACCGGGTGGCCACCGGGTTCGTCGGCACCCCGATCGTGCAGGACGCGCTCACCGGCACCGGCCACCTGGACGCGGCCGCGAGGATGCTGCTGCAGACGCAGTGCCCGTCCTGGCTCTACCCGGTGACGATGGGCGCCACCACGATCTGGGAGCGCTGGGACAGCATGCTCCCCGACGGCACGGTGAACCCCGGACAGATGACCTCGTTCAACCACTACGCGTTCGGGGCCATCGCCGACTGGCTGCACCGGGTGGTGGCCGGCCTCGCGCCCGCCGCGCCGGGCTACCGCGAGCTCGACATCGCCCCGCACCCCCTGCCCGGCCTGGAGTGGGCGCGCACCGCGCACGAGACGCCGTACGGGCGCGCATCCGTGGGCTGGGAGCGGCGCGGGGACACGATCGTCGTCGACGCCGTGGTGCCCGCCAACACCACCGCCACGGTGCGCCTTCCCGGCGGCGCCGAGCCGGTCGCCGTCGGCGCGGGGACCCACCGCTGGGAGGTCCCGGCACCGGCCACGGACAACGGACGGGGGCCGGTCACGCTGGACACCCCGCTCGCCGAGGTGATCGACGACCAGGCGGCGTACGACGCGCTGCTGGGCGCCGTGCGCGCGCGGGACGAGGCGAAGGTGACCGACCTGCTCGACCAGACCAGGTGGCTGCCGCACATGTCGCTGGGCCATGCGCTCGGCCGGATGCCCGCGGAGATCCGGGAGGACGTCCGCGCCGCGCTGGAGGCGGTCAGCCGGGGCCGGGCCGGGTAGCGGTCCGGCCGCCGCTGGTCGCGATCACGCCGGCCACGGCGAGCACCGCGATCGCGGCGAGCACGACGAGGAGCGGTGCCGTCCAGCCGCCGGTGGCGGAGTGGACGGCGCCCAGCACCGGCGGCGCGGCCGCGGCCACCGTGTAGCCGCCGCCCTGCACGAGCGCGGAGAAGTGCCGGCTCTCCGCCGCGTCGCGGGCGACGCGCACGATCAGCGAGAAGATCGCGACCAGCCCACCCGCCTGGGCGAACCCGCCGACGACGCACCAGACCGCCCACAGCTGCGGCGCGAAGGTGAAGCCGAGCGGGACCGTCGTCCACGCCGCGCACACGACGAGGACGGTCGGGACCGGGCCGGTGCAGCGCAGCAGCACCGGCACCCCGAACGCGCCGCCGAGCGCGGCGATCTGGAAGATCGACGCCGCCGCGCCCGCGGTGGCGGCGGGCATCGCGAGCTCGTCGCGTAGCAGCTGCGGGAGCCACGCCGTCACGCCGTAGTACGCGAACGCCTGCCCGGCGAACGCGGCGGTCAGCAGCCAGGCGACCGGGCGGCGCCACCAGGCCGCCGGCGTCGCGGTGGCCGGCCCGTCCGGGACGGGCGCCGGCATCGGCTCGGGGCCCCGCGTCGCCCACCACCAGACCGCGGCGGACCCCACGGCCAGCACACCCCAGCTCGCCAGCGCGACGCGCCAGCCGGTGGCGTTCGCGATCGGCACCGTCAGCGACAGGGTCAGCATCGAACCGACGTTGAGCGCCGCGGTGTACGCCCCGAGCACCGCACCCGCGTGCCGGCTCAGGTCCCGCCCGATGACCACGGGGATCGCCACGTTGCCCGCGGTGATCGCCAGCCCGAGCAGCACCGTGCCGGTGATCGCGGCCGGCAGCCCGTCGAGGGAACGGACCACGACGCCCGCGAACAGGACCCCGAGCGCGACGAGCACGCCCCGGGCGAGGCCCACCCGGGCCAGCAGGGCCGAGGCCAGCGGGGTGGCGAGCCCGAAGCACAGCACCGGGAGGCTCGTGAGGAGCCCGGCGGTGGCGGCGTCGATCCCGAGGTCGGCGCGGATGGGGTCGACCACCGCGGTCACGGCGACCAGCGGGCCGCGCAGGTTCAGCGCGAGGAGCAGGATCGCGGTGATCAGCAGCGCCGCCGGAACCGCGGGGGAGCCGGTCGCGGGCAGGGAGCGGGGGCGGGCGGCCGTCACGTGGCTCCATGCTCCTGTCCGGAACCCGCGGAGTCACGTGGAGGTGAGGCGACAGACAGTGGAGGCCGGCGTCGCCGCCCGGCACGCTCACACACGGACTTCGGTGCTCACACATGAACTGCAGTTGGTGTGCCGGCACGCAGGTTGGTGTGCGACCTGCGTGGTGTCGAGGCCGAGGCGCCGCGGTGCCGCACGCCTGAGGCGGGGCTCGTCAAGCGAGCAGGGGGCTCAGCCGCTCGGCGTGCTCGCGCAGGAGCGCGACGAGCTCGTCGTTCGGCTCCGCCACCCGGTGCGGCGGGCCGGCCAGCGCGAGCCCGGCGACGAGGTCACCGGTTGCCGGTCCGCGGACCGGCACGGCGAGGCAGCCGCGGTCGGGGCGCAGCTCGCCGCACTGGCGGGCGAGCCCGCTGGTGGCGACGGTGGCGAGCTGCCGGTCGAGCGCACCTGCGTCGACGACGGTGTGCTCGGTGAAGCGGCGCAGGTCGCGGGCCACCGCGCGCCAGTCGGGCTGCTCGGCGAGCAGCAGCTTCCCGAGGGCCGACGCGTGCGGGTAGCGGGCGATGAGGGTCGGCTCGGCCGGGGGGTGGTCGGGATCGGTGTCGACGAGCGTGACCTGCCCGGTGGTGAACGACGCGAGGTGCACGCCCCAGCGGACGAGCCCGCGCAGGTGCTCCACCACCGCGCGGGCGGCCGTCGGCGGGGTCGTGACGACGGGCAGTGCGAGGCGCGCCGCGCGCCGGCCGAGGGCGAACCCGCGCAGGTCGGGTAGCCGCACGAGGTACTCCTCGCCGACGAGCAGGTTGAGCAGGCGGTAGGTGGTGGCCTGCGGCAGCTTGAGCGCGGCGGAGATCTCCTTGGCGGTGACGCCGGGACCCGCCGCCACCACCTCCTCCAGGACGGCCAGTGCGCTGCGGACGGCCCGGGGCTGGCGGCCCGAGAGCGGGAGCGGGTCGAGCCCGGTCACGCGGCGCGCCCGGTGTGGACGTCGGCCGTAGACGGTTCGTCGTACACGCCGATCGCTGCGAGCTCGCGCGGCCTGCGGACCCGCAGCACGGCGTACCAGGCGAGCGCCGCGAGCACGAGCGCGCCGAGCACGACCGGCACCGCGCCGCCGAGCGCCGAGACGACGAAGGCGCAGCAGACCCCGGCGAGGACCGGCACGGCGGCGGCGGTGACGATCAACGGTGCGACGGTGAGCTCGCCGATCCGCCGCAGGAAGAACGGCGCCGCGAGCGCCACCAGCAGGTACGCGACGAGGTAGCCCGCGGTCGCCACGCTGATCAGCCCGCGCAGCGCCGTGAGGCCGGGCACCCCGGCCATGAACATCGCCGCGGGCACCGCCGCGCCGACGGGGATCGCCACGGCGATGGCGACGTGGGGGGTCCGGTAGCGGCGGTGCGTCACACCGATCCGGCGCGGCACGATCCCGTCGCGTGCCATCGAGAACAGCACGCGGACCAGCGCGTTCGTGGTGGCGAGGGTGCACGCCACGAAGGAGGTGGCGATGCCGAGGTCGAGCAGGACGGCCAGCCACGGCGTGCCGTGCGCCGCGGCGAGGGTGACGACCGGCTCCGGCTGGCCGCCCAGCGCTCCGGCGAACCCGACGACCTGCGTGTGGGCGGCGAGCAGGGTGAGCAGCCCGACCAGCCCCGCCGTGCCGAGCACCGCCCGCGGGACCGTGACGAACGGCCGCCGTGCCTCCACGCCGAGGGTGGTGGCGGCCTCGAACCCGATGAACGCGCCCATCGCGGGCAGCACCCCGGCCACGACGCCCGCGAGGCTCCAGCCGGGCGCGGCACCGGCCGGTGCGGGCGGCGCAGGCGGACCGGCCAGCAGCACCGCGAAGATCACGAGCATAAGCCCGATGGAGACCGCCTCGACCGCGAGCACGATCCGGGCCGACACCCGCACACCGCGCAGCACGAGCGCGGCGGCGAGCGCGGCGAGCACCACGACGGCCAGTGCGCCCACCGCGGACGGCGGGCTCCACCCCAGCCTGCTGAGCAGGGCGCCGGTGTAGAGCGCCGCCCCGGCGAGCACCGCCATGAGGAGCACGGCGTACCCGGCGAGCAGCGCGGCCCCGCACGCGAACGCCGCAGCGGGGCCGAGCCCCTTCGCGGTGAGGCTGTACAGGGAGCCGGCCGCGGCCATCCGGCGCGTGAAGGTCGCGATGCAGGCCCCGACGGCGAGCGCCACCGCGGTGGCGAGCACGAACGACCAGACCGTCGCCGTGCCCCCGGTCGTGGCCACGATCGCCGGGACGGTGGCCATCCCGGCGGCGGGCGCGGCCGTGGACACGGACTGCGCGAGCACTTCGAGGGGGCGGAGGTTGCGCCGGTCGAGCCCGTGCACCGGCGAGCGGTGCCGCAGCGCCGCCAGTGGCCCGTTCCGCATCACGCACCTCCCGTGATCGGACGGACGCTAACCCGGCCACCGCCGCCGCGACAGGCGGGAACGTGTCGAATGAGAATCGGGCAGCCCGGATTCCCGCGGCGTGAGAGCGATCACAGCCGCGTTTCGCGGCTGCGGAGACCCACCTTTGACGGCGACGACGTCCAGCGGTGACCGTCCCTGACCAGGCTCTCGCCAACGACGCAGGGAGGATCCGCATGACCACCGTCGAGGACCGGCGCGAGGCGACCAGCACCCCGACCCACCCGCTTGCGATGACCACGAGCGCGGAGGTCGACCGGGTCCGGGAGACCCTCGTCGCCGCGGGCCTGCTCACCGAGACCGTCCGCTTCGCGTTCTTCGCGCCCGAGGAGCCGCCCAAGTCGGAGGTGCTCGACCACACCGACGGCGCACCGGTCGACCGCCGGTTCCGGGCCGTGCTCCTCGACCTCGCGACCGGGCGGTCGTGGGACACGGTGGTGTCGGCCACGCGCGGCGAGGTGGTGTCCTCCCGCGAGCTGGACCCGCCGGTCGACGGCCAGCCGCCGATCATCGACGCCGAGTTCGAGCTGATCGAGGACATCCTGAACGCCGACGACGGCTGGACCGCCGCGCTGCGCAGGCGGGGTCTCGACCCGGCCGCGGTGCGCGCCGTCCCGCTCTCGGCCGGCGTGTACGACCACCCGGACGAGGTCGGCCGCCGGATCGTGCGCTCCTTCGGCTTCCACCAGGACCACGAGCGCGACCACCCGTGGGCGCACCCGATCGACGGCCTCGTCGCCTACGTCGACCTCACCGACCGGCGCGTGACCCGCGTCGTCGACGTCGACGCGCCCCCGGTCCCGGCGACCTCGGGCAACTTCGACGACCCCCAGGTGCAGGGGCCGGCGCTCGACTCGCTGAAGCCGATCGAGATCACCCAGCCCGACGGCCGCAGCTTCACCGTCGAGGACGGCCGGGTGCGCTGGGGCAGGTGGGACCTGCGCATCGGGTTCAACGAGCGCGAGGGCCTCACCCTGCACCAGATCGCCTTCGACGGGCGACCGGTCTGCTACCGCGCCTCGATCGCGGAGATGGTCGTGCCCTACGCCGACCCGGCCCCGACGCGGTTCTGGCAGAACTACTTCGACTGCGGCGAGTACATGTTCGCCCGCTACGCAGACTCGCTGCAGCTGGGCTGCGACTGCCTCGGCGACATCCACTACGTCGACGCCGTGATCGCCGACGACCTCGGCAACCCGAAGACGATCACCAACGCGATCTGCATGCACGAGGAGGACACCGGTGTGCTCTGGAAGCACTCCGACATGTTCACCGGCTCCCGGGAGGTGCGCCGGCAGCGCCGCCTGGTGATCTCGTTCTTCACCCCGATCGGCAACTACGACTACGGCTTCTACTGGTACCTCTACCTCGACGGCACCATCCAGCTCGAGGTCAAGGCCACCGGGATCGTGTTCACCGCCGCCTACCCCGACGGCGGCAACGACTACGCCACCGAGGTGGCGCCGGGGCTGGGCGCGCCGTACCACCAGCACCTTTTCTCGGCACGCCTGGACATGACGGTCGACGGCGTGCGCAACGCCGTCGAGGAGGTGGAGGCCGAGCGCGTGCCGATGGGGGAGGGCAACCCGTATGGCAACGCGTTCCGGCAGCGGCGTACCCGCCTGACCCGGGAGTCGCAGGCGCAGCGGCGCGCGGACGGGTCCGTCGTGCGCACCTGGCACGTCGTCAACCCGGAGAAGCGGGGCGCGCTCGGCCAGAGCGTCGGCTACGCGCTGCTGCCCGAGGGGCGGGCCACGCTGCTCGCCGACGAGGCCTCCTCGATCCACGCGCGGGCCACCTTCGCCACGAACCACCTGTGGGTCACCCGCTACGACCCGGCGCAGCGCTACCCGGCGGGCGACTTCGTCAACCAGAACCCCGGCGGCGCGGGCCTGCCCGCCTGGGTGCGGGCCGACCGCGAGATCGACGGCGAGGACATCGTCGTCTGGCACACCTTCGGCACCACCCACTTCCCGCGGCCGGAGGACTGGCCGGTCATGCCCGTCGACCACACCGGCTTCACGCTCAAGCCGGTCGGGTTCTTCGACCGCAACCCCGCGCTCGACGTCCCGCCCGCGTCCTCGGCGCACTGCCACACCGGCCCGGCGGACGTGCACGGCCCGGCGAAGGAGCGTGGCGGCGATGGCGACTGACGCGACCGCGACCCCCGGGACCAGCCCCGCGACCACGACCGGCGGCTTCCACCGCACGCTCGGCCTGCGCGACGTCATCGCCCAGAGCCTGTCGGTGATCGCGCCCGCGATGTCCGGGGCGTTCCTCACCTACCTCGCCTCGACGAAGGCGGGCGGCGCGACGCCGCTGGCCTACGTGCTCGGGACCCTCGCGATGCTCGCCGTCGGCGGCACCGTGGCGATGTTCGCGCGCTCGCTGTCCTCGGCCGGGTCGATGTACACCTACATCACCCGCGGCGGCGGGAAGGTGCTCGGCTTCCTCGGCGGGTGGTGCTACGCCGCGGCGTTCCTGGTGCTCGGCGGCGCGGTGCTGTGGGGGTTCGGGTTCTTCACCGCGAGCCTCGTCGCGCTGCTCACCGGCGCCGACCCGGCCTGGTACTGGTTCTCGCTGGCCGGGCTCGTCGTCATCGCGCTGATGAGCCTGTTCGACATCCAGGCGTCCACCCGCACCCAGCTCGCGATCCTGCTGGTCACGATGGTCGCCCTGCTCGCCGTCGCCGTGGTCGTCATCGCCATCGGGTCGCCCGCGGTCAGCGTGATCGACGGGACGACACCCGTGGCCGACCCGGGCCGCAGCCTCGACCTCGCGGCGTTCTGGCCATCGGCTGCGGGCGTGTCGTGGACCGGGGTGCTCTTCGGGCTGTCGTTCGCGATGCTGTCGTTCACCGGGGCAGAGGCGAGCGCCGTGCTCTCGGAGGAGACCCGCGACCCGCGCCGCGCCATCCCGCGCGCGATCATCGGGTCGATCGTCGCGGCCGGGCTGTTCTACCTGGTGATCACCTACGCCACGGCGGTCGGGTTCGGGGTGCAGCAGGCCACGAGCGACTGGCCGGCGTCCGTCGCCGGGCTGGCCGCCGTCGCCCCGAACGAGGCGGTGGCTGCGGTCGTGCTGGCCTGCGCGGCGCTGGCCAGCCTGTTCTGCGCGCTCGGGGTGCACATCGCGGTGTCGCGGGTGCTCTTCGCGATGGGCCGCGAGCGGGTGCTGCCCGCTTGGCTCGGCGTGCTGCACCCGCGGTGGGGCACCCCGTACCGGGCGATCGCGCTCGACCTCGCCGTCTGGGTGCTGCTCGCCGTCGCGTCGGTGCTGCTCACGAGCCGGGAGAGCCAGGTGGCGCTGGCCGGTGGGGTCGACAGCGGCCTCACCGGAGGGGTGTTCCTCTTCACCTTCCTCGCCGGCGTCGGCACGCCGCTGGTCATGGCCGTGTACCTGATGCTCGGGATCGCGGGCGCCGCGCAGGGGCGGCGCAGCGGCAAGCCGTGGTTCGCCGTGACGGGCGTGCTCGCCGCGCTGGTCGGGGCGCTCGCACTGGTCGGGGGGCTCTACTACTCGTTCGAGCCCGCCGCGCCCGACGCCCCCATCGTGCTGCAGGTCGCGATGGTGCCGTGGGTCTGCCTCGCGATCGCCGTCGCCGGCCTCGCCGTCGCGGCCTGGACCCGGCACTACCGCCGGGAGGTGTGGGCCGACATGGGTCGCATCTTCGACGAGGTCTAGCCGCCGGGGATCGTGAATGCCAGCCACCATGCCGGCACCCGGGTGTCTCACGCCGCGCCCGACGATC
Organism: Pseudonocardia adelaidensis; assembly: GCF_039543345.1. Classification (NCBI taxonomy): domain Bacteria; kingdom Bacillati; phylum Actinomycetota; class Actinomycetes; order Pseudonocardiales; family Pseudonocardiaceae; genus Pseudonocardia; species Pseudonocardia adelaidensis. Next base: position 15,190 of record NZ_BAABJO010000029.1, on the reverse strand, counting down.
TTCCGGCGACAAGGGTCGGTGTTCGGACCGCCCGTTGCCAAACCGTCGCTCTGCGCGGTCCCCCGACGGACCTGATCGCGCTACCCTGCCGACACGATGGGGTGCTGTGTGGCTGGGGGGCGTGACAGCGGATGACGGGCGGAAGCGGCCGGGTGCCCGCCGGTGGGGTGGAAGCGGAGCTCGAGGAGCGCAGTGCCGCCGAGGGGCGGATCGCGACGTCGCTGGTGGAACTGGAGCAGCATCCCGGCCACGCGCTGCTCTCCGCGGGCGGGCTGACCGGCCGGACGGAGCGGGAATGGGCGCGGGCGAGCGCCGACCTCGCCGGACTGTGGCGGGACTTCGACACCTACCGGCGGGTGGTCGCCTCCGCCCGCGACGCGCTCGCCCGCGGCGCCGACGACCCCGAGCTGCACCGGCTGCTGCGCGAACCGTCCATCGAGGTGGGGCGCTCCGTGGTCGAGCGGCGGCTCACCGGCGCCGTCGAACGCGTCGACACCATCACGCTCGGCGAGCTCGCCGACCGGATGGAGGCAGCGTTCGACCGGGTCCACGACCTGTTCGTCACCAGCCACGACCTGCACGAGACGTTCCTGACCGCGATCGGTCCGCTCGCCGAGCGCCTGCGCGCCGCCCGGCAGCTGGCGGCCGACCTGGAGGACACCCGCGTGGGGGAGCTGACCGCCCGGGTCGAGGAGCTCACGGCCAGGTACACCACCGACCCGCTCGCCCTCGCCGACGCGCCACCGGACGCGGCGCTCGCCGAGCTCGGGGCACGGGTCGACACCCTCACGGCCGACCTCGGCCGCGCCGCCGCCGCCCGCGACGCGTGGGACGCCCGCCTCGCCGGCGTGGACGCCGCGATCAGCGCGATCGAGACCGCCCGCGCCGCGGCGGAGCAGGTGCGGCTGCGCGCCCAGGAGCTCGTCGTCACCGCCCCGCTCGACGCACCTCCGGACCGCGCCACGGCGTTGCGCGGTGTGCTCACCGCGTTGGTCGACGGCCGCCTGCCGACCCGCCGCACGTGGCCCGCCCGCGCCCGCGCCCTCAGCGACCTGGAGGCCGAGGTGGCCGCGGCGGCGGCGGAGGTGCGCGCGGCCCACGCGCTCGCCGACGGCCTGCTGGAACGGCGCACCGAGCTGCGCGGCCGGTTCGAGGCCTACCGGGCCAAGGCCGGCAGGCTGGGGCTCGCCGAACGCCCGGATCTCCTCGCCGTCGACGGCGACGTCCGCCGTCTGCTCTGGACCCGCCCCGCCGATCTCGCCGCCGCCACCCGCGCGCTGGTGTCCTACCAGCAGCTGCTGGCCACCGGCGACAGCTCCACGGGCAGGTCGGCATGACCCCATCCCAGGCCTGCGGCCGGCCCGGCTGCGACGGCACGATCGACGGCGGTTACTGCGACACCTGCGGGCTGGCCGCGGCTCCCCCCACCCCGCAACCGTCCTCGGCTGCCGCGACCGGTCCGCAACCCTGCGAGCGCCCCGCCTGCGGCGGCACGATCGACGGCGGGTACTGCGACACGTGTGGCCTGGCGGCCGCGGGCGAGCCGTCCGGGCGGTCGTCGACAGGGCCGTCCACCGCCCCGGTCAGCGGGCCGAGCAGCTGGTCGAGCGGCACCGGTGGCAGCCGCCCCTCGCGCCGCGGCTCGGGCCGCACCTCCACCACCGCGCGCAGCCGCCTCGGCGCCGGGCTCGTCGACGTGCCGGCGGTGCCCCGGGTCGACCCGAAGAACGCCCTGCTCACCGACCCCCAGGTGCCGGAGGACAAGCGCTTCTGCAGCACCTGCGGCAAGCCCGTCGGCCGGTCGAAGGGCGATCGTCCCGGCCGGCCCGAGGGCTTCTGCCCCCACGACGGCACGCGGTACTCGTTCACGCCGAAGCTCACCCCGGGCACCGTCGTCGCCGGCCAGTACGAGGTGCAGGGCTGCCTCGCCCACGGCGGGCTCGGGTGGATCTACCTCGCCACCGACCTCAACGTCGACAACCGCTGGGTGGTGCTCAAGGGCCTGCTCGACTCCGGCGACGCGCACGCCATGGCGGCGGCCGTGGCGGAACGGCGGTTCCTCGCGCAGGTGAGCCACCCGAACATCGTCACGATCCACAACTTCGTGCAGCACCCCGACGAGGACGGCACCCCCGTCGGGTACATCGTCATGGAGTACGTCGGCGGCTCGTCGCTCAAGCAGCTGATGGACGACCGCCGCCGCCCCGACCGCACGCTCGACCCGATGCCGGTGCCGCGCGCGATCGCCTACATGCTGGAGATGCTGCCGGCCCTCGGCTACCTGCACGCGAACGGCCTGGCCTACTGCGACTTCAAGCCGGAGAACGTGATCCAGTACGAGCGGCAGCTCAAGCTGATCGACCTGGGTGCCGTGATCCGGTTCGACGACCTCACCAGCGACGTCTTCGGCACGAAGGGCTACCAGGCGCCGGAGATCGGCGCCGAGGGCGTCGTCGACAACGGCCCGTCCGTCGCCTCGGACGTGCACACCGTCGGCCGCACGCTGGCCGTGCTGGCCCTCGGCATGCCGCCCACCCGCCGCGGCGTGCCGACCCCGATCCCCGATCCGGGGGAGCACCCGGTGCTGGCGCGGCACGAGTCGTTCCACCGGTTGCTCCTGCGGGCCACCGACCCCGACCCGCTGCGCCGGTTCGAGTCGGCCGACGAGATGGCCGACCAGCTCGGGGGCGTGCTGCGGGAGGTGCTCGCCACCGACCGCGCGGAAGGCGTCGACGACGGGTCGGGCGACCGCGGCCCGGTGCCCCCGGCGGTCTCCACGGTGTTCGGCCCGCCCCGCGGCACGTTCGCGCCGGGGCTGCTCACGGGCCCCGGGCTCGGCGCCGACGACAGCGCCGGCCCCGACAGCGCCGGCCCCGACAGCGCCGACCCCGACACCGCCGACCCCGACACCGCAGCACCGGACACCGGAATCCCGGGCCGGCCGGACCCGGCGCAGGTGGCCGCGCTGCTGCCGGTGCCGCTGGTCGACCGGGACGACCCGGGGGCCGGGCTGCTCACCGCGTCGGCGCCCAGCACCCCCGCCGACGTCGAGCGGGTGCTCGCCGCGGCACCGAAGGCCAGTCGCGCGCTGCAGCTCGCCCTCGTGCGCGCCCACCTCGAGGCGTCCGACCCGGCGGCGGCCACGCAGACGCTCGACGCGCTCGCCGCCGAGGACGCCGACGACTGGCGGCTGGACTGGTTCCGCGGCGTCACGGCGCTCGTCGAGGGCCGCGTCGACGCGGCGTGCACGGCCTTCGACACCGTGTACTCCACCCTCCCCGGCGAGGCGGCGCCGAAGCTGGCGCTCGCCGCCGCGTCGGAGTGCGCGGGCCACGACGAGGCGGCCGGCCGCTACTACGCGCTGGTGGCCCGGCCGGACCCCGGGGTGGCCGACGCCGCGTTCGGGCTGGCCAGGGTGCGCGTGCGGGCAGGCGACCGCAGCGGTGCGCTCGAGGCGCTCGATGCCGTGCCCGAGGCGTCCAGCGCGTTCGTCGTCGCCCAGCTCGCCGCGGTCGAGGTGATGCTCTCCGGCCGCTTCGGCGTCCGGCCCGGCGAGGAGGAGCTGCGGTCGGCGGCCGCGCGCGTGGAGGACCTGCGCCTCGACGAGGCCACCGGGGAGCGGGTGCGCACCCTCCTGTTCGAGCAGGCGGTGCAGCTCGCCCCGAACGGTGCGGGTGGCGACGCGCTCCTGAGGTGCCCGTGGGACGAGCGGTCGCTGCGGCTGGCCCTCGAGACGAGCCTGCGCGCTTCGGCCCGGCTCGCGTCCGACCCGGCGCACCGGGTCGTGCTGGTCGACCGGGCCAACGCCGTGCGCCCCCGGACGTGGGTGTAGTCGATGCCGGAACGGACCAGCCCACCGGTCGCCGTGTGCCCCCGGTGCGGAGACGCCGTGGACGACCACCGTTTCTGCGAGAACTGCGGCCACGACCTGTGGCTGCGCCGCGGCGGCGCCGCCCGGGTACCGACGGGCCCCTGCCCCGGGTGCGGCGCGAACGGCCGCGCGTCCGACCACGGGAACGGGTCCGGTGGCGTCGACGGGGCGGGGGAGGTCTACTGCGGCAACTGCGGGTTGCGCCGCTCCGACGGCACCGAGCACGTCGAGGCCGACCTCGGCCGGATCGCCGGCGTGAGCGACCGCGGGCTCTCCCACGCCCGCAACGAGGACGCGATGGCCGTCGGGGTGCTCGAGACGACCACGGCGGCGCCCGGCGCGCAGGCGCTCGTCGCCGCGGTGGTCTGCGACGGCGTGTCCACCGTGGACTTCCCGGAGCTGGCCTCGCGCGCGGGCGCCGACGCCGCGCTGGAGCGGTTGCTGCACCCGAGCGGGCCCGACATGGCGGAGGCCGTGGCACAGGCCGCGGCCGCGGTGGAGGCGGTCGCAGAGGGCAACCTGCGCAACCCGCCCTCGTGCACGCTCGTGGCAGCCGTCGTGCAGCCCGGCGCCGGGGACGGTCCGGGGCCCGGCACGGTGATCACGGTGGGGTGGGTCGGCGACAGCCGGGCCTACTGGCTGGCCGCGCCGGACGCGGCCGAGCCCGCGCGCGTGCTGACCGTGGACCACTCGTGGGCGGCGGAGATGGTCGCCGCGGGAGCGCTCGACATGGAGGCGGCGCTGGCCGACCGGCGGGCGCACGCGATCACGCGGTGGCTCGGGGCCGGGGGCGAGCCCGAGCCGGACATCGTCACCATGCGCCCGGCCGGGCCGGGGCTGCTCCTGCTCTGCTCGGACGGGCTGTGGAACTACCTGCCGGGTGCGGTGGAGCTGGCCGAGGCGGCGTTGCCCGCGCTCGCACGGGGCGGGCCGGCTGCCGTCGCCCGCGCCCTCACAGCCATCGCCCTGGAGGCGGGCGGGCGCGACAACATCACGGTGGTCGCCGTGCCGGTCGAGCCCCCGAACGAGAGGAGGCACGGATGACCGACGCTGCCACGACCGGATCCGGGACGTTCACCGTCGAGGTCGACCAGAACAGCTACCTGCCGGTGGACGCCACCCGGGTCGACGCGATCGTCACGGTCGGCGCCGGGGACGGCGCGGCCGGTCCGGCCCCGGCGTCCGACGTGCTCGAGGTGATCGTGATCGACTGCTCCACGTCGATGACGGGGAGCAAGATCCACGCCGCGCGGCGGGCCACGGTGGCGGCGATCAACGCCCTGCGCGACGGCGTGTCGTTCGCGGTGGTGGCCGGCAACCACGTCGCGCGGCAGGTCTACCCGGCCGACGGCACGGTCGTGGCCGACGAGACGACCCGGTGGGAGGCGAGCCGGCTCGTCGACCGGCTGCGGGCCGACGGCGGTACCGGGATCGGGAACTGGCTGACGCACGTGGGCGCACTCGCCCGCGCGCACCCCGGCTCGATCAAGCACGCCATCTTGCTCACCGACGGCCAGAACGGTGAGTCGCCGGAGTACTTCGCGAACGCGCTGAACGGCGTGCTCGGCGCCTTCACCTGCGACTGCCGCGGGGTGGGCACCGACTGGCGGGTCGACGAGCTGCGCACGATCGCCACCGCGCTGCTGGGCACCGTGGACATCGTGGCCGACCCCGACGACCTCGCGGCCGACTTCGAGTCGATCATGGGCGTGGCCATGGGCAAGAGCATGGCCGACCTCGTCCTGCGCCTGTGGACGCCGCGGGACGCGAGCGTCCGGTTCGTCAAGCAGGTGGCGTCCACCGTCGAGGACCTGACCGGCCGCCGCACCGAGGCCGCCCGGCAGAGCGGCGACTACCCGCTCGGCTCGTGGGGCGCCGAGACCCGCGACTACCACCTCGCGATCGACGTCCCGGCGGGGGCGGTCGGCGACGAGATGCTCGCCGGGCGGGTGAGCGTCGTGCGGTCCGGATCCGGTGAGGTGCTCGGGCAGGGCCTCGTGAAGGCGATCTGGACCGAGGACACCGGGCTGTCGACGCGGATCAGCCGCGGCGTCGCCCACTACACCGGCCAGGCGGAGCTGGCCGAGGCCATCCAGGAGGGCCTCGCGGCGCGGAAGGCGGGCGACGAGCCCACGGCCACGGCCCGGCTCGGGCGCGCGGTCGCGCTCGCGGCGGCGTCGGGCAACGACGGCACCGCCCGGCTGCTCGAGCGGGTGGTGGAGGTGGTCGACGCCCCGTCGGGCACCGTGCGGCTGCGCAAGGCCGTCGCCGACGTGGACGAGATGACGCTCGACACCCGCTCCACCCGAACCGTGCGGGTGCGGGGCGAGTAGATGACCACCTGCACCGAGGACCACAGCAGCGCCACGGGCGAGTACTGCGACGTCTGCGGGCTGCGGCTGCGGGGCGCATCGGCCGATGTGCCCGCCGCCCCGGCGCCCGCCGGACGGTGCCCGAGCTGCGGGGCCGCCCGAGAGGGCCGCTTCTGCGAGGTCTGCGGGTACGACAGCGCACTGGGGCCGCCGTCCGATGCACCCGCCGCCCCGGCGCCGGAGGGGGCCCCGGCGGCGTCGCAGCAGGCGTCCCAGCACGTGCCGCAGCAGGCATCCCAGCCGGCGGGCGGGACGTGGACCGCGGTGGTGCGCGCCGACCGCGCCTGGTTCGAGGACGTCCTGAGCCGGCAGGGGCCGGACGCTGGCTCGCTGCAGTTCCCCGCGTTCAGCACCGAGCGGCGGTTCGTGCTCGACGGCCCGCAGCTGTCGATCGGGCGCCGCAGCCGGTCGCGGGGCATCGAGCCGGAGATCGACCTGTCCGCCCACCCGGTGGACCCGGGGGTGTCGTCGCTGCACGCGCTGCTCGTCCGCCGCGTCGACGGGGGGTGGGACGTGGTGGACCTCGACTCCACGAACGGCACGATCGTGGGCGACGGACCGGACCCGATCCCGCCCAACACGCCCGTGCCGTTGGCGGACGGCGACGTGGTCAAGCTGGGCGCCTGGACCACGATCACGCTGGTGGGCCCGGGCCACTCGGATCAGTCCCGGTAGACCGGCGGCGGGGGAGGCGGCACCGGGTCGAGCCGGCCGGTGTACCAGAACCGGTTGCTGGCGGCGAGGCTGCCGTCAGCGCGGGCGGCCTCGAGCACCCCGTTGACGAAACGGACGAGGTCGGGCTCGTCGGGTCGCATGCCCACCGCGTAGCGGGCGGTGTCCAGCGCCCGTCCGACCACCCGCGTGTTGGGGTCCTGCGCGGCGAGCCCCGCGAGGATCACGTCGTCGCTCGACACCGCGGCGACCCGGCCGCGCTGCATCTCCAGGACGCAGTCCGGGATCCCGGGGAGCGTCTCGACCTGGAGCCCGAGGTCGCGCAGCACGACCTCGGTGGTGGAGCCGAGCGAGGTGCAGACGGTGCGTCCGCCGAGGTCCTCGACCTCCCGGATCCCGCTGCCCAGCGGCACCAGGAGGCGTTGCGAGGCCGGCATGTAGGGGGCCGAGAACTCCACCGTCCGCTGCCGCTCGCAGGTGACGGTGAAGTTGTTGACGACCACGTCCACCTGGTCGCGTTCCAGCGCGGTGGCCCGGTCGGCGATGTTCAGCACCACGAACTGCACCCGTTGCGGGTCGCCGAAGATCGCCTTGGCGATCGTGTGGACGACGTCGATGTCGGAGCCCTCGAGGGTGCCGGTGAGCGAGTTGCGGTACCCGGTGAGGAACTTGCCCTGGTCGACGCCGGCGATGAGCCGGCCGCGCTGGGCGATGGCGGCCATCGTGGAGCCTGCCGGCATCGCGCCGGGCGCGGGCAGCGGCCCCCGCGGGCGGAGGCTCTCGCGCACCTCGGTGCAGGCGGGCGCGGGCTGAGCGGGTGCTGCGGCCTGCGGCGCGGGCGCGGGCCCGGCGGGCGCGCCGGTGGCGGCCGGTCCGCCCAGCAGCGCGGCGCCGAGCGCGAGCACGACGCCCACCACCAGGTAGATCGCCGGTCTGCGGGCATCGACGGGGTGCCTCACCGGTACTCCTCCGCCCGTTGCCCGATCCCGTAGGCGGCCGCGGCCGCCGCCACGAGGGCCAGGACGGCCGGCCCGACCGCGAGCCCGGTGAGCGCGGCCGCGGCGGCGTCGGACGCGGCCCGGAACGCCGCCCGCTCGGCGTCGATCGTCTCGCCCAGCACCCCGCCCAGCCGGTCGAACGCGGCGCCGGAACCGCCCGGGTCCTCCCCGGTGGCCGACGCGACGGCCTCGCGGTAGAGGCCGCCGTCGTCGAGCTCGCGCAACGTCCGGTGCGCCGTACGCCACTCGTCGGCGGCGGTGCGGACCGCGGCGATCCGGTCGTCGGTGGCCGGCTCGGCGGCGTCCGCGGCGGCGGCGAGGAGGCCGGGCTCGGTCGTGGTGCCGAGCACGCCGTCGATGGCGGTGGTGAAGCCCGTGTCGGCGGCGCCGCCGCCGCGCGCCACCAGCACCAGGCTCTCGTTGCTGCGCGCCTGCAGCACGGCGGCCCTGGCGTCGTCCAGGGTGTCGGCGACGCCGCTGTGCCGCTCGGCGTCGCCGAGCCGGCCGCTCGCCACCGACGTGGCGACCACCCACCACAGCAGCATCACGACGACGGCGGCCGCCGCGGCCGTGAGCCCCACCGACAGGACGCGCTGCGTGCGCCGGCGTTCCCGCACCGCGGCGTCCACCACGGCGGCGAGCGCGGCGAGTCCGATCAGCAGCACGGCGAACGGTGTGCTCGCGGCGCGGCCGAAGGCGTCGGTGAGAGCTGTGGCCTGCAGCGCGCGCAGCTCGTCGGCGGCCGGCAGTATCTCGCGGGCCATCAGCCGGGAGGCGCTGTCGAGGTTCGACTGCCCGAGCGGGTAGCCGAGCCGGTTGAGCGTGCGCGCGGACTCCACGAGCCCGGTGTAGACGGGGAGTTGCGCGGAGATCGGGGCGATGGCCGGGGCCGCGGGGTCGTCGGCGGGCAGCAGGCCCGCGGCGTGCACCAGCCGGGCCGTGGTGTCGGCGATGTCGCGGTCGTAGCGGGCGCGCAGCTGCGCGGGCTCCTGCCCGCCGGACACGAAGCCGCTCGTCGCCATCGCGTCGGCGTCGGCGAGCGACCGGTACATCTCGGCGGCGTCGGCGTGCACGGCGGCGATGCGCGTGCCGCCGTCGCGGACCGCTCCGGTGCGCGCGGAGCCGTCGACGAGGCTGAACACGCCGGCGAGCAGGCACCCCAGCACGAGGACGGCGCCGACGCGACGGAGCCGGTCGGGCGTGGTGGGACCGGTGGCGAGCACGCGGAGCCGCCGGCGCAGGCCGCTCCCGGCGCCGCTCGCCGGTGGGCGGGTGGTGCTCTCGAGGTCCAGGCTCACTCGTCCCCCCACGCGCTCACGGCCCGGACGCTCAGCGTAGAGCCCATCGCCTTACCAGAGGGTCAAGATCCGGTGAGGATCCGGACGCGGCCGAAGATCGCAACTGGCGCCTTCCTAAACTCGGATGACCGATCGCGGAGGGGGAGGACTGCATGACGCCGCGTGAGCAGCCGGGTGGGCACCCGGTCGTGAGGCCCGGTGTAGCGGCGGGCTACCGGCCGGAGCTGCAGGGTCTGCGCGCGCTCGCGGTCCTCCTCGTCGCCGTCTACCACGTGTGGGTGGGCCGCGTCTCCGGCGGTGTCGACGTGTTCTTCCTGGTGTCCGGTTTCCTGCTGACGGGGCAGCTCGTGCGCGCGGCCGAACGCGGCGACCTCGACGTCCGCCGCCGGTGGACCCGCAGCCTCGCGCGCCTCGTGCCCGCCGCGGCCGTGGTCCTCGTCGTCACCACGGTGGCCGCCGTGCTCGTGGTCCCGGAGGGCCGCTGGGGCCAGACGGTGCGCGAGGTCGTGGCAGCGGCCCTGTTCCTGGAGAACTGGCAGCTCGCGGCCGACTCGGTGGACTACGCCGCCCGGGGCAACGTGGAGAGCGTCGCCCAGCACTTCTGGTCGCTGTCGGTGCAGATGCAGGTGTTCCTGCTCTGGCCACTGCTGTTCGCGGTGGTGGCGCTGGCCTGCCGCAACGCGGCGCAGCCCGACCGGGCCGGCAGCCTCCGGCGCACCGCGACGATGGCGCTGCTCGGGGTGTTCGCGGCGTCGCTGGTCTACTCGGTCGACCTCACGATCACCAACCAGCCGCTCGCGTACTTCCACACGCTGACCCGGCTGTGGGAGTTCGCGCTCGGCGGGCTGCTCGCGCTGCACGGCGACCGGGTCGTCCTCTCGGCGCGGTCCCGGGTGGCCGCGGGGTGGACCGGTGTGGTCGGGCTCGTGGCGTGCGGTGCGCTGATCCCCGTCGCGCAGGCCTTCCCCGGCATCGCCGCGCTGTGGCCCACCGGCTGCGCGGCGCTCGTGCTGCTGGCCGGCCGCACGGGCGCGTCCCTCGGCGCCGACCGGTTCCTCACGGCGGCGCCCGCCCGCTACCTCGGTGACATCAGCTACGGGCTGTACCTGTGGCACTGGCCGCTGCTGGTGCTGTACCTGCAGGGCAGCGGCGAGCAGTCCGCCGGGTTCGGCACCGGCGCGCTGATCATCGGTGCCGCCACGGTGCTCGCCGCGATCACCCACGAGTGCGTCGAGAAGCCGCTCGCCCGCCGCAGCGGCGGCACCCGCCGGCAGGTCCGGACCACGGTGGCCTGCACCGCGGCCGTGCTCGCCGTGGCGCTCACCTGGCAGGTGGCCGCCGCGCTGCGCGTCGACCCGGAGGCCGCGCTCGGCGACGACGCCCATCCCGGTGCCCACGCGCTGCTCTCCGACGAGGAGGTCTCGCCCGCGCCGCTGCTGCCCTCGGCGGTGGCGGTCACCGAGGACTGGGTGCGCATCGAGCGGTGGGACTGCAGCCCGATGGCGGGGTTCCCGATGGACGCGTGCGCGCAGCCGCTGCGCGTCGCCGAGGACACGCAGGAGCCCGTGCAGCCCGAACGCCGGATCGTGGTGGTGGGCGACTCGCACGCCCAGCAGCTCACCGGCGCGCTGCTGCCGATCGCGGAGCGGCACAACTGGCAGATCATCGCCATCGTGCGCGGCGCCTGCCCGTTCTCCACGGCGTCCGAGGTGGTGCCGGACGAGCCGGACTGCCTGGCCTGGAACGCCGCCGCCGCCGACGAGATCACCGCGCTGCAGCCCGACGCCGTCGTCACGCTCGCCAGCCGGGACGCCCGCATCGGGCACACGGAGCAGACCCCCGCCGGCTTCGTCGAGCAGTGGCGCAAGCTCGACGAGCAGGGCATCCCGGTGCTCGCGCTGCGCGACAACCCGCGATTCGACCACTCGGTGCCCGACTGCGTGCAGACCCGGCCCGAGGACGTCGACGGCTGCGGCGTGGACCGCGCGGAGATCTACGCGCCCACCCCGCCGTGGGCCGACCTGCCCGACGTGCCGGCGAACGTCACCTTCGTCGACATCGCCGACGCGGTGTGCGACGCGGAGCGCTGCCCGCCGGTCATCGGCAACGTCCTGGTCTACATGGACGACAACCACCTGACGGCCACGTACAGCACGTCGATGTCCGACCTGCTGGCGAGCCGGATCGAGGAGGGCCTGGGCTGGCCGTGAGTGGATACGAGGGCTGAACCTACCCACCCCGCCGGCTCCGCCGGCTACCGTCCCCCAGAGCACTCGTATCCACTCACGGGTTCTGGTCAGCCGGCCAGGTGGCCCCAGCGTTCGGCCAGCTCGGACCATGGCCCTGTCGCCGCCATCCGCCCGTCCTCCAGCACCACCACCGAGTCGGCGCGGGCGAGGGCGGAGCGCTTGGAGCTGCAGCCCACCACCGTGGTGCCGCGGCGGCGCAGCGCGTCCCACAGCTCCACCTCGGTGCGGGCGTCGAGCGCGGAGGACACGTCGTCGGCGACGATCAGCTCGGCCTCGGTGGCGAGGGCCCTGGCCAGCGCGAGCCGCTGCACCTGCCCGCCGGACAGCCGGACGCCGCGGTGGCCGATCAGCGCCCCGTGCCCGCCGGCCTCGTCGACGTCGGCCTCGAGGCGGGCGTCGTCGAGCGCGCGCAGCAGCCGCCGGTCGTGGTCGAGCGCGATGTTGTCGGAGAACGAGCCGGACAGCACGCGCGGCACCTGGCCGACGTAGGCCACCTGACCGGGGCGCAGGAACAGCTCGGGGTCGTCGACCTCGCGGTCGTTCCAGCGGATGCTGCCCTCGTGGTCGACCAGCCCGGCGAGGCTGGCGAGCAGGCTGGACTTGCCCGAGCCGACGCGACCCGTGAGGAGCACGAGCGAGCCGGCCTCGATCGTGAGGTCGACGTCCCGCACGCCGACGGTGCCGTCGTCGTGCACGGCGGTGACGCGGTCGAGGCAGAGGCGTTCGAGCGGCACCCGGCCGGGTGCCGGGGGCGCGGGGGCCGTGCCGGCCGTGAGGTCGACGCCGGGCGGTACCCGGGTGATGTCGGCGCCGCCTGCGAGCTCGGACGTGGCCTGCAGCCAGCGGTGCGCCACCGGCGCCTCGGTGACGGCGGCGCCGAACACCACGCCGAACCAGCCGGACCCGCTCACCACGGTGGCGACCAGCAGGGCGGTGGCGAGGTCCCAGCCGCCCGCGAGGTGCACCGCCCACGCCGTCACCACGCCGAGCTGCGTGAGCAGCGCGGGCGCGCCCTCCAGCAGCATGCGCACCCGCTGCTCGCGCACCGCGGCCGCGACCCGGTGCCCGTCCACCCGGCGCAGGTGCGCCTGCACCGCCGCCGTGGCCGCGGCGAGCTTGACGGTGCGCGCGGCGTCGAGCACCGACACCAGCGTCGCCCCGAACCGGGCCCGTGCGTCGCCCGCGACACGTGCCGACGACCCCGCCAACGGGGCACCGAGGGCCGACACCGCCGCGGACACGAGCAGCACGGCGCCGAGGACACCTCCTGCGAGCGGGTTCTGGCTCGCGATCGCCGTCGCCAGCACGACGAGGGTTCCGTTGACGACGTCGACCCAGCGGTCGACGTAGAGCACGAGGCGGTCGGAGTCCAACGCCCTCGCCACCACCTCGCCCGCGGGGGTGCACGCCAGCCGTCGCTGCATGGTCTGCCCGCACAGCACGGCGAGGCGCATCCGCAGCGTGACGGCCGACCACCACTGCGGGTAGGTGCGGAAGGCGATCGCAAGGGCCAGCGGCGCGAGCAGCAGCGTCGTGGCCAGGGCGGCGGCCGAGCTCCACGGCGACGTCCCGTGTTCGAGCGCGCTCACGAGCCGGCCCCACAGCCAGCCCGTGACCGCCCCCCACACCCCCAGCAGCGACGCCACGAGGAAGGCGATGCCACCCAGCACGCCCCAGCGGGGGTGGGCGACCATCGTGCGCAGCACCGTGCGGGCCAGGGGTGCACGTACCCGCGGGGGAGCGGGTTTCGGCGGGCGGCGGACCGCGGTGGCGAACCGGGGAGCGGCGGGCTCGACGGCGGGATCGCCGTCGCCGGCCGCGGCGAGCAGGTCGCGGAACGGTCCCGGCTCGGCCGCGAGCCGGGCGCGATCGCCGTGCTGCACCACGCACCCGCCGTCGAGCACCGCCACGGCGTGGCAGCGGCGGGTGGTGGAGAGCCGGTGTGCGATGACGATGCCGGTGCGCCCCGCGAGGAGCCGGTCGGCGGCGCGGGTGACGCGGCGCTCGGTCTGCGGGTCCATGCGCGCTGTGGCCTCGTCGAGCACGACGACCGCGACGTCCCGCACGAGCAGCCGGGCGAACGCCACCAGCTGCTCCTCGCCCGCGGACAGGGTGGTGCCGCCGGCACCGAGCCGGGTCTGCAGGCCGTCGGGCAGCGCGGCCACCCACCCGGACAGGCCGAGCGCGTCGACGGCGGCGTCCACCGCGGCCCGCGGGACGTCACCGAAGAGCGTGATGTTCTCCTCGAGCGTGGCCGCGAGGATCTCCGTGCGCTGGGTGACCACGCCGACGGCCCGGCGCAGGTCCGCCAGGTCGGTGGTGGTCACGTCCTGCCCGGCGAGGAACACGCTGCCCGGTGGCGGCTCCACGGCGCGCGACAGCAGCTTGGCGAGCGTGGACTTGCCCGCACCGGTGCGCCCGACCAGCGCGCACGTCGTGCCGGCGGGCACGGTGAGGTCGACCGACCGCAACGCGAAGCCGCCGGGATAGCCGAACGTGAGGTCCCGGACCTCCACGGCCGCCGGTCCTGCCGGCACCCGGTGTCCGCCCTCCGGTTCCTGCGGCGCCGCGAGCAGGCCGCGGACGCGCTGGAGCGCGCCCAGGCCGGCCTGCACCTCCGGCATCTGCATGCTGATGTTGTTCAGCTGCCCGCCGAACGTGGTGAAGAGCAGCCACAGCGTGACGAGCTCCGCCACCCCGAGCGAGCCCCCGCCGACGAGGGCGGCGCCGGCCACGGCGAGCGCGGCGAGCATCCCGTGCAGGACCAGCCCGGTGCGCAGCCCCACCCGCGTGGAGGCGGCACACGTGGCCGCGACGCGGCGCAGTACCTCCCGCGAACGCAGCGCGTACTGCCGCACGACGTGCGCCTGACCGAGCGAGGAGCGCACGTCGTCGCGCCCCGCTACGGCCTCCTCCAGCTGGGCTGAGTGGTCCGACCACGCGGCCTCCTCCGCGAGCTTGCGCTCGGCGATGGCGGCGGTGAGCGGGCGCACCACGGCGACCACCAGCAGCCCGACGACCGGGAAGGCGATCCAGGCCGGCCACCAGGTGAGCCCGGCGGCCACCCAGGCCAGCACGGACCGCAGCGCGGCGTGCCCGAGCTGCCAGCCGGTGCGCCGCACCAGGACGCCGAGCTGGCGGGGGTCGTCGTCGACGCGGTCGAGCACCTCCCCGACGGCCTGCTCCTCCAGCGCCGGCAGCGGCTGGTGGAGCGCGGCGTGCAGCAGGTCGGCCCGCAGCCGGCCCTCGGCGTGCCCGACGACCCCGGAGAACGCGGTGCGGCCAGCCGTGTCGAGGACGGTGGCGCCGACCAGCAGCGCGCCGAGCAGCCCGACGAGCCCGACGCCGGGGTGTTCGGCCACCCGGCCCGCCACCACGGCACCGAGCGTCTCGGCAACGGCGGCGATGACGACGACCGTGCCGACCACGGTGCTGGTGCGCCCGGCGAGGCGGCGCCAGGTGAGCGGCGGCGCGGGATGGTGCCGGGCCCGTCTGTGCCGGCTCGACTGCTGCCGGTTCGGATGGTGCTGCTGCCGCTCGCGCAGCCCGCTCTCGTTCATGCCCGGCCCGTGCCCCCCGCCGGCCCTCGCGCCGGCGGTCGAACGCTAGTGCCCCCCGCCGGAAGTCCGCCGAACAATTCGGCGGCCCAGCCCCACGCTGCGCGCACCGGCCGACGTCCCGAGTACGCCCGGTACGAGGGCCGCCGCCCGGCACACGCAGCGAGAACCTG